>CALIOL010000050.1 GCA_938044705.1 uncultured Ilumatobacter sp. | reverse complement strand
CGGCCCTCGGTTTCGAAGTGCGTCGGGAACACATCGACTTCGATCGCCCATCGCAGCGACGGCACAGCCAGATCGAAGCGCGCCGGTCCGTAGCCGGGAAGATCGATCTCGAACTGCCGTACAAGCGGCCTGACCCCGACTCGCGCAAGCGCATCTCCCAAGATCACCTCAGGATGCGACTCCGCTGCGCCACCGTCGAGCCGGCGATCCAACTGGACCAGGTAGCGCCGCAGCCACGGCCGTTGTGGCGAGATGAAATCCACAGCCGCCGCACGCAAGTCGGCATCGGTCAGCTTCCCGTCCTTCGCTGCTTGCTCGATGATCGACAGCAGACTCGCATCACCCACGTACCGTGCGAGATCGAGTGCCGTTCGTTCACGACTCGTCACACGAATGCCGTCGCCGCGGTCGATGACGTCCACATCGCGGATCGCCTTGGTTCGATAGGGAACGATCCACTTCTCGATCGACGGTTGCCGGCGCGGTTGCACGATCGCGTGCATGCGAGCATCTCTCGGAACTCGCCGAAACCCCCAGATCCGACCTGCTGTGGGCCCGGCGATCACCGCATCATCGTGCGCAGCGCACAGCGCGACACACTGGGCGAGCAGGTCGAATGCGACCACCCGTATCCGATACACCCCCTTCAACACTTGCTCGAGCGTTCCCGCCCGTTGCAGTCCGATGATCCGGTCGCGACTGAGTCCGAGTGCACGCAAGGTCGCATGCGAGGCAACACCGTGATGCGACGCGAAGTGATCGACGACAGCGACGGGCAGAAAGGCCATTCGATTGCTCCTGGATTCGAGAAGTCCGGGAGAGAGTCGGCACGATCAGGGTATCGACCTGCACCAGTCTCCTCCCACCGGTGAGTCTCCGACCGGATCTTGGCGACGGAGACTCACCGCAACGCACGCTTCGGGACTGGTGGTGAGATTCCAGCGGGGTTCTGGCGACGGAGACTCACCGCGGGATGGTGGGGTGGGTGGGGAATAGATTGTGTAGATGCCCATCCACTTGCGCGCCGAGCCCGGCGACTATGCCCCCAACGTCCTCTGCCCCGGCGACCCTGTCCGTGCCCAATACATCGCCGAGACCTTCTTCGACCCCGGCTTCACCCAGGTGAACGAGATCCGTGGCATGCTCGGGTTCACGGGCACCTTCGAAGGTCAGCCGATCAGCGTGCAGACCACCGGCATGGGCGCACCGTCCGCCGGGATCGTGTTCGAAGAACTCGCACAGCTCGGTGCGAAGCGCCTCATCCGCGTGGGTACCTGCGGAGGCCTCGCTGATGGCATGGCAATGGGTGACACCGTCGTCGCGCTGAGCGCCGCCGCGGAGGACTTCGCGCCACGCCAGCTGAGCCAAATGGACTGCATCGCTCCGACCGCCACGTTCGAGCTCGCAGAAACTGCCGCCCGGCTCACCCGCGAGGGAACCATGGGCAAGGTGCACGTCGGACCGATCGTCACGTCCGGTCTGTTCTACGAGCCGGACTGGACGAAGTTCAACATCTGGAAGGGCCTCGGTCACGTCGCCGTCGAAATGGAAGCCGCCATGATGTACACGGTGGCTGCGATGAAGGGCATGCAGGCCCTCGCCCTGATGACGGTCAGCGACATGATCGGTGAAGAAGAGGGCGACGCGGTTCGCATCTCCGACGAGGACATGAAGAAGGGTGTGGATCAGATGATGCACATCGGTTGCCAAGTCGCCATCTCCTGACCGACAGCGAGTGGTGACGCACGTCATCCGAGCGCAACCTGTCGTCCACCTCTCGTTAACGTCGCGAGGTGACCGAAGTCGATACAGCAGCCCCCGCTGCGCGTCAGTATCGAATGAAGCGGCGCGAGTTGCTCTTCTTGATGTCGGCGATCAACGCGCTGATGGCGCTCGGCATCGACCTCATGCTTCCGGCATTCGACCGGATTCGCGACGCATACGACCTGGGCGATGGCTCCCCTCGGACCGGCCAGGTGATCACCATCTACTTCCTCGGGATGGCGACTGCACAGGTCGCATGGGGTCCGCTCACCGACCGCTTCGGCCGCAAGCCGATCCTCTACGTGAGCATCGGGATCTACCTCGTCGCTGCCGCCGGTTCGGCGCTCGCCCCATCGTTTCTCACGCTCCTCGCCAGCCGCTTCGTATGGGGCATCGGCGCATCGGGCGCGCGAACGGTGACGTCGGCGATCATCCGCGACCGCTTCGAAGGCGTCGATATGGCCAAGGCCATGTCGCAGATCATGGCGGTCTTCATGTTGGTGCCGATCCTGGCTCCGGCGCTCGGCACCGGCATCATCGCCGTGCTCCCGTGGCGCGGTGTCTTCTGGTTCTGCGTGGCGTGGGCGGCCGTGATCGGCGTGTGGAGCTTGCGGATGCGCGAGACGCTCCCGGCAGCCGAGCAACGACCATTGAGCTTGGTGAGCTCTGCGGTCGGCTACTGGGAGGTGATGCGGACCAGAGTGACCGCTGGCTACAACATCGCGACGGTGTTCCTGCAGGGCGTGTTCACCACCTACCTGGCGAGCAGCGAGCTGTTGATCTCCGAAGTGTTCGATCGGCGTGCCCAGTTTCCGTTCATCTTCGGCTGCATCGCTGTGCTCTTCGCGATCGGCGCCCTCGTGAACGGTCGCATCGTCGGTTTCTTCGGAGTCCACGGCTTGATCAACAAGATGTACCTCGTCACGATGAGCCTCACGGCGACATCGGTCGTGGTGTCGGTCCTCGCTGACGGGCGCCCGAACTTCTGGATCTACATCCCGCTGCTGGGCCTGACCCTCGGATCGTTCATGTTCTTGATGCCGAACCTGAGCACGGCCGCCCTCGACCCGATGGGTCACCTGGCCGGAACCGCGTCAGCCTTCGGTGGCGCCATCCGAATCGGTGGTGGCGCCATCCTCGGCACGATCGTCAGCTCACAGGTCAGCGACTCGACTACGCCGTTCGCGATCGGCGTGCTCGTGTTGTGTGCAGCGTCATGGATCACCGTGTTGGTGACACGGCATCGGTCGCCTCAGCTCCGCGTTAACCCGCCCGTGCGGGTGCCGGCCTGAGCGCTGGTCAGATCAGACCGAGTTCGTTGACCGCGTCACGCTCGGCGACGAGTTCCGCGGCCGAAGCGTCGATCTTCTCGCGGCTGAACTCGCCGATGTCGAGGCCCTGAACGATCTCGTACTTGCCGTCCTTGCAGGTGCACGGGAACGAGCTGATGATTCCCTCCGGCACGCCGTAGCTGCCGTCGGACGGAATCGACATCGACACCCAGTCGCCGTCGGAGGTCCCCAACGTCCAATCGCGGATGTGGTCGACCGCAGCGGAGGCCGCCGACGCCGCCGACGATGCGCCGCGCGCCTTGATGATCGCACCACCTCGGGTTGCAACGGTCGGGATGTACTCGTTGCGGTACCACTCCTCGTCGTTCACCATGTCGAGCGCGGGCGTGCCACCGACGGTGCAGTTCGACAGGTCGGGGTACTGCGTGTTCGAGTGGTTGCCCCAGATGGTCATCTTCTTGATGTCCGGCACTGACGCATCGAGGCGGGTAGCGAGCTGGCTGATGGCCCGGTTGTGGTCGAGGCGGGTCATGGCGGTGAAGCGGCCCGGGTCGAGGTCGGGGGCGTTGTTCATCGCGATGACGGCGTTGGTGTTCGCCGGGTTGCCGACGACCAAGACCTTGACGTCCTTGCTCGCGGAGCGGCTGAGCGCCTCACCCTGCGGCTTGAAGATGCCGCCGTTGGCCGAGAGCAGATCGGAACGATCCATCCCGTCCTTGCGCGGCATAGCCCCCACGAGCAACGCGACATCAGCGTCACCGAAGGCCACATCGGCATCATCGGTGCAGGTGATCGAGTCGAGCAGCGGGAACGCCCCGTCGTCGAGTTCCATCTTCACACCCTCGAGCGCGCCGAGCGCCGGCGTGATCTCGAGCAGTTGCAACGCCACCGGGGTGTCAGGGCCGAGCATGGTGCCCGATGCAATGCGGAAGAGGAGGCTGTAGCCGATCTGGCCAGCGGCCCCCGTGACAGCGACGCGAACAGGTGAAGTCATGGACGGAATGTTACGGGGACCCGGAGAACGCACCAAACGGCTGCATGCGGACCGACCGGATCAGAGACCGAGGAGTCGAGCGATCAGGTCTGCGTAGTAGGTGCGTCCAGCGCCGTTGAGGTGGATCTGGTCGTCGTAGAAGCAGTCGCCAGGGCACTGTGGCCCGATCACTTCCCAGTCCAGAACCGTGACGTTCGAGTAGGCAGCCGGGAGCGCTCGGATCTTCTCGTTGTTTCCGGCGATCCAGACGCGGTCCGCCTTGCCGGTGACGAAGACGACGATGGGGACGTCGGCAAGGATGGCCATCATCTGATCGAGTGAGGCTTGTGGGAATGACCCGTTCGTCCCGAGGTGCACCACGACGGCCGACCCGAGGAATCCGTTGTCACGGATTGCCTGGAGGTCGGGCAATGCAGCAGAGAACTGACGGCTCTGAACCGCGTCGACGACGAAGCCACGCTCGACCAGCCGCTCGGCCGAACCGAGCATCACGGAGTCACCGAAACCGACGAGGCGGATGCCCGGCGCCGCTGGTGCAGGTGGGACGGACAGCGGGGTGATGGCGGCGGGATCGGTCACGATGCCGAGCGATGTGACCGGGGGCGGAACCGTCGTCGGTGGAGCTGTCGTGGGCGGTGCCGTCGTGGGTGGCACCGTGGTTTCTGGAGGCGCCGTCGTCGTCGGAGCCTCCTGATCGGTGGAAGGGGGACCGTCGCCCGCAACCGTCGTCGGCACCGGGGCGGACACCACGGTCTGGCGTTCGACGGTGGTCGTCGGAGCCACCGTCGTCGGCGGAACCGTCGTCGGGGCGACGGTCGTGGGAGCAACCGTGGTCGGTGCGACGTCACCTGGGGGTACCGACGCCTGCGCCGACGTCAGGTCCGTCGTGGACTCAGCGTTTTCTGCGAAGGCGTCCGCGATCTCGTTCTGTTCGAGGTCTGCGGTGGCGAGCGAGACCCCGGCGAAGATGGACAGTGCGGTGACCGCAGCGATCGAGCTGACGAGGATGCGACGTGGTGCCGGTCGAGCGTTCTGACGAGCACGACGGATCGTCTCCATGAACGCTCCGGTCCGAATCGGCGTCTCGACGAGCCGGAAGGAGAGCTCGGTCACGATCGCCGTGATGATCATCGCGAACACGAACTGCCCGATGGTCAGCTTGTTTCCTGCCAGCTTGCGGATGGCTTGATAGATCGGCCAGTGGTACAGGTACAGCCCGTACGAGCGAACGCCGATCCAGACGAGCACCTTGTTCCCGATGAGCTTGTTCGAGCGGGCGCCAGGGTGGCTGATGGCGGCGATCATCAGGACGGTCAGCAACGATGCGAAGAACAGCCCGCCTCGGAAGAGTCGGGCGTCGGCGGCGCCACTCGGCGTCACGAGGTAGATACGCCAGCACATCGCAGCAAACGAGATGAGCGAGACGAATGCAATGGCGTCGAACGCCCAGCCCTTGTCGCGCAGCGGACCGCGCATCACGGCGAATGGCCGCCAGAGCATGGCGAACGCTGCGCCGAGCAGGATGCCCGATGCCCGAGAGAACGTTCCGATGTAGAGGAAGTCCAACTTCGAAATCGCTCGGTCGCCAATGAACCAGTACGCCTCGGGTGTCTGCTCGGGCTCGCCGATGACTCCGGGGTGGTACAGCAGCGCTGTGATGATGGCGATCGCCACCGCCGCGATGAACAGCCAGCGCGACACATCAGCGACTCGGCGCGTGCCCTTGCGTCCGAGCAACAGAATCATCACCACTGGCCAGATGACGTAGAACTGCTCCTCGACAGCCAGGCTCCACAGGTGCCTCAGCGGGGCGAAGTCGAACGCGGCCGTGTATCCCAGCCCAACGAAGAGTTGATACCAGTTCGATCCATAGAAGAACCCGGCGATGACGTCGCCGCGCAACTGCCCGACCGCCGACGGTTCGAAGATCACCGTGTACGCGGTGACCAGCACGAGCAGCACGCCCAGCGCAGGGAGGAGACGGCGCGCACGCCGCTTCCAGAAGTCGACGAGCGACACGGTGTACGTGCGCTCACGCTCGGCGATGATCAACAGCGTGATCAGGTAGCCCGAGATCACGAAGAACATCTCCACGCCGAGGAACCCACCCGGCAGCCACGACGGGTTGGCGTGGTAGATCATCACTGCGATGACGGCGAGCGCGCGCAAGCCATCGAGGCCGGGAAGATACGGCACCCGGCTGATCTGCGCGTCGTGCTCCCGTCGATCGACCGCGGGAGACGCCGGTGGTGCAAACGTCGTCATCTCGCTCCAAGTATCGGCGGATCGACGACCGAAATTGAGTCACCCGCCGCGATTGTCGAGCTCCGGCCGCTCACGGGCCGGGGTGGTCAGCTGTTGAAGTATCCGACGATCAGGTCGGAGTAGTAGGCGCTACCGGTCGACTTCAGGTGGATTCCGTCGTTGTAGATGCAATCGCCCTGGCACGAACTTGCCAGACCGTCCCAGTAGAGAACATCCACATTGGCCCGGTCCGCAGCCGCACCGATGATCAACGCGTTGTTACTCGATGCCAGTTCCTCGTTATCGGGCAGGATGTTGGTGACGAGCAGCACGCTCGGAACCTCGGCCACGGCCGCCATCATCCGATCCATACCGGATTGGCCGATCGAGCCATTCGTTCCGAGGTGAATCACGAGCCGGTCGGGAAGGCGTCCCGCGCTCTGTAGTTGTTCGACGATGTCGATACCGGCGACCCATGAGCGGCTCTCAGCCGCGTCGACGCTGAACCCCCGTTCTGTGAGCGCGGTTGCTGCACCCGCCATGACCGAGTCGCCGATGGCGAGCTGTGCGACCGCTTCGGGAGCGGGAGGCGGCGGTTCCGTGGTGCCCGGAACGGCTACATCGGAGTCT
>CALIOL010000049.1 GCA_938044705.1 uncultured Ilumatobacter sp. | reverse complement strand
CAGCGGTGGCGTCGGACCCGACGTCGTCGACTTCACCGTCCGCGGCACCACGGGTTCACTCCGAGCGGCAGGCTGGTACCACCTTCAGGAGACGACCGGAGGCGACTGGCAGCACCTGTTGGGGACCGATCGAGCCAGCCTCGCCGCGAACGCCTACGCCGCGCAGCTCGGAGAACTCTCGAAAATGCTCGCCGGCGAGGAGCACAGCATCGCCACCTTCAGCGAAGCCCTCGCCGTCCAGGAACTCGTCGAAGCGAGTCTCAAGTAACCGTCAGCTCCGAACCAACGACCGGAGCAGGTCGGTGTCCAGGTGTTCTTCGACGGCGTCGGCGAGCAGTTCGAACGTCGGCTCGAGGACCGGGTCGACGCGCACACCGAGCACCGATTCGATGAAGTCTGGGTGCTCGAAGAGTCCGTGCACGGTGGTGGCCGTCACGTTTCCCTCGACCCGGTAACGCTGACCGTCCGTCAGCTCACCGAAGCGAATCTCGTAGCCGGCGTAGGTGGCACCGAAGGCCTCGACAGCCGCTGACCGGGTGTGCTTGTGTGCGCCCATCTCCGTCGAGTGCGTCATCAGACCCAGCCCATCGAGCACTGCGCCGGCTGACCCTTCGACGCCATGTGGGTCGCTGATCTCCCGACCGAGCATCATCGCACCCCCGCACACACCGATCACCCGGACCCCCTGGCGAGCGGCGGATCGAATCGCCTGATCAATCCCCTTCTCGCGCATCCATGCCAGGTCCGCAGCCACGTGTTTGGAACCGGGAAGGATGATCGCATCACGATCCGGGTCGAGCCCATCGAAGGCTGCGGGTTGCGTTGACCACCGGATGTCCGCGGCATGGCTGAGCAGGTGAAACTCGTCGAGGTTCGATCCGAACGGGAAGCGCGGGAGCACGACTCGCGGAGCCCCGGTGGGCGCAGCGGAGGTCTCACTCGCACCTTCTTCTCGCGGGAGGTCGTGACGCAGCATCGGGACCACCCCGGCGTACGCCATGGTGGTCATGTCGGCGAGCATCTCCGGGCCGGGCGCAAGCAGCGACGCGTCGCCACGGAAACGGTTGAGTACGAACGCTGCCAAACGGTCTCTGGTGGTTTCGGGGACCAACGACCAGGTACCGAACAGGTGGGCGAATGCGCCGCCGCGATCGATATCCGAGACCAGGAGGCCAGCTGCATCGGAATACTCGATCATCCGGTTGTTGACCTGATCGCGCAGGTTGATCTCAGCAGGGCTCCCCGCACCTTCGATGATCACGAGGTCGAACGAGGACGACAACTCGTCGAACGATTCCGACATCGGCGCCCACAGCGCGTCGTGGCGGTCGTTCCACGGAACCTTGCTCAGCTCGAGGTCGGCCTGACCGCGAACGACGACCTGGCTCTGCGTGTCGGCTTCCGGTTTCAGCAACACCGGGTTCATCAGCACGTCGGGCTCGACACGAGCCGCCTTGGCCTGCAGCCACTGGGCAACGCCGATCTCGCCGCCATCGACCACGCGGGCGTTGTTCGACATGTTCTGCGCCTTGAATGGCGCAACGCTCACGCCCTGGCGTTGAAACCATCGGCAGAGTGCGGTGACCAACAACGACTTGCCGGCGTCGGAGGTGCACCCGAGCACCATCAGCGGAGTCATCGCGTCAGTCTCGCCTGCGCCCGCTCGACTGCAAAGAAGCTCACGAGACAGCAGCCCGCTGCCACCACGCATCCAACGCGTCGCGCAAGCGTCGTGGCGCGATCGATATCGCTCGGCATCGGCGCTCGGCCCCGACCGAGCACGCCGCGATCTTCCAGCACGTCGCCGTACACGTTCGTGCCGCCGAGACGCACCCCGAGCGCTGCTGCAAACGCGGCTTCGATGACACCGCCGTTGGGTGATGGGTGAGCCCCAGCATCGTGACGAACCGCGCGCCACACCTCTGCGGCCCGACTCGGGACAACGACGGCAACTGCCAGCGCGGAGAGTCGAGCAGGGAGCCAGTTCACGACATCGTCGAGTCGGGCACTTGCGAACCCGAATCGGGCATGGCGTTCGTTGCGATGCCCGACCATGGCGTCCATCGTGTTGATCGCCCGATGCGCAAGAGCGCCGGGCGCGCCGCCGACGGATGCCCAGAACAGCGTCGCGGTGACCGCGTCGACCGTGTTCTCCGCAACGGTCTCCACGACGGCTCGTGAGATGTCCGTCGCATCGAGCTGATCGGTCGCTCTCCCGACGAGACCGCCGAGCGACCGACGGGCTGCGTCCAGATCGTTCGCATGGAGCGCTCCGGCGACGCCAAGTGCCTCGCGCTCGAGCATCGCTCCGGCGATTGCCAAACCCGACGCGACGGTCGTTGCCGCTGGAGACCCAAGCACACGGCGCATCCCAAGTGCTGGGAGGACGCCGGCAGCCACGCCAGCTGCTGCGTAGACGACGCCACGCACGCGATCGTCGGCGTACCAACGCGATTCGAGTGCCGTCATCCCTGATCCGAACCACGCGACCGGATGCCACCGAACCGGCGGTTCGCCGAGCATCCGGTCAAGCGCGAAGCCTGCGCTCGCCGCGAGCGCCATCACGTCGGACCCGCTCGTTCGAACGCTTTCACGACCGCGTCGAACTCCTCGGGCCGCGGAACCGCAACTCGAGACACGTTGTCCAGACCGAAGTTCGTGCAGTCGCGCACGACGACGCCGTGAGGAATCAGCCGCTCGCGCAGCCCCGGCTCACCTTCGATGAGGATCCAGTTGGCATCGGTAGGCGTGACTCGGAATCCGCGCGCCTCGATCGCCGTCGCCAGCGAACTACGCAGATCGGCGATCGTTCTCGACCATTTGACGAGGTCGGTCGTCGCCAGCATGGGCTCGACCACAGCGAGCGCCAACGAAGAGACCGACCATCGAGGCTGCCGCCGTCGAACCAGGTCGGCGGAACGATCGTCTGGGGCGATCACGTACCCGAGACGCAGCCCCGGACACGCCCACAGCTTGGTCAACGATCCGAGCCGCCAGACCGGTCCCGCATCGAGCTGTCGGTTCGTCCACGTTCCCGTTGCGATCGGCCAGAACGCTTCGTCCCAGACCGCCGCCGACTCGACGTCGTCTGCCAATCGCCCGAGTGGGTTCGACGGATTGGACCGCCAGCGCGGCGCGGTCGCCTCGAGTGACTCGAGATGACGCTCGTAGAGCGAGAATTCCGGAGCCGCGACGTGGCCGACGCGCAGAATCGAGCCGACCAGCGCGATTGCCTCGGCGCCACCGTTGGTCGCCACCAAGCGAGAACGGTCGACGCCGAGCACCTCTGCCAACGCGCTTGTGGCCGCGGCGTGGTCCGGGTAGTCGGCGACGACGTCGAGCTGACCGGCGATCACCGACCGCACGTCGGGAGCGACGGGATTCATGCTCATCGACAGGTCGATCAATGACGATCGATCCACGCCGAGTGCCGCGGCAACCGCCCCTGCGTCGCCACCGTGTTCGCTGCCAGACAATCGTTCAGTCATCGGATGGTCGCACGGGGAACCCGCGTCGCGGTACGACGATGACGGCGCCGTCGTCGGGATCGACTTCGACGGTGACACAAACGTTGTAGACCTCGCCCAATCGTTCGGCGGTGAGCACATCGACGGCGGCCCCCGACGCAGCAACGACACCGTCATCGAGCATCACGAGGCGATCGGTGTACGTCCCCGCCAACGTCAGGTCGTGGAGCGCGGAGATCACGGTCAACGACTGCGTGCAACGCAGTTCGGTCACGAGTTCCAGCGCCTGCTGCTGGTGCCCGATGTCCAGCGCCGACGTCGGCTCATCGAGCAACAAGATCGGTGCTTGCTGCGCCAAGGCTCGAGCCAACACCACGCGCTGGCGTTCACCACCACTGAGCGCACCAAGCAGTCGCGGTGCAAAGTCGGCCAGACGGAGCCGATCCAACGTCTCAGCGACCACCTCGCGATCGCGTTTCGACTCGCTCGACCAGTACCCGATGTACGGGGTGCGACCAAGCAGCACATAGTCCGTGACGGTCATGTCGTCCGGGATCAGTGGCTCCTGGGGCACGTAGGCAACACGCTTGGCGCGCTCCCGGTCGGAGAGCCCGTCGAGACGCACGCCCTCGACCGAAATGGAACCGCCATGGTCGATGAGACCCGCAATCGATCGCAGCAGCGACGACTTTCCCGCACCGTTGGGCCCGATCACACCGAGCCACTCGCCTTCCTCGATCGTGTCCGAGAAGGGTGCGACCGCGACGCGCTCCGCGTAGCTCACGGTGACGTCGCTCAGCGTCAGCCGGCTCATCCGCTGATCCGCCTGGTTCGCAACAGGTAGATGAAGAACGGCGCACCGAGGAACGCCGTCACCACACCAATCGGCGTCTCCGCCGGGTTTTCGAGAATGCGCCCCGGCACGTCGGCCAGCACGAGGAAGGCAGCTCCGCCCATCAAGGAGAGTGGTAAGACGCGCTTGTTGCGGGATCCGGCGACGAGGCGCACGACGTGAGGCACCACGAGGCCGACGAAACCGATCAGCCCGCTGACCGACACCACCGCTGCGGTACCGAGGGTTGCAGCGACGACGATCACGAGTCGCGTGCGACCAACGGACACCCCGAGCGAAGCTGCCTCATCGTCGCCGACCCGGAAGACGTCGAGGTGACGCCGATGCAGGATCAGCACGATCGAGCACACGACCACATACGGAGCGGAAAGCCGCACATCGCCCCATGTCGCTCCGGCGAGGCTGCCGAGGATCCACTCGAACACTTCGTTGATCAGGTCGAGGTTGCGACGCAACACGAAGGTCTGCATCGCTGAGGTGAACGACACCACCGCGACACCGGCGAGAACCAGGGTGGCACCGGTCCGACCGCCACCGAATGCGGCGCCGACCACGTAGGTCGTCATCACGGTGGCCACGGCGAACGCGAACGCGATCACGGGAACCGGGTTGACCGGCCAGTCGTTCAACGCTCCTCCGCGAACCACGATCGCGATCGTCGCGCCAAGACCCGCTCCCGATGCGGCACCCAGCAGGTACGGGTCGACCAGTGGGTTGCGAAACACCCCCTGATAGCCGGCACCAGCGATCGACAACATCCCGCCCACGAGCGCACCGAGGATGACTCGCGGCATCCGGATCTTCCACACGATGTTCCACTGCGCTTCGGTGACTCCCGAGTCGATGGCAACGAGGGGCAAGCGGTTCAACAACTCGAGCGGAACGCGCCACCAGTCAGGCCCGGCCGGGCCGATCGATGCGCCGGTCACCAGCGCGATGATCAGAAAAATGCCGCCGCCGACGAACCACACGCGATCGCGTGCGGCTACGTCGGCGGCGGCATCGGTCACGGGATCAATCAGGCCGGGACAGCGGCCTGCTCGACTGCGGCAGCGATGGCCTCCATGTAGTCGACGATGCGCGGGCCCCAACGCGAGGCGATGTCGTCGTCCATCTCGATGACGTTGCCGTTCTGGACTGCGGCGATCGCGTCCCAGCCGGGGCGGGCAGCGACGGTGTCGGCGGTCTCGGCACAGCATTTGGTGTCGGCGAGGAAAACCAGATCCGGGTTGGCTTCGATCACCGTCTCAGCGTTGAGCTGCGGGAACTGGTTGCCGTCGGTGTCAGCAGACGAACCAGCGATGTTCACCAGGCCGAGCAGCTCGTACTGCTGGCCGATGAACGTGTCCGAGGTCGTGCTGAAGAGGTCGGCGCTCAGCTCGTGGAAGTAGGTCAGCGGAACCTCCGTCTCCGGAGCGTTCGCGACGAGCTCGTCGATGCGGGTCTGCATCGAGCTCACGAGTTCGGCGGCGTCGCCGACGTGGCCGGTAGCGGCGCCCAACTGCTCGATCTGGGTGTAGGTGTCGTCGAAGCTGGACGCTGCCGGACCAACCCAGGTTGCGATGCCCAGATCCTCCAGCTGCTCGACGGCGCTGTCGCCGCTCATGACGACGAGGTCCGGCTCGAACCCGGCGATCGCTTCAATGTTCGGCTCGAAGCCCGACAGCTCGTTCGGCAACTCGAGTGCCTCGGCGGGGTAGTTGGAGAAGTCGTCGACGGCGATGACCTGGTCGCCTGCACCAATCGCGAAGAGGATTTCGGTGTGCGTCGGGCTCAGCGACACGATGCGCGCTGGGACGTCTCCCGCCTCTTCCTCCATGGCTTCTTCTTCCATGGCTTCTTCTTCCATGGCTTCTTCTTCCACGGCTTCTTCTTCCACATCGACCGTGGTCTCGGTGTCTTCGCCGTCGTCCGTGGGCGTCGCGTCGTCACCATCGCTGCCGCATGCCGCGGCGGCGAGAGAGAGACCGGCCACGAGACCGATCAGTGTGCGGGCGTTCCGCTGTGTTCGTGTACGCATGGTTCCTCCAAAAGGAAATGGAGGACAAGCTGGGTCCATCGGCAGGCTGCTCAAGCAGCCTCCGGGGCGAACCTTCCCTTGCCTCGAGGGATAGTTGTCGCGTGCTCGACCGAGGCGACCGGACTCGACCCAACCGATTGGCTGCGTCATCACCGTTGCGGGACAGTGCCGGAATCACACCGGACTTCGCTCTGACGAGAACAGTTCGACACGCTACTCCACCGTGCGTAGCCTGCCCACTTCATGACCGAAGCCACAGACCCCAGCGACGCGACGATCGACCCCGAGACCGGGGAGCTCGCGCCACGCGACGATCCGCGACCCGACGGGTTGCGCCGCGCCGACTCCCTCGTCGTGGTCAACACCGGCAACGGCAAGGGCAAGTCATCGTCGGCGTTCGGCATGATGATGCGAGCACTCGCCCGCGACTGGAACGTCGCAGTCGTGCAGTTCATCAAGTCCGGGAAGTGGAACACGGGCGAGGAGAAGATGGGCAAGCAGCTCGGGGTTCACTGGGTGGCGTGCGGCGAGGGGTTCACGTGGGATTCCGACGACCTCAGCAATGACAAGCGGATCGCCGCCGAAGGATGGGCCCAAGCCAAGGAGATCCTCGCTGCTGGCGAGCACCAGCTCGTGATCTTCGATGAGCTCACGTACCTGGCGACGTACGGGTGGCTGGACATCGACGACATCGTCGGACCCATTCGAGACCGACCGCGCCACGTCAACGTGATCGTCACGGGCCGCGATGCTCACCCTGACCTGGTGGAACTCGCCGACACGGTCACCGAGATGACCGAGATCAAGCACGCGTACAAGAGCGGAATCCGCGCACTCCGCGGCATCGACTTCTGAGGCACTCGCCATGTCATTGACGCTGCTGATCGGTGGCGCTCGGAGTGGAAAGAGCGGGCTCGCCGTCGAGATCGGCCATCGCCACCATGCGGCCGGAGTCGCCGTCACCTACGTGGCCACGGCGCCGATCGTGGACGCCGACATGGCCGACCGAGTCGAACGCCACCGAGACGAACGCCCTCCCGAGTGGTCAACAGTCGAAGAAGAAGTCGACCTCGCCGGCGCCATCGCCCAGATCGAGTCGGGCTTGGTCATCGTCGACTGCCTCACACTCTGGACATCCAACCTGATGTGGCGTGATCTGACTGACGACACGATCCGGGCACGGTCAGCGGACGCGGTCGCCGCGGCGCTGGCGAGGGAGGACCCGACCGTGGTGATCACCAACGAGGTCGGCTTGGGTATCCACCCCGAAACGGACCTGGGTCGCCGCTACCGCGACGTGCTGGGTTGGGTCAACCAGAGTTGGGCCCAGGCGGCCGACCCTGCACTGATGCTCGTCGCCGGCCAAGCGATCCAACTCACCGACCCGTGGCAGTTCTTGTGAAGCCGACGACGCTGGCAGACTCTCGCCGATGAGCCTCCTCGACGATCGTCTCAAGGAACTTCCCGGACCTGACGACGGCTCGCGTGCGGCCGTCGTCGAACGGGCAGCCAACGTGTTGCGACCCGCAGGTGCGCTTCAGTGGCTCGACGACGTCGCTGCGTGGACGGCTGGTTGGCAACGCTCAGCGACTCCCAGCATCGAGCAGCCGGCTGTGCTCGTGTTCGCCGCCGACCACGGCGTCGCTGCTGCAGGCGTGAGCAGCTATCCGAGCGACGTCACGGCGGCGATGCTGTCGGCAACCCAGACCGGAAAGGCAACGATCAACGCGTTCGCTCGCTCGGCGGGAGCCACGGTCACCGCCGTCGACGTCGGCGTCGGCGACCCGACCGGCGACATGCGGACCGAAGCCGCGCTCAGCCCCGAACGCTTCGACGCCATCACCCAGACCGCGTTCGATGCTGTGGAGTCGCTCGACACGGACTTGCTCGTGCTCGGCGAGTTGGGCATCGGCAACACCACGGCTGCCGCAGCTATCGCTGCCGCGTTCGCTGGCGGCGAAGCCGCGGTGTGGGTCGGGCGAGGAACCGGCATCGACGACGATGGACTCGCACGAAAGCAGGCCGCGGTACAGGAATCGGTGCGGCGCATCGCAGGAGTGATCGACCCACTGGAGATCCTCCGCGAAGTCGGCGGATCAGAACTCGTCGCGATGGCTGCTGCGTGCGTCGCAGCTCGCCACCGCTCGATACCGGTTGTTCTCGATGGCTACATCTGTACGGCGTCGATGCTCCCGCTGCACCGGGCAAACGACGCTGCACTGGATCATTGCATCGTCGGTCATTGCTCGGCCGAGCCCGGCCACCGCCTACTCCTCGACCGCTTGGACAAGCATGCGCTGCTCGACCTCGACATGCGCTTGGGCGAAGGTTCGGGAGCGATGGCTGCGGTCCCTCTGATCAAGATGGCATGCGCGGGCGTCGTCGAGGTTCCGACCTTCGGCGAGTTCTTCGGCTGATGCCGCCCTTTGGCCTCCTTGCGGCACTGCAGTTCCTGACGCGTGTTCCCATCCGCCTGCGATCGGAGCCCGATCTTGCGAGGTCGATCCCCTGGTTCCCTGTGGTCGGAGCATTGGTCGGTTGCGTCGTCGGAGCTTTCGCCGTCGGACTGATGGAACTCGTACCAGCCACCGTCGCCGCAGGGCTCGCCGTGGTGCTCGGCGTGATGCTCACCGGTGCATTCCACGAGGATGGGCTGGCCGACACCGCCGATGCCATGGGGGGATGGACCCAGGAACGACGACGCGAGATTCTCAAGGACTCCCGCCATGGCAGCTACGGAGTCGCAGCGATGTGCTCCACCATCGTGCTGCGGATTCTGTGCGTCGCATCACTCGGACCCGCGGCTGCGTTCGCTGGGCTCGTCGCTGCCCACACTCTCGGACGCGGCGCCGCAGTCGGCGTGATGGGCATCGCGCATCCGGTTCCGAGTGAAGGGCTCGGTGCGGACTACAGCCGGGCCTTGTCGCCCGTCAGCGCTGCGACCGGTGTTCTGGCGTCGTTGGTGCTCAGCACCGCAGCGGTCGGATGGTGGATCGCTCCGCTGGCCCTCGCTGCCGCTGCCGGCGCTGTCGTGGTCTCGTTCATCGCGCAACGGGCGTTCGGCGGAGTCAGCGGCGACGTGCTCGGCGCAGTCGAACAGGTCGGCGAATGCCTGGTACTGATCGTGGTGTCAGGGCTCGCCATGCACCACGCCGTGTGGTGGACCTGAGCGGCTCCCGGGCGTCGATAGCCTGAGTCGCCGTGCCCGAAACTCGAACCAGCCCAGCGGGCCATGCGCTCCAACTCGCTCGCGGGTTTGCCATGGGCGCAGCCGACATCGTGCCCGGAGTTTCCGGCGGCACCGTTGCGTTGGTGCTCGGCATCTACGACCGGTTGATTCGCAACATCCGCACCGGCGCACGCGGGTTGAAGCAACTGCTCACCGGTGACGTCAAGGGTTTCAAGCAGACGTTGCGAGACATCGAGTGGATCTGGCTCTTGACCCTGCTCGGGGGCATCCTCATCGCCGTCGCTGCACTGTCGTCGATCCTTGAAACCCTGCTCAACGATCATCCGGTTGCGATGGCTGGGCTGTTCTTCGGTCTCGTCGTCGGCACGATCTGGATTGCGTACAACCTGCTCAGCCGAGTTGACGGTGTCGCCGCCGGCATCGTCGTCGGCGTCGCCGTCGTGCTGTTCTTTCTGCTCGGGCTGCGCGAGGACACCGAGGTCGCCGAAGGCACAGCCGAGGTTGTCACACAGCCCTTCTGGATCTTCTTCGCCGTCGGAGCGGTCGCGATCTGCGCGATGATCCTGCCCGGTATCTCCGGGTCCTTCATCCTGGTCATGCTCGGCATGTACACCGAAGTGCTCGGCGCCGTGAACGATCGTGACGTCGTGTCGCTCGGCGTCTTCGCCCTCGGTTGCGTCACCGGTCTGGCAGTGTTCTCGACCCTGCTCAATTGGCTGCTCGACAACTATCGCGACTGGGTCATCGCTGCGATGATCGGCCTCATGCTGGGGTCGATGCGAGTGCTGTGGCCGTGGCCGAACGGCACGTTCACCACTCGACTCGATGCGCCCTCCGACCCGGTGGTGCTGCCCATTGCCTTGGCGATCGCCGGCGCTGCGGTCGTGGTCATCGTGGAGCGCGTGAGCAACTCGCAGGAGCACGGTTGAACACTGCTCATCTCATGAACGCCGGACGGGACCGTCTGGCGCGCCTGATCTGGCTGCTTCCTCACGATCTTCGTCGCTCGCTCTACTTCCGCCTCCGCCCATCGACGGGAGAGTTGTACGAATCGATGCGAACCAATCAACTCGGGGAGATCCCGGGCCTAACCGTCTCGCTGGCCGAAGCCGATCGACTCCGCTGCATCTTCGTGCACATCCCGAAATGCGGCGGATCGTCGATCGGTCGAGCGCTCTTCGGTACGTACAACGGAAACCTGATGCCGCTGGCGTCGTATCAGATGATCTACTCCTCAGCTGACTTCGAGGACTTCTTCAAGTTCGCCATCGTTCGCAATCCGTTCGACCGCCTTCTTTCCGGATACCACTTCGCAAAGCACGGTTCCGGTGACGTCCCACCCGTTGGCGAGCGCACGCAACAGGTCGGGACGCTCTCGAAACCCGCCAACGTCGACTCGGTCGAGCTGTACGAGGACTTCGAGCACTTCGTCACGGACTGGGTGACTCCCGCAAACGTACGACTGTTCGAGCACTTCCGTCCGCAGCATCGGTTCGCGTGCTCGCCAGACGGACGGCTCGGTCTCGACTACGTCGGTCGTTTCGAGTCGATCGGCGAGAGCTTTCGAGTCGTGGCTGAACGACTTGGAGTGGAACCCGAGCTTCCTCACGAACGCCGTACCAACACGAGCGACGCCACCAAGCGGTACGCCGATCACTACACGCCTGCGATGCGACGAATCGTGGAACGCGTTTTCGCCCGCGACCTACAACTCTTCGACTATTCCTTCGCCGGCTGAGGCCACCGGCTCTCTCTGGTCAGCTGACGAGCTTGGCGAAGCGAGCGATGCCCTCTTCGATGTCGGCATCGCTGAGCGCAAAGCTGAAGCGTGCGTAGCCGGGCGTCCCGAATGCTTCGCCGGGCACGATGGCGACCTTCGCCTGATCGAGGACCGCGTCAGCGAGTTCGAGCGTGGAGTCTGCCGTGACACCGCCGTACTCGCGGCCGAGCAGACCACGCAGATCCGGGAAGGCGTAGAACGCCCCCTGCGGTTCGGGGCACACGACGCCATCGATGTCGTTGAGGAGTCCGTGGATCAGCGTCGCACGACGCGTGAACGCCTCGCGCATCTCGTACACCGGGTCGAGCGAGCCATTCAGCGCTGCGATCGCAGCACGTTGTGCAACGTTGGCGACGTTTGACGTCGCATGACTTTGGAAGCTGGTCGACGGCTTGATGACGTCGTTCGGGCCGATCATCCAGCCGACGCGCCAACCGGTCATCGCGTAGGTCTTCGCGACGCCGTTGACGATGAGACACTGATCGGCGAGGTCGGGCACGAGTACCGGCATCGACGCGAACTCGTTTGCGCCGTACACCAGGTGTTCGTAGATCTCGTCGGTGATCACCCAGACGCCGTTCTTGACCGCCCACTCGCCGATCGCCTTCACCTCGGCCGGCGTGTAGATCGCGCCGGACGGGTTGTCCGGGCTGACGAACAGCAACACCTTGGTCTTCGAGGTTTTCGCCTCATCCAGTTGCTCGATCGTGACCTTGAACCCGGCTTCGACGTCGGTCTGAACGATGACGGGAACTCCTCCGGCGAGCGTGATCGCTTCGGGGTAGGTCGTCCAGTACGGCGCGGGGCAGATGACCTCGTCACCGGGGTCGCACAGTGCAGCGAAAGCGGTGTACACCGCGTGCTTGCCACCGTTGGTCACCAACACCTGCGTCGGATCACACTCGTAACCGGAGTCGCGCTTGGTCTTCGCGACGATCGCCTCTTTCATCTCCACCAGACCGCCAGCGGGCGAATACTTGTGGTTCTTCGGGTCGGCGCACGCCGCCTGAGCTGCCTCGACGATGTGACTCGGCGTCGGAAAGTCCGGTTCGCCGGCGCCGAAGCCGATCACGCTCTCCCCAGCCGCCTTCATGGCCTTCGCCTTGGCATCGACCGCCAAGGTGGCAGAGGGCTGGATGGCGGACAGGCGCTGCGATGCTCGGTTCACGTTGCAGGAGACTATCCGCGCCGACGAGACCAGCTCTTCAGCGTTTGCGGATCGGTGCGTCAACTTCGAAACCTTTCCGTCGATTTTCATTGCCCTGGCAAGCATCCATATATCTTCGGGCCACATGACAGCCGACGCCACCCTTCGCAACGCCGTAGGCGGACTCCCCTCACCAGAGTTCGAGCCCCACGTGACACCGCTGACCAAACCCCTGTCGGAAGCGAAGGTCGCAATCGTGACGACCGCCGGGCTCAAGCACCGTGGCGACGTCGAGCTCTGGCAACCGGGCGACGGTTCCTACACCGTGATTCCAGCGGATGCGCGAGACCTGCAACTCTCACACTTCAGCCCGAACTTCGATCGGTCGGGCATCGCCGCCGACCTCAATGTCGTGTACCCGATCGACCGACTGCACGAAATGGCTGACGCCGGGGTCATCGGCTCGGTCGCCGATCGTCATCTGTCGTTCATGGGCGCCCAGTTCGACTTCGCGTCGATCATTCAAGACAGCGCACCTCGAGCCGCACAGGAACTCGTCGACGACGGCGTCGACGTCGTGATCTTCACACCCGTTTGACCGCTCTGCACGCGCACCGGTGGTGTGCTCTCAAACGTGTTCGAACAAGCCGGGCTCACGACAGTGGCGATCGGTCTGATCCGTGGTCAGCTCGAATCGTCGAAACCGCCGCGGGCGCTCTACGTCGAGTTTCCGCTCGGCCGCCCGCTCGGCCGGCCCGACGACGTCGACCTGCAGACGAATGTGCTTCAGACCGCACTCGACCTCGCCACGCGCGATGACGTTCCGTTCATCGTGGACTACCCCGAGGTGATCGAAGACGAGGGCGACGAACCGGCCAGCTGCCCGATGCCGCCACGTCATGACCCCGACCTTCACGCGGCGATCGACGAGGCACGTGGTCTGCGCCACGCCTACCAGCGCAACCTCGAAGCGACCGGCCGCACCCTCCTGGGGCGCGTCACGAGTCCTGACATCGATGGCGTCGTCGAGCTGATCGAGAAGATCATCCGCCTCGAAGCCGG
>CALIOL010000048.1 GCA_938044705.1 uncultured Ilumatobacter sp. | reverse complement strand
CTGGGCGCCACCCTCCCGAGCCGGATGCTGCGCTCCGGCCCGCGCTTCGCCTGAACCGTCAGCGCTCGGAGCCGTCAGAGCTCCGACCAGTTGCCGGCAACCCAGTCGTCGCGCAGCTTGAACTTCTGGATCTTGCCCGAACCGGTCATCGGGAACTCGTCGACGGCGAACCACTGCTTGGGCGTCTTGTTCGGCGCCAAGTTGTCGCGCAGATACGAAAACAGCTCCTGCTTGTCGACGCCGTGACCGGGCGCCGGCTTGACGAACGCAGCAACGGTCTCTCCCCACTTCTCGTCCGGCAGCCCGACCACGGCCACTTCGCTCACCGACTCGTGCGCGAACAACAGGTCCTCGAGCTCGCGTGGGTAGATGTTCTCTCCGCCTCGGATGATCATGTCCTTCAGTCGGCCTTCGACCGTGCAGTAGCCGCGCTCGTCCATCGCACAGAGGTCCCCGCTGTGCAACCAGCCGTCGGCGTCGATCGCCTCGGCGGTGCGCTCCGGCATCTCGAAGTACCCCTCCATGACGTGGTACCCGCGAGTGCAGTACTCCCCCACCTCGCCGATCGGCAAGGTCGCACCGGTCTCGGGGTCGATGATCTTGATCTCCACGCCGGGCATCGGCGGGCCGATGGTCCCCGCCTTGTCCTCGATCGAGTCGAAGGTCTGGGTCATCGACGCCACCGGGGAACACTCGGTCTGGCCGAACACGATCGTGAACGGCGCCCCGAGCTCCTCTTCCAGGCGGCGCACGAGCGGCGCCGGTACGAGCGAGCCACCCGAGCAGATCGCGGTCAGCTTCGAGAGGTCGCGTGTGGCGAAGTCCGGGTGCTCGATCATTGCGATCAGCATGGTGGGCACGCCGAGCATCGCTGTGGCGCCGTACGTCTCGAACAGCTCGAGAGTGAGGCCGGGATCGAACGCCTCGACGAGCACGATCGTCGATGCTGTGCCGACGGCTCCGAGCGTCGAGCACACACTGCCCCCGGTGTGGAACAGCGGCATCGGAACGACGAACACCCCGCCGTCCTCCGCGCCCATCCGCATCCCGGTGTGCGCTCCGTTGTTCGCCAGGCCGGTGTTGCGCAGGTACGCACCCTTCGGGAACCCGGTGGTGCCCGACGTGTACTGGATCATGATCGGATCGGTCGGCGCTACCTCGGGAAGGTCACCGTCGAATCGATCCGCTCCGGCCACGAAGTCGTCCCAGTCGTCGAAGCAGATGATGCGTTCGAGTTCGGGACAGTCCGACTGAACCTCCTGCGCCGTCGCCAACATCGGGTTGCCGCGGAACCCGCTGACGACGAACAGTGTCTGCGCCCGGGACTGGCCGAGGACGTACGCAAGCTCGTTCGCCTGGTACGCCGGGTTGACCGTGACCAGCACGACTCCTGCGAGCGAGCAGCCGAACTCGAGGAGCAACCATTCGGGAATGTTGTGTGCCCAGACCGCGACTCGATCGCCGGGGCGATGATCGACGAGCAGTGCTCGTGCAACCCGTTGCGCATCTTGGAAGAACTCGGCATACGTCCATTCCCGACGCTCCGCAGCATCCGGTATTCCTTCGACGATTGCTCGACGTTCCGGAACCCGCTCGGCGACCTCTGCCAAGAGTTGCCCGACGGTGATGTCTCGAACCGAAGGTTCGGTCGGTCCGACTGCGTGGCTGGTCGTGAGCACCATGCGCCGAAGGTAGTGCTCCGCGTCAGATCACAGCGTGCTCGACGATGGGCTCGTTGCGTTCGATCCTCCCGTAGCCGAGCGGCGACAGGTCGAGCGTTCGGAAGTGCCCGTACGTGATCAGCTCGCTCACGCCGCGGCCGACCGCAGGGCCTTGCTGGAGCCCGTGGCCCGAGAATCCACTCGCGAACAGGAAGTTCTCCACCTGGCTGCTCGCTCCGATGATCAGGTTCTGATCGAGCGTGTTGTAGTCGTACTGTCCGCCCCACGCGGTGACCACACCGATCTGATCGAACTGCGGCACGTAGTGAGCGACGGTCGGCCAGATCTGCTCGTCGAACTCTTCATACCGAACGCTGAGATCGTCGTAGCCCACCGCTACGTCGCGCTTCGGAACGGCACCGCACATGAAGTGCGTCTGTTCCTTGCGGAAGTGCACGCCGACGGGCGTGACCGTGAGTGGGACGTTCTGTTCGATCGGCGTCCGGCAGTCGAACACGAAGCTCGTGCGCGACCGCGGCTCCACGGGCAACGCGACGTCGACCATGTCCGCGATGACCTTCGCACGGCACCCGGCGGCGTTGACCGCGTACCCGCAGCTCACCGTTCGGCCTGATTGGAGTCGAACCGAGGTGACCCGAGAACCCGACCGATCGATCCCGACGACGCGATCTTTGAGGTAGGTCACGCCGTTGTGCATGGCGCGTCGCCGCATCCCCTGGAAGAAGGCCCAACCGTCGAACGATCCTTCGCGCATGCCGCCCAAGCGAGCGCCGACGAGCTGATCAGCATCCATGTACGGGAAGCGCTCGGCGATATCCGACGGGCGGAGCATCTCGACCTCGGCCCCCATCGCGAGCTGGCCGTCCGCTTCGCGTTCGAGCTGCGAGTACAGCTCGTCGGTGTCAGCGATGAACATGTAGCCGGTGCCGCGGAAGTTCAACTCGGGTGCGTCGCCCTCGACTTCGACGTTGTCGTGAAACTCAGCGATGAACGTCGTGGCGAACTGGCTCATCTCGATGTTCAACGGGTTCGTGAACTGCTCCCGGATGGAGTTCTGTGCTCGAGTCGTCGCGGCGAGGTCGTAGGTCCAGTCGGGTTCGACCACCAGTACCGAACCGTCGAAGTCCGGGTTCTCACTGAGGAAGTACGCAACGGCACTCCCCATCATCGCTCCCCCGACGCACACGACGTCGTAGTGCGAGGCGAGGTCGGTCACCGCGTCACGTAGCCCTGTTCGCGGTCGTTCGCGATCGACGCCGCGTCACGGTTGTCGGGGTCGCCGAAGCCGCCGCCACCCGGGAGTTCCATGATGAGACGTCGCCCTTCCGGAACGACCTGTCTGCCTTTGCCGGCGAATCGCGTGCCGTCATCGAGATAGACGCTTCCAGAAGCACCGTCGCCGCCGCCGAAGCGACCACGCGCTGGGTGATCGATCCGGTCGAACATGGCCGAGAAGTCGAACTGGTACCCCTCGGTCGGACCAATCTCGATGACCTGCCCGAGCCCTCCTCGATGCTCACCGACGCCACCTGAGTCAGGGCGAATCTCTTTGCGCCAGATGACGATCGGCCCGACCTGCTCCGTCGCCTCGGCCGACATCGTTCTGACTCCGGACGGAAACGCCGTGGACGTCAGCCCATCGAGCCGAGGACGTGCGCCGGTACCACCACTGTTGAACATGAGGATCTCGACAGGTGGCCGCGGGTCGGAGGGGTTCGATGAGCGTGCGCTGGCCTGGAAGTTCCACAGTGCGCCGGCGCCCTCTGCAGGCACGCGATCGCTCAACGCTCCTGCCAGAGCACCGAGGCACAGGTCGGTGACGAAGTGACCCAGCACGTGACGCACCGAGACCGGGTCCGGATGCTTCGCATTGAGGATCACCCCGTCGGGAGCGCTCACCGAAAAGACGTCGAGCGACGCAAAGTTGTTGGGCAGCTCTGGCGCAAGCGCGACGAGCACGCCGTAGGTGAAGTATGCGTGTGCGTAGCCGAGCGGAACATTGATCCCGAACGGGCACACCGGAGACGTGCCGGTGAAGTCGGCGTGCATGCCATCGTCGTTGACCGTGATCGCAACGGCGAGGGTGACCGGTTCGCCGTAACCGTCGACGACCATCTCGTTGACGTAGACACCATTGGGTACATCGGCGATTGCCTGCAGCGTCGCGCTGGCGGTGCGATCGAACACGAATGCGGCAAGCGTCTCGAGGCCGTCGAGACCGAATTCATCGAGCATCTGCAACAGTCGACGTCGACCGGTCTCGTTCGACGCAGCGAGGCCGTGGATGTCACCGACGACCTGGTCCGATTCACGAACGTTGACCTTCAGGATGTTGATCAGGTCTTGGTTCAGCCGACCGCGATCGACCCACTTCATGATCGGGATGTTGATGCCCTCCTCATAGACCTCTTTGGCGTCGGGGCCGTAGCCACGTCCGCCGACGTCGACGACGTGGGCCGTCGACGCGAAGAAACCAATCAGCCGGTCGTTGCGGAACACCGGCGTACAGACGGTGATGTCGTGGAGGTGGCCGGTGCCCTTCCACGGATCGTTGGTGATGTACACGTCACCCGGGTAGATCCGCTCGGGGCCGATGTCTGCGATGAAGTGACGGACCGCAGCCGCCATGGTGTTGACGTGGCCCGGGGTGCCGGTCACCGCTTGGGCGATCATCCGACCGTCGGGGTCGAAGACACCCGCCGACAGGTCGCCCGCTTCTCGCACCGATGTACTGAATGCCGTGCGTATCAATGCGAGCGCTTGTTCTTCGACGACGGCGATCAGCCGGTTCCACATGACCTGGTTGTGCACGACATTGGTCATCGGGGAGCTCCGTTCTGCGCGTCGCTGGCTCTCGTGACGAGCAGTGTGCCGTCAGGTTGCATCGTGCATCGATGGTGCGAACCGATCACGGTGGTCGTCTGTTGTTCGGCGATGATCGCCGGACCTGCGATCGCGACACCGGGGAGCAGGTCCTCGCGACCGAGTACCGCCGTGACCGCTCGAGCGCCGGAGACTGCGTCGTACGCGTTGCGCGAGGCGGTGGCTTCCATCATCGACGACGGTTCGGACGACAGCTCGACGCGTTCGGGGGTCGCAACGATGGAGGAGACGCGGACGGACCAGCTGACGGTCTCGATCGCGAGATCATCGATCGCACGACCGAAGAAGCCCTCGTACGCCTTGGTGAACTTCGACGACAACAGTTCGGCGGCGAAGTCGTCGAACGCAGACTCGGCATCGAGCATCACCGGGATCTCCCAGCCTTGGCCGGCGTAGCGCATGGACACCTGCCGTTCGACGGTGACCGCCGAGTCGGTGCCCTGCCGCACGAACGCCATCGCTTCCTCGGTCAGCGAGTCGAGCACGGCGTTCGACCCGACCACGTCGAAGTCGGTGGTGGAGGTGTAGAAGCTGCGCACGGCTTCGTACGAGAACGGAGCGACCAGGAACCCGATCGCCGAGCCGACCCCGGCGCCGGGCGGGACGATCATCTCGTCGAGCCCGAGCTTGTCCATGAGTCTGGCGGCGTGGAGCGGTGCACCGCCGCCGAACGCAATCATGGTGTAGCCGGCCATGTCCTTGCCGTTCTCCACTGCGTGGGCTCGTGCGGCATTGGCCATGTTCTCGTCGACGACTTCGGCCACACCGACCGCGGCGGCGTCCGCGTCCAGGCCGAGACGTTCACCGACGCTGCGGGTCAGGGCATCGGTCGCGAGACGGGGCGAGAGATCGATGTCGGTCGCACCGAAGGTGTCCGGGTGGAGTCGACCGAGCACCAGGTTCGCGTCGGTGACGGTCGCATCCTGACCGCCCAGCGAGTACGCAGCCGGGCCCGGTTCAGAGCCTGCGCTCTGCGGGCCGATTCGGATCTGATCGAGCGAGTCGACGCTCGCGATCGATCCACCTCCCGCCCCGATCTCGATCATGTCGATGACCGGGATCGAGATGGGCATGCCGCTCCCCTTCTTGAATCGGGCGGTGCGATCGACTTCGAACGACTTCGCGGTCGCTGGCCGGTAGTCGTCGATCAGACTGATCTTGGCGGTCGTGCCGCCCATGTCGAAGCTGAGCACCCGGTCGCGGCCGTAGCGGGCGGCGAGGTCGGCTGCGAAGATCGCCCCGCCAGCCGGCCCGGACTCGACGAGTCTCACCGGGAACTCGGCTGCGCTCTCGACGCTGATCAGGCCTCCCCCCGAGTGCACGAGGTAGAGCGGGCAGGTGATGCCCCGTTCGTGGAGCTGATCGCGCAGTCGAACGAGATACGACGCCATCAACGGCTGTACGTAGGCGTTCGCACACACGGTGTTGAACCGCTCGTACTCGCGCATCTGCGGACTGACCTCGCAACTGATCGACACCGAGACGTTCGGGAGTCGCTCGCGCAGCAGGTCGCGGAAACGTCGCTCGTTCGCACCGTCGACGTAGCTGTGGATGAATCCAACGGCGACGGACTCGTATCCTTCCGCTGCAAGACGCTCGATCAGCCGCTGCGCTCCATCGACGTCGAACTCGACGAGCACGTCACCACGAGCGTCACGGCGCTCGGCCACCGTGAAGCGGTCCTTGCGTTCGATGAGCGGCGTCGGCAGCACGATGTTCAGGTCGTATTGCTCGAACCGGCTCTCCGTTCTCGTCTCGATGACATCACGGAAGCCCTCCGTGGTCACGAGTGCTGTCTTCGCGCCGCGACGTTCGATCAGCGCGTTCGTCGCGAGCGTGGTGCCGTGGATGAACTGCTCCACGCTGTCTGCGGCGAGATCGACACCTTCACTGCTTGCCAGCTGTGCGACACCGTCCAAGATCGCACGCTCGGGAGCATCGTGCGTGGTGAGCACCTTGGTCGAGGCGTAGGTGCCGTCGACACGTTGGAGCACGACGTCGGTGAACGTGCCGCCGACATCGGCACCGATGCGGATCCCAACCATCAGAGATCCTCCACCTGTGGGAAGTCGGACGGCGGCTTGATGTCCACGGTCGCCGATCGCTGCTGGGCGAGCATGCCGCCGTCGACCTTGATCACGTCCCCGGTGATGTAGCTCGCATCATCGGACGCGAGGAAGATCGCTGCGCCGGTCATGTCGATGGGCTCTCCGATCCGGCCGAGTGGCACGTTCTCGCCGCGTAGCGTTCGCTGCTCGAGGTCGAGTCCGCTGGTATCGATCGAGCCGGGCATCAGCGCGTTGACTCGAATGTTGTACGGGCCGAGGTCGAGCGCCATCGCTCGGGTGAGCGCCTCGATGCCTCCCTTGGTGGCGTCATACGCGGTGAACGCTCGGTGAGCGCGGGTGGCCCCACCCGAACTCATGTTGATGATGTTGCCGCCGCCCGCTTTGGCCATGATGCGCGCCGCCCGATGCGAGCACAGGAAGTGTCCGGTCAGGTTGACGTCGAGAATCTTGCGCCACCAGGCCTCGTCAGCCTCGAAGAAGTGAAGCATCGGCGACACGAGCCCGGCGTTGTTGACCAGCACGTCGACCGTGCCGAACTCCGCCATGACGGTGTCGAACATCGCTGCGACGGCATCGCCATTCGACACGTCGGCCTCGGCGTGGATCGCTGCGCCGCCTGACGCACGGATGGATTCTGCGACCTGAGCTGCGAGATCGGCATCGACGTCGTTGACGACAACCCTGGCGCCCTGCCCGGCGAAGCGTTCAGCGATCGAGCGGCCGATTCCGCCAGCGGCACCGGTGACGACGACGACCTTGTTGTCGAGGGAGGGAAAGGATGTTTCGTTCATACGTTGTGTCCAGTCGAGGTACTTACGCTCAGAGTCCGGCGATCTGATCGGTCAGTCGGGCGATGGCGTCGCTGTCGCGCCGGTAGTACACGTACCCGGCACGAGGTGTGGCGATCACCAGCCCAGCGTCGACGAGCACCTTCATGTGGCGCGACGCAGCCGGCTGGCTGACACCGAGCTTGTCCGTGATGTACATGTTGCAGGCGCCGTGTTCGACGGGGTCGCCGTGTTCCTGGGGAGGGAAATGCGCTTGCGGGTCCTTGAGCCATTCCAGGATCTGCAGTCGGCGAGCGCTCGCCAGCGCCTTGAGCGCGCGCTCCAGGTCGGGGGCATCGAGTTCGGTCTCGTCGACGGGCGAGAACAACACTGAGGACATATAGATATAACTAACTCGCTATCTGCACGTCCGTCAAGCCCGCAATCGGAGTGTCAGGATGAGGCAATGAGCGACGCCATCTCTCTCAGCGGCGACCTTCTGCGGCTTCGTCCGACCATGGCGACCGACGCCAGCGCGCTCATCGCCATTCGCAACACCGAGCAAGTGCGCCTTCGGTGGGGCGGAGATCTCACCGAGACCGAGTTCCTCGAGGATCTGGAAGACGACGACGCCACCCAGCTGACCATCGAGGTCGACGGGCGCACCGTCGGCTTGATCCAGTTCTCCGAAGAAGACGACGACCAGTACCGCCACGCTTCGATCGATATCTACATCGACCCAGCCGTGCATCGCCGCGGCTACGCAAGCGATGCGATCCGCACGCTCGTCGACCACCTCTTCGACGAACGCGGTCACCACCGA
>CALIOL010000047.1 GCA_938044705.1 uncultured Ilumatobacter sp. | reverse complement strand
TCGAGCAACACGACCACGACGTTGGGCGCGTCGGACCCAGGGTGTGGCGGTTCGTCGAACCACGCTTCCGAGTCGGCGACGGTCCGCCCGATCGTTCCTTCGAAACGAGATGGTCTGCTCATGTCTGCTCCTCCGATTCGGCGACCCACTGCGCGAGCAGCGTTTCGAGTGCGGTGATCCACGTCTTCGAGATCTGGCGAGAGGTCCGAGAATGCGCAGCGCCCATCAGATCGAACGCCTCCGGCGATGTGGTGGCGTCGATCAGCGCGACGAGGTTCGCTGCCTCGGCAGGCGTGATCTGCTCGATTTCGGTGGCGAAGCGTTGACGCGTCTGATCGGCGAGTCGCCCGCGGAGCCGTGCCAGGCCCTCGGTCAGCGGCTCGTGATCCATCGCCCGTGACCGGCCGATGCGAAGCAGCGCGCTGGCCGACTCCAGGAGTTCGACTCGCGCCCTGACGTGCGAACGAACTCGGACGCTGCGCTCTTCGTCGGCGTCGGCCACGGCGAAGAGGTGGGCGAAGTTCGCCTGAGAGCGTTCGAGCGCTTGTCGCTGAAGATCGTGCAGGCCGTCGAAGTTCCTGAAGATCGACGAGACCGACACACCGGCCCGTTCCGCGACGTCATCCGCGCTTGGCGGGACCTTGCCATCACGGATGAGGGCGAACATCGCATCGATGACCGCCTCACGACTGCGCTGTCGACGAGCATGCCGACCGTCAACGGGCTCTTGCACTACCACGTCGGGAGAGTACGGCGACGAGCACAACTAATGCAAGTTGAACTAGCAATAGTCCGTGGCTTCCACTTCCTCCGGTAGCTGGCTTGACGACGAGGTTGTCGTTCTCAGCGGTCACCTGGTCTGCCGAGCGGTCGTCCAAGCGAAGCCCATCACCTCCGACGTCGTCCGATCACTACGTCAGGATCGTGCGTGGTCGAACATCGCTCGGCGGCGCGCGAGCGGGAACACCTCACCAAAACGCGTCTCGGCGGCGTCGGTCCCGACCAGGACCAATTCGCCGGTTGCAGGTAGCGGCTCTTGCGGGTCAGGGTTGCCCTGGATACCGGCCGGCGTCTCGACCGCCACGACGTTGCACTGCGTGCGCCGATACACGTGCGCTTCGGCAAGCGTCGAGCCGGCCAGCTCGGTCGGGATCGGTGTCCGGAACACGTTGAGTCCCTGAGCCACGAGCAGCGACTCGTCGCGACGGAATCGGTTCCAGATCGCCTCCGAGCCGGTCGCCGCATACGAGAGCACCGAGTCGGCACCTGCCCGGTACAGCGTCGAGACATTCCGGTCCCGACGCGACCGCGACACGATGCGCGCGTCAGGCCGCAACCCGCGGCAGTAGCGCGTCAGGTACACGTTCATGTCGTCGTCGTGCGTGGTGATCAGGATCGCTTCGGCGTCGTCGAGGCCCGCCGCTTCGAGCACCGAGCGATCGGCAGCATCGCCGATCACATAGTTGACGCCATCGCGACGGCGCTCCGCGAGCTGCTCGACGATCGTGTAGCCGACCCCGACTGATGCGAGCGCCCGACCCGATGCACGGCCCACGCGCCCACCGCCGATCACCACGGCCGTCGCGTCTGACACCGACTCGGTCGCAAAGTGCTGATCAAACGCGTCGAGCTGATCGGACGTACCGGCGAGGAGCAGAATGGACGACGACGTGAGGCGAGTATCGGCGGTGGCGACATCGAACGCTCCACGCGTCCACACACCGATGATGCCGACCCCGAACCGCTCGCGGATTCGCGCCTGCGCGAGCGTCGAGTCGACCAGGTCCGTGCCGATCACGCCGACCTCGGCGATGTGCAGCCCGGCGAAGTCACCGATCGCATGACTGCGCCCGCCGACGCCCAAGGCCCGCGCCGCCATCGCTTCGCCCAGCACCTCACCGAGCTGCACCACGCTGTTCGCCCCAGCGATCTCCAAGATGTCAACCGACGCCGGCGAGTTCGCGCTTGCGACGATGTCGATGGCCGGTCCGATTTCGCGCACCGTGAACGCGATGTTCGTGTTGCTCTGATCGTTACGCAACGCGACGATCGCCTCCGCATGCTCGACGCGTGCGCGTCGATACGTCTCGGGGTCGTCGAGTGCGCCGACCATCACCGTGCGCCCTTCGTCGTGAAGCCGCCCTGCTACGTCCGGGTCCTCGACCACGACCACACATCCCACACCGGCCTGGTCCGCCTTGTCGGTGAGGCTGTCCTCGACCGGCCCCAACGACGTGAGGATCAAGTGTCCCGACGTCGTGTCGGAAACGCGACGAGGCGCCCGGCGGCGGTCGCGTTCGTTCATCCACGGAATGAAGACGAACTGAATGAACACGAACGGCAACATGACGAGCAGGAAGGCCGATCCGGACAGCAACACCACGACCGAGAAGAGACGGCCGGCGTCGGACTCGAACGTGATGTCGCCGAAGCCCAGCGTGGTCATCGTGGTGAGCGTCCAGTACACGCTTGTCGTCCACGAGAACGATCGGTCCTCGCGTTCCATCAGTTCGTGGAAGACGGTACTGAACACGCCGACGAGCACGACGAAGATGATCAGCAAGACGAGGACGGTCTTCAAGCGTCGACGACGTTCTGCGCGATTCGCCACAAACTCGGCGCGGTCGTCACGGGCGAGCGCGGACGGCGACTCCCTGCCTACCCGCTGCGTGACCTGCGCGAGCGTCGCTCCGAGGGCCTTCAGCACAGGACGATCCGAATGTTCACCGGGTCAATGCTGCCACAGCCAACCGATCAGAAAGGGCCTGCCCGTGGGGCGAGCCCAGATTCGCTTCGACTGCAACGTCACCGGTCGACTCCCGGGTTGGGTCAGTTGCAGAGTCTTCGACCACCGCTCCTCACCGTCGCTCACGTCAACGGTCTGATTTGCATAGTCGTTGGACTGATATGCAAAGTTCTCCTCGGGAGGACGCCCTTGAATGAAATCCATCGATGCACACGGCATCGACACTCAAACGAGAGGCACAACAATGACCACCGCATTCACACTTCAGATCGACGCCTGGAACGACGGCGAAGAAATTCCGGCCCGCTACGCACTCGGCAAGCCAGGGAACCCCATGGAGATGAGCGACAACATCAATCCCGCCATCACCTGGCGCAACGCTCCCGAGGGCACCAAGTCCTACGTGGTGCTCGTGACCGACCCCGACGTCCCGTCAGTTGGTGACGACGTCAACACCGAAGGCCGCGAGGTACCCGCCGACCTGCCGCGAGTCGACTTTTACCACTGGGTGCTCATCGATCTGCCCGCCTCGGTGACCGCAATCGCCGAAGGGGCTGCATCGAACGGCATCACACCTGGGGGCAAGCCCACCGGCGAGTCGCTCGGGGGCGTGGCGGGCGCAAACGACTACACCGGCTGGTTCGCCGGCGATCCTGACATGGGCGGAACCTACGGCGGATACGACGGCCCATGTCCTCCGTGGAATGACTCGATCATTCATCACTACCACTTCGAAGTCTTCGCGTTGGACGTCGAAAGCCTTGCAGTGGGCGAGGACAACCTCACCGGAAGCGCAGTGCGTGAAGCGATGCGCGGCCACGTGCTCGCATGCGATCGCCACGTGGGAACATATTCGCTGAATCCTGCGGTTCTGGAAGTGCGATAGTCCAATGCTCAGCATTCCCGACGGCCTACACGGCGACCCGGCTCGTCCCGCCGTCGAACGCGATGGGGTGTGGGTGATCGACTATTTCGCCACCACCCCATCGCTTGCGCTGCCGGTCGTCGTGACCAGACCAACGTTCGTCGTCATCCAGGCCGGCACCAAAGAGCTGGTCTCGTCGGGCACGACGTTGATCGCTGGCGCGGGCTCGATCGTCACGATGCGATCCGGCACCCACGTCATGTCCGACCTGCTGCCCGGCGTCGAGAGATACGCGAGCACGATCATCTCGGTCGACCGCGATCTGCTTGGCCAGATGTTGGCCGGCGCAGCCAACGTCCAGGTGGCAGAACAGGCCGCGATCAGCGAGGCCGATCCAATGGTTGTCGCGCTGGCTGCGGAACTCCGCCAGCGGGTCGCACACACCACCTCAGCGACCGAGCAGCAGCTGCTCATCAAGCAAGTCTTGGTGTCGATCCTGATGGACGAATCCATCCGCACAGTGATTGGTGGCGATCTGCACGACTGGAGTTCGTCACCTACTGGTCGCATCCGTTCGATCATGAGTTCGCACTGCCTGAGCCCGTTGCGGCTCGACCAGTACGCATCGATGTGCGCAATGAGCGTGTCGACGTTCAAACGAGCATTCGCTGAGACGTATCACGAATCACCGGGAAAGTGGCTGGTCGAAACCCGGCTACAGCGGGCCGCCGATTTGTTGCGAACTACCGAGAGAGCCGTGACCGACATCTGTCTGGAGAGTGGCTTCGGCGACCTTTCAAATTTCACGCGGTCGTTCACCAGGCGATTCGACACCCCGCCAAGCCAGTTCCGACGCCAAGAGCTCCGCGATGCAGGTGCCAAATGAAACGACACGAAGCGCTCCACCGAGTGCTCCTCAGCTGGCTGCCACTCGCGACACTCGTGGCAACAGTGCCAGCCATCGTCGACAAGATCATGGGCGATGCGCCCAACCCACTCCCGCTACTCGCCACCACCGGGATGATCATGAGCGCAATGACATGGGTCGTCGCACCACTCGTTGGCCGCGTGCTTGCAAGCGACAGATTTCGGCATCACTCAAACGACGATCCGTTCGCGAGCACCACCCGTTGACCGTCGGAGATCTGCGCACCGCCGATCACGTTCGAGGCGAGCGCGGGGACGGAACGCTCCAGGGTCGAGAAAGCACTGCTCCTGGCACTGCCGCCCGCTGACGTCAGCTCCTTCGCCTGGTAGCCGGAAGGACCCGTTCAGGGACGCTCGTCCGGCGGACGTTCAGTCGTCGTCATCATCGTCATCGTCATCATCGTCATCGTCATCGTCATCGTCATCGTCATCGTCATCGTCATCGTCGTCGTCGTCGTCATCGCCGTCGCTGTCATCAGCGTCGTCGTCGCTGTCATCGCTCTCAGCAACCTCTGCGCTGGCGACGAGCTCTCCCGTGGATTGAGATGATGTTGCAGTTGCAATCAGCTGCAAGCTGCCAATACCGAGAATCGAAATGAAAATGAAAGCGATCAGTGTTTTGAGGAGAGATTGCATCTTGCGTTAGCCTT
>CALIOL010000046.1 GCA_938044705.1 uncultured Ilumatobacter sp. | reverse complement strand
GCGCAAGAAGCGAATCGCACTTCCCGTGCTGTTCGTTGCACTGGTGGCCTTGCTCGGACTCGGGGTGCTGTTGACCCGCGGCGAAGACACGCCGCCTCCGAAGCCTGACATCCCCTTGGATGCATGGGTCCCGTACTGGACGCTGGACGATTCCACGGCCGTGGCGCCTCAGCGGCTCGGGTCGATGCGTGAGGTGTCGCCCTTCTGGTTCAACGCGACCGGCGTCGATGAGATCGTCGTCGATCCGAACGCCACCGATGAGCGGATCGACGAGTTTCTTTCGCTCGCCCGCTCGTCGGGTGCAGCGGTGGTGCCGTCGATCGTGGACGCGACCGATGCTGGCGTCATGGCAGGCATCCTGCTCGACCCGCAGACGCGTGAGCGCCATGTCGACGCGATCGTGTCGTTCGCCCAAGAGGGTGACTACGACGGCATCGACCTCGACTACGAACAGTTCGCGTTCGCCGATGGCCGTGACACCTGGGAGGTCACTCGCCCCGGTTGGGTGGCGTTCGTCGAGGAACTCGCTGCTCGGCTCCACGCCGACGATCGAACACTCACCGTCAGCATTCCGCCCGTCTACGACGCTGGGCAGACCTCGGACAGCGGATTCTGGGTGTACGACTACGCCGCGATCTCGGAACACGTCGATCGCATCAGAATCATGGCGTACGACTTCTCGGTGGGGGACCCGGGTCCGATCGCTCCGCTCGAGTTCGTGCAGCGCTCGATCGACGGCGCGGTCGAAGCCACCGGAGCGCCCGAGAAGCTTGTCTTGGGCGTCCCTGCGTACGGGCGAAACTGGCCGACCGGGACGACGGGGGATTGCGCCGGAGTCGAGTTGGAGGACAGGACCAGCGTCAATGCCAGAACCGTCGACGATTTGATCGAGCTGCGCGATGGCGACCCGGTGTTCGACGAGGGCACGGGCGAGTGGAGCTTCACCTACGACCTGGCTGTCGGCGATGGCGGCTGTGTGCAACAGCGGGTGGTGCACTACGTCGACGGTGACGGCGTGCGACTTCGGATGGATTTGGCTCGGGAGAGTGCGCTGAACGGCGTCTCGCTGTGGGCGTTCGGGTTCGACGACGCCGACGTCTGGACCGAGATCCTGCCGACCGTGACTCCCTGAGGCAGCCGGACGTCGCCGGCACAGATCATTCGTCTGCGAAGGCGGCGCCGACGCTGGTGATCGCGTGAACCGCGCCGAGACCGACGACGGTCGCGGTCTGTTCCGCTTGCCGGTCGATGACGACGACGCTCCCGTCGCTGAGGTACGTCGCGGCCGAAGCTTGCGCGTTCCACAGGATCGGCTGGCCACCCGCTGGTGCCGGGACCTCGAAGTAGCGACCGCTGACGAAGTCGACCAACCACCACTTCGTGACGTTCTCCGCGGTGGCACCGCTGACGAACGCAGCGTCGCCATTCGGCGAGATCGTGCCGCTCAGGCGCGGCGACAACTGCGGATCACCAACCGAGTGTGCGGTCGCGAGGACATCGACGGTTTCGGGCAGCTGCTCACCTGTCGCCGGCATCGGGGCGCCGGTCTCACGGACGATTCGATCAACCGAACATCGCAGCGTCTCGTCGCAGGTCCGAACCAGGGCATGGTCGGGGCCGAGCGCAAGAAGGTCGCCGTCGGTGAGCTTGCTGGTGTCGGTCACGCCCACGACGTACACCGCGCCGCTGAGTCGAGCGACCAGCTGCCCTGTGCCGTCCTCACCGAGGAGCTCGCTGTTTGTGAGCTGCACAGCTCCGCCGCCGTCTGCGGGGAGGGCACCATCGCGGATCTGAACCACCTGGTGCTCGACGCCATCGGTCCCGTCATTCTGCGACGTCCACATGACGTCGGGTGTCGGGCCCGGAAACCTCGGGGACTCGGGAGGTTCGACGCCCTCGGCGAGTTCGATCGGCGTGGAGTGTCCGAACGTGGTCACGAAGCCACGGGTGCCATTCTCCGGGACCACGATGACCTCGGAGCCGATTGCGAAGAGATCCGGTGCGGTACGTCCACGTGCCGTGGGTGTTGTCCACACCGATGCCTGTGTCTCGTCGAGGTCGAGCAGCGCCATCGACCCGAGCTCGCTCAGTACGACGACATCGAGCTCGGCGGGTTCGCTGAGCTCGACTGAGAGGCCGAACGATCGCGTCGCCACGATGTTGTCGAAGGCATCGAGCTCGGTGTCGGGCATCCGGACCCCCAGCTCGAGGATCTGGCCCAGTTCGGTGCCGAACTGAACGAGCTCGCCCGACGTTCGGTCGAGGAAGGTGATGCCGGGGCTCGACATGCCGGGCATGAAAACGCCCGAGCTGTCGGCAGCCCACCGCGTGTTGCGGCTCGAACCCGACAGTGTCGGCGAAGTGGCGATCGTGTCACCGTCGGACAGATCGATCAGTCTTCGCTCGTCGCCGTACCACTCATCGACGAGTGCAGACGTCCCATCCGGAGCGAGGTCGAAGCCGTACCCGACGGCGAGTTGTTCGGTGGTGGCGGTGCTTGCCTGTCGTTCTCCGGTCTCTCGGTTGAGAATGGAGTAGCCGCAGGCGAGCTGGGCGTCGCACTCGCGCAAGAGAACGAAACCTGGGTTTGCGGCGACGGCCTGACCCGTCGAGAGCCGCTCGACCTCGCCATCGGGTGCGATCACGTAGACGCCGCCGGCGTCGTTGACGATCTGTTCGCCGCCTTGGGAGCGGAGGTTGCCGAAGAAGCTGAAGAACCCGGCTCTCGAGGGGTCGGGTTCGTAGGGCGACTGTTCTCCGTCGACCCCCACCGTGAAGCGCTGGTCGTCTCCCGGGCCGAACGTCTCGACGAAGAATCGCGTGGCTCCAGTTTCGTCTGCATCCCACCCGTTGAGGTAGCTGCCCCGGTCCGAGCCGGAACCGACGTCGACCTGCAGCGACGGACCGACACGAGGGACGATGTTCAGCCCGTTCTCGTCGAGCACTGCGGACGCGTCGGGTGCAACGACGATTTCTGACCGCGTGGGACCGACCAGCTCGACGCGTCGGACGAACCCGGATGGCAATGACAGGGTGACGATCTCGGAGGTGGTCACCATGACCAGTTCGGTCGGTGCAGAGATCGCGGCGACGGGGTCGGGGAGATCGATCTGACCGACGTCGTCGGTGGAGTCTTGCGTCGGCGGCGCCAGGACCCCCTCGGTGTCGTCGCCTCGGACCGGGGCGCTCGGTGCAGCGTCGGGATCTCCGGTCTCCACGTCATCACTCGTGCTCGGCAACGTTCCCAGCGTGGTCTCCGGTGCCACGTCGACGTTGGTCGCACCTGACGGGTCAGCATCACGTGGCCACAGGATCGCGGTGCCCACGATCAACGCAGCGGTGCACCCGAGCGCAACCAGGACGCTGTTGCGCTTCGTTGGTTCGCTTGCCGCTCGCGCTTCGGCCTCATTGTCGGGTTCGGTGCGATTCCACTCGAACGTCGGTGCCGGTCCGGTGAGGATCTCGTCGGTCGCCCACGGGGAGCTCCCGTCGTCGTTGTCGTCGCGCCGATTGGGCATTCGGCCATGCAATCACACCGAACCCTGCGTCGAATATCGCGCGGGTCTACCGGCGGTCGGTCTGCCCGATCATGAGCCTTCGGTCGGGGAGCGGGTCGCAAGTGCACGAATCGAACCGAGGTCGGTGGCGAAGGAGAACCCTTCACCGGTCGCACGGTCGAGGAACAAGATTCCGTCAGACCCACCGGGAGTGAAGACCCCGGCGCCGTCGGCGGACCAGTTGGGAATGGGGAACTCGTCCCATTGCTCGGGGAACGTGGTCGTTTCGCCCGAGTCGAGGTCGATGATCGTTCGTTCGCCGTCGAAGTCGAGGTCGGTGACAGCGGTGTCGTCAGGGGAGATCGACGCTGCGAAGAAGCCGGGCTGGTAGGTCGCAGGGAGGTCGACGATGCGGACTTCGAGCCCGTCGTAGTCGCGAAGCACGTTGGTGCAGTTGCGGCTTGCGTCGCACTCTCTGAGGAGCAATCGGGTGTCGGACATCCCGAGGAGCTGCCCGTTGCTCACCCGAGTCGAGTCGCCGTTCGGATCGATCCGGTAGGTGCCGCCGGCGTCATCGATGAACCTGGTTCCCATCGCGTACAGCGGCCGGGCGAACGAGCCCAAACGTTGTGCCGGAGCTGGGCTGACCTCGCCGGTGTTCGTCACCAACCATTCCGACTGCTGGCCGTTCTGATCGAACGAGATGACGACGAAAACGTTGGCTCCGTCGAGGTTGGTCGTCCAGCCAAACGCAATGAGCTGCCCCACCGTCGCTTCGCTGACACCAGAGAACTCGCTGCGGTCGATGGAGGTTGCGGTCCCGCCCACCGGAACGACCACGAAATCGCCTCCGGCCGAATACGCAGCACCGTCGGGTGAGAGCACGAGGCTGCCCCCGTTGAACTGGTTGGCGTTACCGAAGCCGAGGTCGATCCGCTCGGTGACCTCACCGCTGGGAAGCGAGAGGGTGACGAGTTCACCCTCGCCGGTGACGACGACGACATCGGTGCTGACCTGCGATGCTGCGACCGCAGGCGGAAGATCGCCGACGGGGAGCTGGGTGATCTCCGGAGCTTGGCCCTGAGCGTTGCCCGTGACGTCGTCCGCTGGCTCCGTCGTCGTGGTCGTCGTCGTGGTGGAAGCGGGTGGCAACGTGCCGAGGGTCGTGGGCGCGGCCGGAGCGCTCGCCTCGGGTTGCTCGGCGGTAGGGGCTCCCCGGTCCGGCCAGGCGAACACTGCGGCGAGAATGAGCGCGAGCGATCCGATCGCGACGATGGGAATCAGGAAGCGGCGTGCCGAGCGATGCTCGTCAGCGCTCGCGGGTTGCTCGTGAGAGTCCTCGGCGGGCGCATCCCAGACGATTTCTCCGAGTCCGGACGCGACAGGGATGTCGTCGCCGGACCAAGGGTCCGCCTCGCCCGATGTCATCTCACCATCAGATCACACGGGGCCACGATGCGAGCCGCGTCACGGGGTGAATCGAAGCTGCGTCGGCGCAGAGGAGTCGCCGAGAAGGAGTCAGAGAGCGCCGAGGGCGGCGTCGTAGTCGGGTTCGTTGGCGATCTCGGAGACCAACTCGGTGTGCTTCACGGTGCCATCGGCTCCGATGACGACCACGGCGCGGGCGAGCACGCCGGCGAGCGGGCCGTCGGTGAGGTTGACACCGAAGTCCTCGCCGAACGACGAACGGAACGACGAAGCGGTCGAGACGTTCTCGATGCCCTCGGCGCCGCAGAAGCGGCCCTGAGCGAAGGGCAGGTCAGCAGAGACGCAGACGACGGCGGTGTCGTCGAGGCCAGCGGCGCGCTCGTTGAACGTGCGAACGCTCGTGGCGCAGGTGGGGGTGTCCACCGACGGGAAGATGTTGAGCACGAGGTTCTTTCCCTCGAAGCCCGACGCGGAAACGTCGCCGAGGTCAGAGCCCGTCAGCGTGAACGACGGAGCAGCGGAACCGACCTCGGGGAGATCGCCGGATGTGTGGACGGGGTTTCCCCCAAGGGTGACTTCAGCCATGATCCCAAGGGTAGTCCGTGCCTGGGTCTGCGGTCGTGCCCGGTCTCGAGCGCGTTGGCTCCGACGGCGGTCAGCTGCGGCGGAAGTTCTTCAAGTTGACGAGCACAACGATCAGGATCGAGCCACCGAGGAACCACCACTGGTAGCGGGTCGTGAAGCTGAGGAAGCTCTGCAGCTCGTCTTCGAAGAAACGTGCCAGCCACCACATCAGCAACAGGCGACCCGCGATCCCGATCGACAGCAGCGTGACCAGCTTCGGCCAGGGTGTGCGTCGAACGCCGGTGAGCACGCCAACGATGTTCGAGCCCGCAAAGATCGGGATCAGCAGCCACTCGGCCTTCTCGAAGCCCCGGTCGAAGGTCTTTTCGGCTTCGTCGTTGAAGCCGAGGTACTTCTTGAACCACCCGATCGCTTCGCCGGCGTAGGCGCGGCCGATGAGATGGCACACACCGAACGCCAGGGCGATGCGCAAGAACCCGATCACTGCGTATGCCGGAATCGAGACATCGGAACCGAGAGCGAATGCGAGATAGCGGTTTCGCGATGACAAGAGCAGCAACAGCTCCGGTTGTGGGTTGTCGACGTTGGTGAGTCTGGCCCACGTCGCGTTCGCGATGTTCGTGCAGATCACGAGGCCGACGAACGCAGCGAGCGTGAGCGGCGCCCAACGAGGCTTGACGTGCTCGGCTGGCTCGGACTCTAGATCTTCGGTTTCAACCGACTCCACGCTCGGAGACGGTAGCGCTGCCGGGGCCGATCTTGTCCACGAGAGCCCGGGGACCCGCGGCGCGGCCTGCTTCGAACGACGTCGGGTGAGCGCTCTCGCCCCACTTCTCGCCGAGTGGATCGTCGGCTTCGAGGTGAACGCACGCACCGGCAGCGAGCGCGGCGAGCTCGTTGTCGACGCCCGACGCCACGTCCTCGATCGTGTGGAGCGCATCGATCTGCCCGCCGATGTCGTCCAAGAGGAAGTGGGCGTGCAGCACCTCGTGAGTGAGCGTCAGCTTCTCGCGCCCGTCCCCGGTGCTCGTCGCGAGCAAGCGAAGCGAGCGCGCAAGGCAACGCAGGTCGCCGACCCTGCGGAACCGTTCGGCCGCATCGGTCGCGAGTTCGACGTCGCTTGGCGCACCCGTTGCGTGGGCGTGTTCGGCGCGAGCCGCGAGCGCGTGGGCGACATCGTGCGCTGAGCCGAAGTCCTCGGCAAAGCGGTGGGCTTCGGCGAGCAGACCGGGGACCTCACCGCTCGTCGTTCCCGCTGCAAGCAGACGTCGGATGAGCATCACACGCATCGCGTTCGCGTGACGAGCAGCGCCGATCGCTGCAAAGCTCACGACTGCGTCTCTCGCGTGCTGCGCAGCAGTGGGAAGGTCTTGTGCCGAGATCGTGAGCCCCATCTCGCACATGCCGACCATCCATCGGTCATCGTGGTCGTGGAACCAGCGTCTCGCCCGCCGCAGCAGCTCAACGGCCTGGGGCTCATCACCCACGTAGCCCCGCCAGAAGCCGACAACCCAGTCGGCTGTTGCGCGGTCGCGATGTGACACGGCATGGTCTCGCGCGGCGAGCGCGCAGGCTCCCATCTCGCCGAGGTCGAAGTAGTTCAAGAGGATTCCCGACCAGGCGTACGCATCGGTCGACCATTCGCCTGAGTCGATGGCCAGCGAGACCGCGTCGCGAACGGCGATGAGAAGCGCCGCCGACGGATCCAGCTCGAATCGCTGACCGATCAGCTTGGCGAGTTCGCCCGCCTGATGGCTGCGATTCACTGAGGCCCAGTTCAAGGCGGTGATGAGTCGCTGTCGGGCGGCCGCGCGAGGCAGCTGGTGCGCGGCGTCGAATCGCGCTCGCTGCACATCATTGGTGAGCTGAGCGACGGACCAGTCGACGAGACCCGCCGTGACAGCGGCCGAGGTGTCGTCGTCGACCTCGTCCAGCGCAAGGCTGCGGATGGTCTGCAACAGCCGGACCTCATCGGAACCATCACCGGCGGACAACGCGACGAGCGACCGTTCGGCGAGTGATGCGACACGCTGTCGAATCGTGCCTTCGGGGTCGAGTTTGTTGCTCGTCAGCGCAGCGATCTCGTCGATCGCGAGGCCATCGGGGAGCACGGCGAGGGTCTGCAACATCGTCAGCTCGGCGGTCGTGAGCTGGTCGAGCGACCAACCGACCGCCGATGCCAGGGTGCGGTGGCGTTCCGCTCGACCCGGACCCCGCAGGACGTCGACGTCCTCGTGGAGCGCGATTGTCAATGCGCGCAGACCGAACGCAGGGAGTCGTGCGGCTGCCAATTCGACCGCCAACGGCAGGCCGTCGACGCGCTCGCAGATCTCGTTGACCAATGCGTGATCCGAAGGGCTCGGTACCGCTGCTCCCGCACGAGATGCGCGCTCGAGGAAGAGTTCGTGGGCGGCGGAGATCGACAGGGGTTGAAGGCGAAGCAACGATTCGCCGTTCACCCCGAGCGGTTGTCGGCTGGTCGCGAGGATCGAGAGCGTGGGGACTCTGAGTCCGAGTTGCCTGACGAGCGCAGCACTGCGTGTCAGATCGACCTCGCAGTTGTCCAGCACGATGATGCCCTGCCGCTGCGCCAGGCCAAAGGCGATCCGGCCGACCGGGTCGCCGGCGCCGCCTTCGATCGCAAGTGCCTCTGCGACGGAGTGATCGAGCTGGTCGGTGTCCACCGAGGCAACGTCGAGGAACGCAACGGCGACATCATTGTCACGCATTGCTTCGACCGCGAGGCGCGTCTTGCCGCACCCCGCTGGGCCCGTGATCGTGACGATTCGATCGCTTTCGAGACGCCGACGCACGATCGCAAGCTCGTCTCTGCGGCCGACGAACGAGGTGTTCGTCTCGGGAAGACCGCTGCGACGGCGTCGTTGCAGTGCCGCCGAGATCAGCTCGGATCGATCCGTGGCCTCGAGCTTCCGGAGTAGTGAAGCGACGTGGCTCTCGACGGTTCGCACCGAGATAAAGAGCTCGGCGGCGATCTCGGGGTTGAGCAGTCGACGTCCGATTGCGTCGAGCACTTCCGCTTCGCGCGCCGTCACCGCGATCGCGGGGTTGCCGGGTCGAGCGGTCACATCGGCGATCTTCGCGCACGCACGCCGTGTCAGCTGTCGCTGCTCACCAGGCCGGCCGTCTCGGGGAGATAGGTCGCCACCAGTTGTCCGGAGGACAGGTTGAGCCCGGCGGTGTTCGAAACGATCTCGTGGCAGATGAGGGAAGCGGTCACCGGCTGCTGAGCCCGAACCGTCACGGACCGCGTCCCGGCGAGATTGTTGATTGAGCCGGCGCCTTGTTGGATGTGGCCGGTGTCGAGCGTTGCATCGAGCGTGAGGCCGCAGGAGTGGAACTCCGCGAGTCCGTCGGCGGCGTTGACGCTGTAGGTCATGGTGAGGACGCCATCTCGGGGCGGCACGAAGTCGACTTGCGCCACGACTTCGGGGAGTCGGCTCGTCAGGCGGCGAAAGTCGAACCCGTCGCTGAAGACCAGCGGCATCGCTGCGGCGATCGCATCGGCCTGCGCCTGCAGGACGGCGTGTTGGTCCTCGAGCATGCGGAACTCTCGGGAGTCGGTGGTGGCGACAATGACGGCAACGACGTCGATCACGAGGTCGACCGTTCCGCGATCGTTGTACAGCCCGAGTTCGTGACCGGCTCCCAGTTCCGCGGTGACTGCGTTACTCACTGGCGAGTGCCCGGCGGTCCAGTTCAGGCTCGAGACGACTGGGACATCCGGCGCGTCGCCCGGGAACACCGTGAGAAAGGAGGTGTCCGTCCCGCGGACCGCGGTGACGTTCATCATGAGGCCTCTCGTCTCGAGCGGTAGAGCGCAATCCCCTGGATCTGTCGCGATATCGATCACCAACGTCTCTCCTGACTCGAGCGGCGTCGAACGTGGTCCGGCTTGGCTCGGACCTGGTCGCGTATCGACCAGGCGGCACGGGCCGGCCGAGACGATCGTCGAACCTTCTGGGCCGCTGATGACCACGTCCGCGCCGCTTGTGGGCGGATCGATGACCACGACGCTCAGGAGCGCCGCGGCCGCGACAGCCGTAGCTCGGGTCCAGTTCATGATTTGATCCCCAGTGCGATTCGAGCCGTGATCGGCGTGGTGAGTTGTTCGTTGGCGCCGACCCATGGAGCCAGCCGTTGCGGTGCGGCCTCCCTGATGCGTTGTTCGTCGTCGGGGTCGACAAGTGCGGCAAGCGGTGGCCAGCCGCGCAGCTCGACGAGGACGAAGTCGTCGGCATCTGGAACGCGAACGATCGAGGTGCGATCGCTCAACGAGAGCGGGAGCCCCGACGCCTCGATGAGCGCTTCGAAATCTCCAGGGGATCCCATCGAGAAGTACGACTCGATCATCGCCCCTGCGTCCGGCCCGACCGTCTCCGTCAGGAGTGCAGCAAGCGCGCCATACGCCGGGGCCTGGTCGATCGAACCCCACACGGAGACGGCGAGGCGTCCGCCAGGTCGCAGCACTCGCCACATCTCGGACAGCGCACGCTGCGGGTCGGGGAAGAACATCAGCCCGAACTGGCTGCCGACGATGTCGAACGACTCGTCGGGAAAGTCCAGTGCGTCCGCATCGCCCTGCCGGAAGTCCACGCCCGGTGAAACGGTCCGGGCGACCTCCAACATCGACGCCGAGAGGTCGACGGCGGTCACGGATCCGGTCGGTCGGACCCGATCCCACAGCGACCGGGCAAGGACGCCGGTTCCGCATGCAACATCGAGGGCTGTGTCGCACGGGCCCGGATCGAGTCGCGCCGTCAACTCGTTGGCCCACGCTTCGAAGATCCACGGAACGAAGCAACGCTCGTACACGGTTGCGGCTGCGAGCCAGTCGTCAGATTCCGGAGGCGGCGGTGAAACGACAGCGTCATGGCCCGACCCGTGGAGGAGGGGCCCGACGGGGCTGTCAGACGTGGTTGGATCGCTTGTTGTCGGCACGGTGCCCATCGTGAACGTGGGCGGGTTCCCCGTCATCCGTGCCCAGCACGGAAACACCTGTCAGTCACAATGACGTCGCGAGGGTGGTCCTGCTACGTTCAGCGCTCATGCAGGGCTTGATGCAAGACGTTCCGCTGACGATCACCCATCTGTTCGACCGGGCCGAGCAGTATTTTGGTCAGAAGGAGATCATCACCGCGACGGGTACCGGTGTGGAGCGAACCACCTACGCCGACTGGGCGGCACGAACTCGAAGGTTGGGTGGAGTGCTCGATGCGCTCGGGATCTCTGCCGATGGCCGAGTTGCGACGTTCGCATGGAACACGGCGCGTCACCTCGAGCTGTACTTCGCTGCTCCGTGTAGCGGCCGCGTGCTGCACACGCTCAACATCCGGTTGTTCCCGGAGCAACTCACGTACATCGTCAACCACGCCGACGACGAGGTGATCTTCGCCGACAAGTCGTTGCTCGGGCTGCTTGCGCCCTTGATGCCGACGTTCGAGCGGCTGCAACACCTGGTGATCATGGACGACGGGAAGGGAGAGATCCCCGACGGACTGGACGCCAACGGTGTCACCGTTCACGACTACGAAGAACTCCTCGCGACGGCAGAACCTGTGCAGTGGCCCACGATCGAGAACGAGCACCAAGCCGCAAGCATGTGTTACACGAGCGGCACGACCGGCAACCCGAAGGGTGTCGTCTACAGCCACCGTTCGACTCATCTCCACACGATGGGCGCGATGATGGTCGACAGTCTCGGAGCATGCGAGTCCGATGTGATCTTGCCGGTGGTGCCGATGTTCCACGCCAACGCGTGGGGGCTCGCGCACGCAGCTGTCGCCACCGGCGCCTCGCTCGTGATGCCCGGGCCCGACCTGTCGGGGCCCGCCGTCGCAAAGCTGGTCGTCGACGAGAAGGTCACGGTCGCCGCCGGCGTGCCGACGATCTGGATGGCCGTCCTGCCCGAACTCCAGGGCAGGGACACCTCGGCATTGCGATCGATTCCGTGCGGCGGTTCGGCGGTGCCGAAGTCGCTGTCGGAGGCCTACAGGGAGCAGCTCGGCAAGCCGATTCTGCAAGCGTGGGGGATGACCGAGACCAGTCCGATCGCATCGGTCTGTCATCTCGACAGCGACCAGGAACAGCTCTCGATCGAAGAGAAGGCGGACCTGCGAACACAGGTCGGTCGAATCAGCTTCGGCGTGGACGCGCGAGTCGTCGACCCCGACACGATGGAGCCGATTGCCTGGGACGGCGAGTCGAGTGGCGAGCTGCAGTGCCGAGGCAACTGGATTGCCTCCGACTACTACAACGACGAACGCAGCCAGGAGAGCTTCACCGACGACGGGTGGCTCAAGACCGGCGACGTGGCGGCTGTCGACGCACGGGGCCGAATTCGCCTCGTCGACCGCACGAAGGACCTCATCAAGTCCGGGGGCGAGTGGATCAGCTCGGTCGAACTCGAGAACGAAATCATGGGGCACCCGCAGGTCGCTGAAGCCGCGGTCATCGGCGTGCCGCACCCCAAGTGGGGCGAGGCCGCGCTCGCGTGCGTCGTGCCTGCAGCGGGGGAGAGCCCGACCGAGGAATCGATCATCGAGTTCCTCGACGGCAAGGTCGCCAAGTGGCAGCTGCCGAAGGGCGTGATCTGGATCGACGAGGTTCCGAAGACGAGCGTCGGCAAGTTCTCCAAGAAGACCTTGCGCGATGCGCACAACGATCACTTGATGAACCAGTGAGACGGATCGCTCTGCTCGGCGTCGCCATCGCCCTTGTCGGAGTCTCGTGCGCGCCCGACGAACTCGACACCTACTCCGCACCCGATGCCGACGCCCCGCCAGCCACGAGGGCGCCGTTACCGACCACGACGACCACCGAACCCCCGGTGGAGGGGATCGACGAACCAGCCGCACCGGAGCCCGCTCCGACGATGACGTTTGCACCCAACGGTGAGACCGTCGATGTGCGCTCGCTCGACAACAGCTTCATCCAACAGGACATCGAAATCGAAGCGGGTACCGAGGTCAACTGGATCAACGGCGGCCGAAACGACCACAACGTGTTGCCCGTCGATGAGTCGCTCGCATGGGGCATCGATCGCGACACGTTCGTTCCGGGGGCCGAGTACTCCCACGTCTTCGACACGCCCGGCGTGTACCCCTACTACTGCTCCATTCACGGTACGACCGAGGTCGGCATGATCGGTGCGATCATCGTCACCGAACCCGGCTGACGAACTCGGCCCGGACGTATTCCCGGAGCCGTACGAAACGCAATCGGGCGAATTTCGAAACGAGTACCAAATCCTGGCGGATCCCCGCACGTCTCGCGAATCGCGTGGGACACTCGGGTCATGAGCGAAACGACCGACGACGTCCAGCGCGGACTCGACGAGCCACGATCTGGCGATCCCGACGAGTTCGTCGCCAAGAAGAAGCACTCGCTCGCACTCCGGTGGATGCACTGGATCAACTTCCCGGTGCTCATGGTGATGATGTTCAGCGGGATGCGGATCTACTGGTCCGACCGCCGAGACCCGTACACGCTCGGGATCGGCAGTTGGGAGATCTTCACCTTCTGGCCGGACAAGGTGAACTCGGGCCTCCAGCTGTCGGCCACCCTCGCCAAGGGGATTGCGTTCCACCTCGTCTTCGGCTGGTTGTTCGTCATCAACGGAGCGCTCTACATGCTCTGGCTCAGTCGCAAAGGGCAGTGGCGACACATCGTGCCTGACTTCCAGAGCGTCAAGGACGCCGGCAAGACGGTCGCACACGACCTCCACTTGTCGAAGAAGAAGCCGGTCCAGGGCAAGTACAACGCAGCTCAGCAGCTCACCTACAGCGCCGTCATCTTGATCGCGGTCCTGCTCGTGCTCTCCGGGTTCGCGATCTACAAGCCGGGCCAACTCGCCTGGCTCGAAGCGGCGTTCGGCGGATACGACTGGGCTCGCCTCGTTCACTTCTCGGCGACGATCCTCCTCTTCGGCTTCTTCTTCATCCACATCTTCCAGGTGATTCGAGCGGGATGGAGCAATTTCGCCTCGATGGTCACCGGATACCTGTTCGAGCGTCGTGGACACGACGGGGTCCAGCCTGCATCGGCCTTCGGTGCCGACCTCGCTGCCTCCGACACGCCAGATGACGCTGACACCGCGATCCATGAAGGAGTCGACTCATGACCGGCGATGCCCGAACCCCGGCTGAGGCCGAACGCGAACGTCGACTGCGCGAGCAGACAGACGACGGCGAGATCATCTCCGCCGCCGACTACCGCAAGCGGTCGCGTCGGTCGTTTCTCTCGTTTGCCGCGCTTGGCGTGGGCGGCTACGTCGGGTTCAACCGACTGCAGTCCATGGGGTCGCGAGACAGCGACACCATTCCCGCAGCGCTGCGCACCGGACTCGAGTTCAACCAGGCGGTCTGGGAGACGATTCAGCGTGATGGTGCGAGAGCGCGGACCTTCTCGGTGTCCGACATCGAGGAGATCCGCGTCAACGGACGGCACGGGCTCAGAGCGACGAGCAACGCCACGGCTGAGGCAGACCTCATCCAGGTGAGTGACGAAGAGGCAGCGGCGTGGGAGATCACGATGACCGGCGTCGACGGCTCGAATCTCGACCCGATCCCGCTGGCCTCGATCAAGTCGGACTTCAACGTCCATGAGATGGTGTGGGAACACAAGTGCGTCGAAGGTTGGTCGAACATCGTCCAATGGACCGGCGTCCGTGTCTCCGACGTGCTCGAGCGGTATGCGCCCGACCAACTCGATGCCGATTGGGGAGTCATGCGAACGCCCGCGATGACCGACGGAGGTCGCCAAGAACGCGAATACTCGGCGGCGATCGACCGGTACACGCTCGACCACTCGCAGACACTGTTCGCGTGGCGGCTCAATGGCGAGGACCTCACCAACGGTCACGGCGCGCCGGTCCGCCTCGTCACCCCGTTCAAGTACGGAATCAAACAGATCAAGCGGATCGGGTCGATCGAGTTCACCAACGACACCCCCTCCGACTACTGGACCGACCGGGGCTACGACCTGCACGCCGGATTCTGAGTCGCCGAGTCGGCTGACTTACAGTTCCTGACGGGGCCGGCGAACGTCGTCGGCGAAGGGGGAAACATGTCGGTCAATTCGAAGGTGCTGGCGCTTGCTGCGACCGGAGCGCTCGTCGTCGCTGCCTGTGGCGGAAGCAGCGGATCAGATCGAGCCGAAGTTCCCGTGCAGTCGGGTGAGATTCCCGAGGCCACGGAAGCGCCCGAGCCGGAGCCGACCACGGCGGAAACCGACCCACCGGCGACAGAAGTCGCAGACACGGCTGCGCCCGCGACCGAACCGGAAGAGATCGACGAGGGCGGTGCCGACGGTGTGCTCAACGTCCCGGATGAATACCCGTCGATCCAAGCGGCCGTCGACGCAGCGGTTCCGGGGGACCTCGTGCTGATCGCGCCTGGGGTGTACAACGAAGCGGTCAACGTCGTGACCGATGAGATCGTGATCCGCGGGCTGGAGCGCGAAGGCGTCGTACTCGACGGAGAATTCGAACTCGACAACGGCATCCGCGTACTCGGCGCAACCGGCGTCGCAGTCGAGAACCTCACCACCCAGAACTACACGGACAACGGCGTGTTCTTCACCGGAGCGACGGGCTACCGAGCGTCATATGTGACGGCCTACAGAATCGGTGACTACGGCATCTACGCATTCGATTCGGTGAACGGCCAGATCGAACACTCCTACGGTGCGGGCAGTCCGGATGCCGGCTTCTACATCGGTCAGTGCTACCCCTGCAACGCCGTGGTGGACAACGTGATCTCCGAGCACAACGGCCTCGGCTACTCGGGAACGAATGCCGGCGGCAACCTGATCATCGCCAACTCGACCTTCAACAACAACCGCGCGGGCATCGTGCCCAACTCGGGTTCGTACGAGCTCTGCTACCCGCAGCGTCAGAACCTGATCGTCGGCAACACCGTCTACTCCAACAACCAGCCCGATACACCTGCGATCGATGTCGCCCTGCTCGCGATGGGCAACGGCGTCGTCGTGGCGGGCGGCATCGGCAACACCGTCGAGCGGAACCTGATCTACGACCACGACAAGACCGGCATTGCTCTGGTCCCGTTCCTCGAGGAAGGTGCGAACGATGACCTTCCGAGCGAAGACGAATGGACCACCGAATGTGCCGAGCAACGCCTCGAGCCGCTCGCCGACGAGATCCCCGAGCAGCTGCTGTGGGAAGCCTTCGACAACGTGATCCGCGACAACGACATCAGCGACAGTCGAGCGGTCGATATCGGCGTCGAAGGTGTCGGTGCGCCCACAGGCGAGTTGCGGAACTGCTTCTCGGGCAACACCGCAGCTACGAGTGCTCCAGCTGAACTCGAAGTCATCGCTGCATGCGGCGCAGAAGCCGCCGCTGCTGACGACCCGGCATGGACCACATCACCGCTCAACGTGTTGCAGTGGCTCGTCGATGCCGAAACGGCACCACCATCGGTCGACTACGAGACGGCGGAGCTTCCGCCGATCCCGGACCTCGATGACATGCCGGACGCAGCAACTGCGCCTGCCGAACCCGCGACCGACATGCCACGCGCCCTCGACGTCGAGGCAATCGCCACACCGACCCGCTGAACCACCCCGAGCGCACGGACCTAGGCTGAACCCGTGCGATTGCGAGGCGTCGGCGTAGTTGCTGCAGCGATGGTGCTCGCGGCGTGCGCAGGGTTCTCGTCCGACGAGGCTGACGGTGACCCGGACCCGGGTCGCATCGGACCGCAGGGGAGAGTCGCCCAATTCGTCGTCCAGTGCGAGGTCAGTCACATCGCGTTCGACGACCCGATCGTGCTGCCGTGGCAACCCGGCAAGAGCCATCAACACCAGTTCTTCGGCAACGCTGCGACCGACTCGAACCCGGGCTACGAACGAGCGGTCGGTGCCGAGACCAGCTGCGACCAGCGGTTGGACACGGCGTCGTATTGGACGCCGACGCTGCTCGACGATGCGGGTCGACGGATCGACTCGACCGGGCTCACGGCGTACTACCGGCCGGGTGACGGAGTCGACCCGGCAGACGTCATCGCGTATCCGCCCGGGTTCATGGTGATCGCCGGTGACGCCGCCGCTGACGAACCCCAGGGGCAAGACGTGATTGCGTGGGGGTGTGGTTCCGGTGCCCAGCGCGAAGATCGGCCTCCCCAGTGTTCCGATGAGTCGACGCTGCGCTTGTGGATCGCGTTCCCGGACTGCTGGGACTCCAGTCGGCTCACGGCATTCGGTTCGGGTGCGCACGTTCGCTACAGCGACGGCGGTTGCCCGGATTCCCACCCGGTCGCACTTCCGCAGTTGCTCATGGCGATCGATTTCCCGCCGGTCGATCCGGAGGGGCTGAGTCTGAGTTCGGGGTCGATCGACTCGGCGCACGCCGACTTCTGGAACACGTGGGATCAGGACAAGCTCGAACGCGAAGTCGAGCTGTGCCTCAACCGCGACCTGGTGTGCGGACTGTCCGGCTGATACCCGGCATCGCAGCGAAACGACGTTGAACGCTCAGATGCGGCCGGCGTCGGTCACGCGTTGCAGGAACTCTTGCGTCCGCGCTTCGCTGGGCTGACTGAACAGCGCTTCCGGTGGCCCTTGTTCGAGGATCTGTCCTTGGTGGAGGAAGCAGACGCGATCGCTGATCTCGCGAGCGAAGTTCATCTCGTGGGTGGCGAACAGCATCGTCATACCGTCGGCCTTGAGGTCGCGAACGACGTCGAGCACCTCGCCGACGAGCTCGGGGTCGAGCGCGCTGGTGATCTCGTCGAGCAACATCACTTCGGGCTTCATCGCGAGCGACCGTGCGATCGCGACCCGCTGTTGTTGTCCGCCAGACATCTGGTCGGGGTACGCGTCGATGCGCGATTCCAGACCGAGGCGCACGAGCAACTCGCGCGCCGACTCGCGCGCCTGGTCCTTCGAGACGCCGAGCACCTTCCGCGGACCGATCGCCACGTTGTCGACGACGCTCATGTGCGGGAACAGATTGAAACTCTGGAAGATCATCCCGATTCGTCGACGGAGCGGGTCGGGATCCAGACCCGGTTCGGCGATGTCGAACCCGTCGAGGAGGATCTCCCCATCGTCGATGGGTTCGAGCAGGTTGCTACACCGGAGCAACGTCGACTTCCCCGACCCGGACGCACCGATCAACGTGATGACCTCACCGGTCGCCACCTCGAGGTCGATCCCTCGCAGGACTGCGGTGTCACCGAACGACTTGGTGATGCCGCGCAGGGCCAACTTGATCGGTGTGCTCATGAGATCGCCGTTGCTCCGGTGCGGCGCCGCTCTCGGGTGAGGAGATGGTCGGCAATGCGCGTGCAGGGGATCGTGAGACCGAGGAAGATGATCGCAGCACCCACGTATGGGGTGAAGTTCGCGGCGAGCGATGTCTGGTTCTGTGCGCGGCGCAGCACTTCGACCGGTCCGATCAGACTCACGAGCGCGACGTCTTTCTGCAGGCTCACGAGGCTGTTCATGAGCGGCGGAATCACCCGGCGAATGGCCTGTGGTAGCACCACCGAGCGCATGGTCTGACGTGATGACATCCCCAGCGAGCGTGCGGCCGCGCGTTGGCTCTCGTGAACGCTCTCGATGCCTGCACGGAATACCTCGGATGTGTACGCCGAGTACGAGAGCACCAACGCAACGGTGCCCCAGATCAGCGGATTGCTCCAGGCCCGCGACGGGATCAGACCGGGGATGCCGAAACCGATCAGGTAGATCGTGAGGATGACCGGCACACCGCGGAACACGTCGGTGAAGACCACCGCAAGCGCACGAAGCGGGAAGAGCGCCGGGCTCCGCGAGTTGCGTGCGATCGCCACCAACAGCGAGAGCACGAAGATCAGCGGCAGCGACCACGCGAAGATCTGCACGTCCAGCCAGAACGCCCGAAGGAGATCTGGAAAGGACTCGCGCAGCAGGTCGACGTCGAAGAACGACTGCTTCACCTGCTCCCAGCGAGGTGCCCGGGGAACGAGCACGACCACCGCCGTGATGGCAGCGATCGTGCTCGTTGCTCCGATGAATGCGCCGCGTCGGCGACGCTCGCGCTCGTAGACCTCGCGTCGCGTCAGCGAAGGCTCAGGGCCGGCCACCTCAGCAGCCACCGCAGTGACGCGGTTGGTCGCTCCCGGTCACTCGGCCGGGATGATCGGTGCGACGTCGCCGACTTCGAGCCACTGGTCGGTGATCTCGCCCAACTCGCCCGAGTCGGTGAGCGCGGTGATCGCAGCGTCGACGCATGGCTTGAGCGGACTGTCGTTTTCGAGGACGAAGCCGAGTTCGTCGCCCTGGCCGCCGGTCTCGCGGCTGAACTGACCGATGACGCTGGAGCCTTCGATCTCGACGGCCGAAACGAACAGTGCGGTCGGAAGGTCGAACACCGCTGCATCGATCTGGTTTGCTTCGAGTGCGGCCTTCACAGCCGAGTTGTCGTCGTAGACGAGGGGCTCGGACTCCGGCTCGATCACGTCGGTGATGAACTGGAGGCTGGTCGTGCCGGTCTGGGCGCCGAGCTGCAGGCCCTTCAGGTCGGCGATCGACGCACCCGTTGCGGCCGAACCATCGAGCGCGACCAAAGCCTGGTTGCCCGAGTAGTAGGGGAGGGAGAAGTCGATGTTCTCGTCTCGCTCGGCCGTGATCGAGAACTGTTGGATGTTCATGTCGAAGTTCTTGGCTCCCGGCTGGATGGCCTCGGAGAATCCTGCTCGAACCCACGTGACGGCGTCGCCCTCGTAGCCCATCTCGGCAGCGACGGCGAGCCCGACGGCGGCTTCGAAACCTTCGCCTGATTCCGGAGCGTCGCCGATCACCCACGGTTCGAATGCCGGCTCGCCGGTGGCGAGTGTGAGAACGCCGTCTTCGATGGTGTTCGAGCAAGCGT
>CALIOL010000045.1 GCA_938044705.1 uncultured Ilumatobacter sp. | reverse complement strand
CCGATGAGTCGGTAGCCGACGCCGCGCGCCGTCACGATGAGTTGCGGGTCGTCGGCGTGGTCCTCGATCTTGACGCGAAGACGTCGCACGTGTGCGTCGACCAGACGCGAGTCGCCAAGGTACTCATAGCCCCAGACTCGCTCGAGCAGCTGATCGCGCGAGAGGACCGCGCCCGCATGGTCGGCGAACTCGCAGAGCAGACGGAATTCGGTCTTCGTCAGGTTGACCTCGCTGCCCCCCTTCAGCACGATGCCTTGCTCCCGACGCAATTCGACATCGCCGAACATCGACGCTTGAGGCTGCTGCGGAGCGTCCTGAAGATGAACCCGGCGGAGCAAGGACCGGATGCGCGCTGCGAGCTCCTTGGGAACCACCGGCTTGGTCACGTAGTCATCGGCACCTGCCTCCAACCCGGCGACCATGTCGATGGTGTCGGTCTGTGCCGTGATGATGATGATCGGGACGATGCTCTTCGCCCGCAGGGCACGACACACCTCGAAGCCAGACATGTCGGGCAGTCGGAGGTCGAGCAGCACCAGATCGACCGGTTGGCGATCAAACGACTCGAGCCCGTCGGCGCCATTGGGGGCCTCTCGAACCGAATACCCCTCGTCTTCAAGGGCGAGTGACAGCGCGAGGCGGATTGCGTCGTCGTCTTCGATGAACAGCAACGATTCCATGTGGCACCGATAGTAGGTCCGGTCGCGGACGCCACGCGCTTTCGTTGCAGTTCGACGTCAAACCGTCGATTCGCGATCGAGACTGCCCACGGCGGTCACGGGGTTGAGACAGCGCGCACGCCAACGAAGTCCCAGGTGACAGCGGCGCGCCCCGAATTCGTGTTTCGTTACACAAAGCGCACAATACGCGTGTGGCTCCGTCACAGAGGTGGCGTTACATGTTCATTGTTCACGCTGCCCCGGTGAGGTACCTCCCTCCCCCTGGTGCCTCACCGGCAGCGAGTGAACACCCGTCGGAGGCGAAGCGCTCATCGATGCGAGCCACGCCCACCAGTCTGCAACACTCTTCTTGTGGCACGTGATCGCTCACTTCGTCTCCGAACTCGCGTCACGCTCTTCTTTGCGCTCATTGCGTTGTTCGCCGGGATGGTCCTGATCGGCGTCACGTACGGGTTCGCCCGTAACAACCTCCTCGAAGAGCGCTCCGACTCTGCGAAACTGCAGGCGTTCGACAACGCAGCGGCGGTCGCCGAGCAGTTGGACGCTGCCCTACTCGACCCCACCAACCCCGATCTCAGCATCGGCAACTACTTCGATGACGAGCTGCGCACGGAACCGGGCGGCTTTGCCGTGTTGAGCTCGGAGAACCCGGAGGCTCCGCGCACGCAGACGGAGATCCTCTCCGTGTCCGATCTCCCCGCAGAGCTCGTCGATCATGTTCGAGACGAGAGCTCCGGCCTCGAGTACACGACAATCGACGGCAACGTCTTCGCGGTGGTCGGCGTGTACATCCGCCGCCACGACACCGGATACTTCGAAGCGTTCCCTGCCGATGACGAAGGGTCGACGCTCCGGGCCCTGTTGACTGCACTCGGCCTCGGGGGGCTCGGCACGTTGGTCCTCGCCACCCTGTTCGGCTTCTCCACCAGCCGGCGGCTCCTGCGCCCGCTGAGCCGCGTCGCAGACGCTGCGGAGGACATTGCCTCGGGTGGACTCGATACGCGCCTCGACAGCGAGAGCGATCCGGACCTCGACCGCCTCGCCAGTTCGTTCAACGACATGGCCGACGCCGTGCAGACTCGACTCGAACGCGAGGCGCGATTCGCGTCGGACGTCAGCCACGAGCTCCGCTCACCGATCACCGCACTGACCGCAGCTGTCGAGGTGCTCGACGCGCGACGCGACGACATTCCGGAGCGAACCCAGCAGGCACTCGAAATCGTCGTCAGCCAGGTACGTCGCTTCGACAGCATGGTGATCGATTTGCTCGAACTCTCTCGTCTGGACGCCGGGGCAACCGACCTGAACGTCGAAACGCTCGACATCATCGACCTCACCCACCGTGTCGCCGCTCGCTTCGGTAGCCCCGACATCGACGTCGACGTCGACAAACGGACGCCGCGCGAAGTCGATGTCGACAAAGTCCGCTTCGAGCGTGTACTCGGGAACCTGATCGAGAACGCGAATCACCACGGTGGCGGCGCGCTGCTCGTCGAGGTGGTCCCATCACGCAACAAGATGCTGCGCTTCGCCGTCGAAGACGGCGGTCCCGGTGTGGCGCGAAGCGAACGCGACCGGATCTTCGAGCGATTCGCCCGCGGAAGCGCGGCGCGTCACCGGATCGGGACCGGCCTCGGCCTCGCCCTTGCTTCCGAGCACAGCAACGCCATGGGCGGAGCCATCTGGGTCGAGGAGCGCGCTGGCGGCGGTGCTCGTTTCGTGTTCGAGATCCCGATCAAGAAGGCGACCGCATGACCACCGTCCGACGAAAGGTGATCCTCGTTGCAGCCGTGGCCCTCGGTTCCGCCTGCGGCGTCCCCACGGGACCGGACAGCTTCGATCCGATCGACGGCTCCGACGTCCCGAACCGGCTGAACGACACGACGACGACCACGAGCACGACCACGACGACG
>CALIOL010000044.1 GCA_938044705.1 uncultured Ilumatobacter sp. | reverse complement strand
CGAATGCGTGCGAGGTCACGATCCGGAAGCGCCTCGTCGAGTTCCTGTTGCAGCGCGTCCATCGCGGAATCGAGCACGGGCTCGAGGACGTCGGCGCGGTACGTGTCGTACCAGTTTCCGAACTCGGCGTAGCCAAGAGCGTTGTCGGTCCGGTCAGCCATCCGGGCAGACCCTAGGTGTGTTGACGCGGGCGCGGCGGACACGGCGAAACGTGCCGCGTCGCAAGCGGGCGCTAGGGGCGGGGTTCGCGAGGAAGACCGAGGAGGTGTTCACCGATGATGTTGCGCTGAATCTCGCTGGTGCCGCCACCGATGGTCAGCGCCCGGCTGAAGAGGTACGACCAGTGCCACACGTCGAGCTCTTCGGCGTCAGCGTTCTGGATCCCGATCATGCCGTCGGGGCCGGCGAGGTCCTTCACGAGCGACACGAGCTGTTGTGCATTGACGTCGGCCTTGGCCTTGCGAATTGATGCAACGGGGCCGGGGTCCCGCCCGTTGACCTGGGCGTCGATGATCTTGTCGCCGAGGCGGTCGATGATGAAGCTCTCGGTGAACGCTCGGGCGGCCCGCTGTCGAGTGATCGGGTCGTTGCCTGCACCGAGGCGTCGGATTTCGGCGAGACATTCCTCGGCGGTTGGGCCCATCCCCCAGAGCACGCCACCTTCGCTGAGCGACACACGCTCATTGCCGAGGGTGACGTTGGCGAGGCGCCAACCTTGACCTTCGTCGCCGATACGGCAGTCGACCGGGATGCGGACGTTGTCGAAGAAGACTTCGTTGAAGTGGTTGCCGCCGGTCATCTCGGTGATTGGACGGATGTCGATGCCGGGCGTGGCCATATCGAGCACGAAGTAGGAGATGCCCTTGTGCTTGGGAGCGTCGAGGTCGGTGCGGGCGAGCAGGATGCCCCACTGAGAATGGTTGGCCCAGGTCGACCAGATCTTCTGGCCGTTGACGACGTACTCGTCGCCGTCGCGCACTGCGACGGTCCGCAGGGATGCGAGGTCGCTTCCGGCGTCGGGTTCGGAGAACAACTGGGTCCATTCGACAGAGCCGTCGAGGATCCCCGGCAGCCAGCGCTGATGCTGTTCAGGAGTTCCGCCAGCGACGATCGTCGGACCGGCCCAGCCGATGGCGATTGCATTGTCGGGAGTGGTGACGTCGGCAGCGGCGAGCTCCTCGGCGACTGCCACCTGGAGCGTCGCGTCGGCACCGAGGCCCCACGGTTCGGGCCAATGGGGAGCAACGAGACCCGCTTCGGCGAGCTGGCGAGGTGATGGCTCCGGGTTGGCTGCGAGCCACTCCCGAATGCCGAGGCGCTGCGCATCAGGCTCGAGCTGGGCGATGTTCATCAGGCCACTCTTGCACGGAGTTGCGGTGTGAGCGAAGTGCCGATCACACCGAGAAATCCGGCGGCCGCTCGCTCGTCGGAGGGTTCATCGGCACGTTTCGGCCGGGACTTGAGGAATTTCTTGAAGAAAATCTGAGATTTCTTCCGATGGCAGGAAACCGTGTGCTTGGCGCGCTTTCATCGACTATCGTCGATGATCGATGAATGAGGAAGCAACAACGATCGACAGAGCGGACGCTGAGGAGTGGGCGTCGTGGTTTCAGGCGCTGGGGGACCCGACTCGCGTGATGATCCTGCACGCGCTCGCCTCGTCTGCCAAACCGCTGACGGTCGGCGAAATCACGCGGCGGCTCGATGTCGGTCAGTCGACGATCTCGCATCACCTCGCGAAGTTGGCAGACGTTCGGTTCGTGTTCGTCGAGCAGCGCGGTACATCGACGCTGTGGCGCGTCAACCAGAACTGTCTGAGCTGCTTCCCATCGGCGGTCGATGTCGTCATGGGCCGCATCCCTGCCGAATTCACCGACACCCTGGAGGCCACCCGATGAACGACGAAACGATCCACGACGACGTGCGTGCGTACTACCGCGACGCCGCTCGCACTCGAGGAACAGCACCCGGTTGTGATGACCGGTTCGGTGCGAGTCAGTACGACAGCGACACCATCGCCGACGGCACTTCGACAGCAGCGAACCTGTCGATGGGATGCGGCAACCCATTTGCCATGGCCGACCTTCGGCCCGGAGAGGTCGTGCTCGACCTGGGCTCCGGAGGAGGTCTCGACGTCATCCTGTCAGCGAAGCGCGTCGCACCGAACGGGAAGGCCTACGGCGTCGACTTTCTCGAGGAGATGCTCGGCATCGCTCGCGCGAACGCGGCCGAGGCAGGGGTGTCCAACGTCGAGTTCTTGCACGGCATGATCGAGGACCTGCCGTTGCCTGATGCGTCGGTCGATGTGGTGATCTCGAACTGCGTGATCAACCTGGCTCCGGACAAGACGCCGGTGATGACGGAGATCGCACGGGTGCTCCGCCCGGGTGGCAGAGTTGCGATCTCGGACATCGTCGCCGACGACGGCGTCGCACCATCGATGTCGGGCGCAGAGTGGGCCGACTGTGGTGCAGGAGCTTTGCAGAAGGGCGCCTACCTCGAGCTCATGACGTCGGTCGGCCTGGTCGAACCGAGCATCGAGTACACGCACGAGACGAGCCCGGGGCTGAACGGGGCCATCGTGCGAGCAACGCGGGGCTGATCTTTCCGCCTGGCTGGCGGGCGTCTCAGCGGTGGCTGGCGACGTGAAGCGGCGAGTCGAGGAGCGCGGCGATCGAGTCGATGTTCTCGACTTGGCCGGGCTGGCTTGCGACCGATCCGAGCTTGTCGGGAGAGAGCACGAGTACGCCGTCGACGACTGCGGCGTTGGGTCGTCGCGCCCAGTCGGAGTGGCAGAAGCAGAGGACGCGGTGGACGGGCACGGCGTCGAGGCCTTCGGAGTCGAGGAGCTCCCTCACCGCAGCGGTTTGCCATCCGGTGCCGTCCACGTGGGTCTTCTGCTGGCTCCAGCCGATGAGCAGGTGGTTGTCGTTGTACGCATCGATGACCCAGACGCCGCTCGACGTCACGACGATGTGGTCGATCGTGCAGCGCTTCGATCCGTCGACGGCAAGCCGATCGTGCAGCACGACGCCACAGTCGGCGAACACGTCATCGAGAAATCGACCGAGGTCCTGCTCACCCGGAGCACGGTCGTGCCATGACTCTGCGGTTCCGGCGGTTGTCTTCTCCAGCAGGTCGAGCCCCATGGAAGGTCCATCGGTGACCGGTGGCACGCGCTTGAGGGATCTTCACGCACTCGACGTAGTTCTCGCGCGACGAGTGAAACGGTGCCACTCTGCGGGGCGCCGACCTGTTTGCCCAGCGTGACGTCGTTGACTTTGTAGCAAAGTTCGAGTCGGCTGGAATCATGGCAACCAAGCGTTCCGACGACCACTACGTCGACGTTCCCGACGATGTGTCGCGTGACGTCATGATGGGTGTCGTCGAGCGAGCGGCGAAAGCAGCCGGTCTCTACGTGTCACACATCGGCGGGTACTCGCGAACGAAGTTCCCGAACTCGGTGCACTGGCACTTCAAGCGCGACCCGAAGGAGGCTGGTGTGCTCGACGCGACGTTCTGGGACGTGAAGTCACAGTTCTGGTTGATGATCCGCCACAGCGAACCGGCATGGGTCCACGACAAGGTCCCCGACCTGCTGGCGGCCCTACGCGTCGAGACGCGTCGACTCGCGTCCTGAGCAACCTCAGCGTTTCGCTGCGCCGGACACGCAGATCGCGTTGTCGCACGAGGCAGCGCGACACGCGCGTCCGGCCCGATGCCGTCGCGTGCGCTCTTTGGCGAACCCCTCCACGCAGATCTTTGCCGGACAGTCTTCGGACCCGCACGGCAGGTCGACGCGGTGACGTTCGGCCTGGCGGCGCAACATCTGGTCGGGATCCACCTGCGGTTCTGAGGCGGACGGTCCGGACCCGCGCGACGGCGCCGGAGGTGCGGGGGCGTCGCGAGCTGCGACACAGACATCGACTGCGCAGCTGCTCTGGCCGCACGGCTGGCCTTGCGAATGGCGGCGAGCCCGCGCCTTTTCTCGGCGTTGCTTCTTCTTCTCGCGCCGAGCCTCGACGAGTGGGGCACACACGACGCAGCCACGCTTCTTGCAGATCCGTCCTCGATCGTGGGCGATCTCCTGCAAGCTCTGCGCGACAGCGAACGGCTCGGCTTCGTCGGTCTCGGGGCGCGAGCCGTCACGGTCTGATCGTCGAAAGTCCGAATGCTCACCCATCGTGTTCATGAGTATCGCCGGGTTCGGTCGAGCTCACACGGGCAGCCCAGGTCGGGTTGGCTCACGCAGTTGGGTCACACTTGATGTAGTTCGACGACACGAGGAGACGCCATGGCAACCATCGATTCGATTTCAGCAGCACTCGACGACGCTGTTTCTTCCGGCAACACGGTCGGCGTGGTGGGCGTCGTCGCCGATCGCGACGGTGTCATCCACGAGAGTGCACACGGTCTGACCGAGGTCGGAACCGACTCCGCAATGCAGACCGACAGCGTGTTCCGAGCGTTCTCGATGACGAAGGCCGTCGGCACGGTTGCCGCGATGCAACTCGTTGAGCAGGGTCGCCTCGACCTCGACACACCGGTCGCCGACATCCTCGACGACTTTGCGACGATCCAGGTACTCGACGGCTGGGACGGCGATGCGCCACGCATGCGTCCGCCAGCTACCCCGTGCACCACTCGACATCTCCTGACGCATACGTCCGGAATCGTCTACGACATCTGGAACGCCGAGCAGACCAAGTACATGGCGGCCACCGAGGGCATTCCCACGCTGTCGGGCCTGATCGCGTCGCTGCAATCCTTCCCGATGACCTTCGACCCTGGCACACAGTGGGCGTACGGCCCGTCGACCGACTGGGTGGGCCGCGTCGTCGAAGCGGTCACCGGCGAGTCCATCGATGCGTATCTGGAAGAGCACGTGTTCGGCCCCCTTGCGATGTCCTCGAGCGGACTCGAGGTCGGCGGCGATCGTGCCGAACGCATGGTGGCCAACCACGCGAACGGCCCCGATGGTTTCACTCCGATGCCTGTCGATCTGCCGCAGACGCCGGAGTTCTACGGGATGGGTCACGCCATGCACACGACGGGTGGCGACTATCTGCGGTTCTGTCGGATGATCCTCGGTGGCGGCGAACTCGACGGGGCACGAGTGCTCGAGTCGGACACGGTGGCCTCGATGTCGACGAACGCGATCGGCGATCTGCGCGTCACGGCACAGCCCACGTCGAACCCGGTGTTCGGCTGCGACATCGATTTGTTCCCCGGCGTGGACAAGACCTTCACCCTGGGCTTCATGCGCAACGAGGACGACATCGACGGTATGCGCAGCGCCGGGAGCCTGTCCTGGGCGGGCGTCATGAACACTCACTTCTGGATCGACCCGACCGCGGGCTTGGCCGGTGTGATCATGATGCAACACCTCCCGTTCGTCGACGAGGCCGCGTTGGCGGCCTACGAGTCGTTCGAACGAGCGGTGTACGCCGCGCGCTGACGGCAACGGTCAAGCCCGAGTGCGTCCGTGCCGAAGAGGAGGGAACGACTGACGCGTCCACGGGAGGACCGAAAGTGAAACGACGAGGCACACGCCTGACTTGGGCATCGTTCACCACCATCTCGCTCGCGCTCGTCGCAGCGGCCGTGGCCGGACCTGCGAGTGCCTCCGTGTCGAGGGTCGACTCCCAGGCCGGCGGCGAACTTGAACTCGCTGAACGAATCGATCCCGAACCCGGTGACCAGCCCGATGACCCAGCACGCGTTTCGGACGACTTCGGCGGCGCGGGCCCGCTCCTCGGGTACACGACGGCACGGCCGGAGGCGCTTCCGGAGGTGGGGCGCGTCGACGGCCGCTACCGGGCCGAGCTGACCGACAACACGGGGAACCGGACGTTGCACTTCCACGGCGATCAGGGCCGATTGGACGCCAAGGTCGTCACGTTCCCGTTCGACTACGTGGCTCGCAACATCGGCATCGGCACGCTCTCCGACTCTCAGACTGCGCCCAGCTCGGCTGGGTCGCCGTATCTCTTCGCTGGCGTTCAGGTGCACTCGACCGATCTCGACGCTGCCGACAGTGCGCACGTCGTCGTCGGTCATCGAGGCCCGACCGCGTTCACCGTCGAGGGCAAGAACACCGTGAATGGGAGTTCGAGCGTGAACGACGTTGGAGCGAACACCGTGCCGGACGGCCGCGCCGATATTCGGATCGTCGGCAACAGCGACCGCACGCTGACCGTCTACTGGCAGCAACCCAACGTGGGCGACGCCGGCGATGACGAGTGGCAGCTGTACCGGGGCACCGGCGAGTTGCCCGGCGCCACGGCAGCCTTCGGCCCGTCGGTCTACGTCGGCCTGATCACCTATGCGTTTGGCACGGCCGGCGTTCCCTTCGTGGGCACCGCCGACGCTGTCGAGCTGGCTGGCGAGTAGTTCTCGACGACCTGACGTTCAGTCGAAGACATATGGGTCGAGCGTCTCCTGCGCGCGGCGCCGCCACTTGTGCCACTGGCCGCCTCCGTAGTACGCCAGGCTCCCGGGCTCAGCGGTGCCGTCTCCGTTGTAGTACGTGAGGCAGTCGCGCAAGGGAGCCGTGTCGATGTCGGCCTGGCGGCAGTGGTCGGTGTACGCCGCTTCGGGTTCGGGGTGCACGTCGACGACGGCGTGGCCCTGGTCGCGCAGTCGCGTGATCATCCAGACGATGTAGTCGGCGTGCTGTTCGATGGCATCGATGAAGTTGAAGCTGCCGCCGCCACCCTGTGGGCCGGACACGATGAACAGGTTGGGGAAGCCTTCGCTGTGCACGCCGAGGAAGGTCTTGGTCCCTTCTTCCTGCCACTTCTTGCTGAGT
>CALIOL010000043.1 GCA_938044705.1 uncultured Ilumatobacter sp. | reverse complement strand
GGTCGAGAAGCCCAACGAGCGGACCTGCTCGAGTTGTTCCGTGGTCTCGACGCCTTCGGCGACGACGCCCACGCCGAGGTCGTCCGCGAGCCGCAGCACGGCCTCGGTGATCGAGCGCTCGTTGGAGCCTTCCGACAACCGGGCGATGAAGCTTCGGTCCACCTTGATCGATGAGATCGGGAGGTCTCGAATGTGAGACAGAGACGAGTAGCCGGTGCCGAAATCGTCCAGCGCGACCCTGAATCCGCGATCGACGACCCCGACCAAGGACGACAGACCACGTTCCCCCGCTTCGAACGCTGCGCTCTCGGTGAGCTCGATCGAGATCTGGCTCGGCTCGACCTTGGCCGCTTCGACCGTCGCGTCGACGAATGCGAGAAAGTCTGGATGGTTCACGCTGACGGACGAAAAGTTGCAGGCCACGTACGGAGCCCTGCCGGGTGCGAGTCGAGCGAACATCGCTGCTGCCTCACACGACAGCTCGAATGCGGAGCGATCGAGGTCCCACATCAACGAAGTTCCCTCGACACCGCTGAGAAACGCCGCAGGACTCAGGATCTCATCGTCGAGATCCCGAACGCGGGCCAGGGCCTCGTAGCCGACGGTCAACTCAGACCGAGTGTCGACCAGCGGCTGGAAGTGCATCACGAGACGACCTTCGTCGAGCGCCTCACGGAGCAAACGCCGCTGGAACTCCTCGTTGATGGCTGCAGCTTCGAACGCCTCGTCGAACACCGAGACGCGGTCACGGCCCGCGCCTTTGGCGGCATACAGGGCCAGATCGGCACGCTGGAGCAGCTGGTCACCGTCGAAGTGATCGGTCGAAGCGAGCGCCACCCCGACCGAAGCGGTCAGGTTGAATCGCTGACCACGGAGGTCGTACGGGTCCGCGAGCACGACACGGCAGCGTTCGGCGATTGCAGCCGCCTCGTCGAGATCGGCGACGCCGACCAGCAGGGCGACGAACTCATCGCCTCCCTGACGGACGAGCAGGTTCGCGTCTCCCAGTTCACGGGCGAGCCGTTTCGCAGCAACGCGGACCAATTCGTCACCGGCTCGGTGGCCGTAGGTGTCGTTGACGCTCTTGAACGCATCGAGATCGATGAAGCACGCAGCGACGTTGACCGGCGTCGAGGCCAGTGCCAGTTCGTCGAGTCGTTGGCTGAGCTGTCGCCGGTTGGCGAGACCGGTCAACTGGTCGTGCAGCGCCTGTTTCCGAAGACGTGCCGCCGCTTCGTACTCGCTCGTGCTGTCGGTGAAGATGATGACGTTCCCCAACGTCGACGTCTCATCGGCCACTTCTTGGCTGAGGACGTTCAGGTAGCGAACTTCGCCACGCGCCGACACGAGTAGGCACGGCGTCCGGGTACGAGCGGCCGGGTCGAGAATGTCGTGAGGTCGTCCGTCGGCGGTGACGAGCGCAAACTGACCGATGTCCACCTGCGCCGGCGTCAGTCCGGCGTCGATACCGAACATCTCACGCGCCGTTTCGTTGATCGCGGTGATCGCTCCGAATTCGTCGGTCGAGACCACGCCGTCACGCAACCCGCTCACGATGGCATCCGATGTTCGGCGAGCCCGATCGATGGCAATTCCGAGTTCGCGATCCTGCTGGGCGTCGCGTAGTGACAACACCAGGCCACCGACGCTCGGGTTGCTCGTCATGTCCGTACCGGTGACCTCGACCGGGGTGTAGTCACCGCCGCTGTTGAGCAGCCGCACGTTGACTCGGTACATCTCCAGGCCCTGGCTCAATCTCGTCACGGAATCCAGCGTGAACATGAGGTCGTCGGGGTGCAGGAAGTCGACGGCCGGGCGACCGATCACTTCGTTGGCGGTCAGCCCGAGCAACGAACCCACGCCCTCGCTGACCCACCGGACCTCGAGGTCTGGACTCAAGACCAGAACGGCATCTCGTTGTCCGCGGAGCACCTCGGTGTGAAAGTCACCCGCGAGAATTTCGGATGCATCCGGAAGCTTTGCTTCGATGAGGCGACCAAGCGCTGCCGTACCTGCCGCATCGATCGTGCGCCGGTGACCCCAGATGGTGAGCGCCGCCACGAGCGAACCGGAGCGGTCTCGGATCGCCGTGCAGTGAACGCCGTCCGTTTCGACGAAGGCCGTGCGTCTCGTGTCCGCTTTGAGTTCGGCTTCGGCGGTCTTCATCGGGCGCGGCAGGAACGCGCCGCGCGAGTCGCTGCTCGCCGCGACGAAAACGTGCTCGCCTTCGAACACCACGACTTCGGCAGCCGCATCGGCAAAACTCGCTGCGGCTCGTGCGCATTCGATCGCGACGGGATGACGGACCAGCCGGCTGGTGGCCGCTTGCTCGTCTCGACTCGCAGCGTTCATGTCATCGACATCGACATATTGAGACCCTGTGTTGAGACATTTCTGACATCTTCCTCGCGCTCGAGGGTGTGGTCCGCTGGTCAACGCTCCAGGTGCGCCAGTAGTTCGCTGTTGCGAACGTCGATGAGGTGAGGGAGATACCTCCCGAGCAGGGCCTTTTCAGCGATGAGGCCCAGCGGGCCGAGCGGTGCCTGGAACTCGATCTCGTCGAGCATCTCCGTGGTGCCGTCGCCGAGATCGTTGAAGACGTGGAGGTGGTGGAACCTCTTGAACGGCCCCCTCAATTGTTCGTCGATGAAGGACGTCGGCCGCTCGAACGAGGTGATCTGCGTCTTCATCGTCCACCAGATCCCGAAGTGACGGGCCCGCCAGGTCACGTCGTCGCCCAGCTTCATCGCGCCCGCGGCGACGCCGCCCACGATCTGCTCGTCGGATTCCGCCATGGACTGAAGATGGAAGTCGACGTCGAGCGAGAGATCGAAACACCGCTCGGGTGACGCAGGAAGCACCGTCCGACGCGTGAACTCAACGGTCATCCCGGGCCTCCGAGCGTCTCGAGGGTGTCACCCATTACATCGCCCGCCGGGCTGCTCTCGGCGAGAATCTCCGTCGTCACGCGGATCTTGCGATGGCGCGTGCCTTCCGCAACGCGCATCGCTCCATGGCACAACGCAACCCACATGGCGGTCTGGAGTTCTTTGGCCACGCGTACCCCCAGGTGCAAGACGGTGAACACAGCATCTCCGCCGCGAGCCCACGACCGGACCCGGAACAGGTAGTCGTGCGTGCCGTCGGGTCGCTCGACGTGTGCAGCGGTGTCGAAGCGAATCTGTCCGGCCTCCATGTGCCCGTCGAGCGTCTGTAGGAGCAGTCCCGAGGAGTCGGCATGCACGACCCGGACTGGCCCGTTCCAGGGACCGGGAAGCTCCACGACGAGGTCGTCCCCGCGGCGGAGCGTCGTTGCTGGTTCGTCATCGCGGACGAATCCGGCGATACGGCTGTCGTTCAGGTCGCCGGGTCGCTCGATCATCCGTTCCATCAGCTCGTTCGGCGCGAGTCGTGCCTGGCGGATGTCAACTTCGTACGACCTGAGAACGAGGGGTCCCGTACCGGTGTGCGCAGCTTGCACCGCCTCGCTCGGACTGGGAGTGCCACCCAACGCCTCGGGCGGCGCCTCACTCAACCTGTCGACGGTACGGGTGACGTTCTCGACGTATCGACGACGCAGCAGGTGATGCACCAGAAATGGCGGGACCGTGAACAGCGCTCGCCCGAGATTCCGGAGCGTCGAGAGACGACCAGGCGAGACACCATCGGAACCAGACACATCGACAGTTGTACCCCGAACCGACCGCTACTACACCTCGCTCACATCCGTTGAGAACACTGTCGTACCCCGGTGGCACACTCATGCCCATGGCCGACACCGACCAGCTCCGCAGCGCACTTCGCGAACTGACCGGTCGCAGCGATGCGACCTTTCGCCCACATCAGCGTGAGGCGGTCGAGGCCCTCGTCGCGGGACAACGCGTCCTGGTCGTACAACGGACAGGTTGGGGCAAGTCTGCTGTGTACTTCCTCGCCACACACTTGCTCCGCTCAAACGGGTCAGGCCCGACACTGTTGATCTCGCCACTCCTCGCGTTGATGCGAAACCAGATCGAGGCTGCAACGAGACTCGGTCTTCGGTGCATGACCGTCAACTCCTCGTCGAAGACCACCGTCGACGAACTCGCGGACGCTCTCAACACCGACTCGATCGACCTGATCCTCGTGTCTCCCGAACGTCTCGCGAACCCGGAGTTCGCGGCCAAGGTCATGCCGATGCTGGAAGAGCGGCCGGGGATGATGGTCATCGACGAAGTGCATTGCATCTCGGACTGGGGCCACGACTTCCGGCCCGACTACCGCCGCATCGGTCGCATGATTCACGAATATGGGCGGTCGGCAGTCGAGCAGGTTCCGATCCTGGGATGCACGGCCACGGCGAACTCGCGAGTCGTTGACGATGTGGCGGAGCAGCTCGGCGCTGAGCTCACCACATTCCGCGGCGCGCTTGGGCGGTCGGGTCTCGGACTCGGGGTCGTCGACTTGCCAGCGCAGCCTGAGCGTCTCGTCTGGCTCGCCGAACGGCTTGAGTCGATCCCCGGTTCAGGCATCGTCTACTGCCTGACGATCCGCGACACGCTCGCGGTCGCCGACTGGCTGCAATCGAGAGGCATCGACGTCGCCGCCTACTCGGGTGCAACCGAAGCCGACGAGCGCGAAGCACTCGAGCGACGCCTCCAAGCCAACGATCTCAAGGCCCTCGTCGCAACGAGCGCACTGGGGATGGGCTACGACAAGCCGGACCTTGGTTTCGTCATTCACTTCCAGATGCCCGGCTCGCCCATCGCCTACTACCAACAGGTCGGACGCGCTGGTCGAGCGCTCGACCAATCGGCCGCCATCCTGCTGGTCGGCCAGGAGGACCTTCAGATTCAGAACCACTTCATCAACC
>CALIOL010000042.1 GCA_938044705.1 uncultured Ilumatobacter sp. | reverse complement strand
GGTCGACACTGTGTCGGTTGAGTCGTTCACCGGGCCGGAGTGTGAATGAGCCGTCTCACCCTCTCGGTGATGACCACCTGCCGAGACTCACGCTCCTCATCTCGCGCCTACTGTGACCGCATGGCTCGTGCTGCGCTGTTGACCGCCGGACTGCTGGCCCTGGCCGCATGCAGCGGCGGCGACGAGGCCGAGCCCCCGCCGCTCGAAACCGTCGCGCCCACCACCACGCTCGAACCCGCGCCCACAACCGAGGCCCCAGAGACGGCCACCTCGGCGCCCCCGGCCACCACCGTTGCGGCGACAGACCCCACAACGACCGAAACTCCGACCACGGACTCAGCCACAACCGATCCCGAAGCTGCGGCGGGGCCCAGTGGTGATGAGCCGGAGTTCTCCGAAGCGTTCGAGGTGTACGAGGTCGCTTGGCGTGCGAGGCGCGATGCCGTGGCAAGCCCCGACGACGAGACCATTCGGAGCAAGCTCGCTGCGTTCTATTCCGAGTCCGCACTCGCTCCGATCAACCAGTTCTTGGACGATCTGGCCGAGTCGGACCTGCGGGCCCAACCCAACGTCGAATCGCCAAGTCGAGTCGAGTTCGTCCGTGGCGAATCGCTCAGTACCGACGGCGAAGTCGTCGGCATGACGATTTGCGAGGTCCTCACGGATATCGGGATCGACCGGGCCACAGGCGAAGTCGTCCGCACCCAAACTGACGCGTTCCTCAACCAGGTGTTCCTCGTACGTATCGACACCAGTTGGGTCGTCGACTCGGAAACCACGGTGACACAGTTTCCAGAACAGGAGACGTGCCAATGACCCGTCGCCACATCTTCCCTTTCCCGATAGCGGTGGCGGCGGCGACGACAATCCTGTTTGCAACGAACGCGTACGCCAGCGAGGGCAGCCCGTTCCAGCCGATACAGCCCGACCCGAACAGTTTCGGCATTTCCTACGAACGGCCCGGCGGCTACTCGACAGGTAGTGGCGGCGGCAGCTTCGATTGCACGTATCGCCTTCAGCCGATCGTGGCGTCTGCGGGCGACGGCTCAGCTGAAGCCAACATCGTCGAGTCGCAGGGCGTCGAGGAAGTCGGTCCCGACGGTGTGGCATATCGAACGGACCCCGAGACCGGCGACCGCATGACGCTGTACTACCGATCTGGAGACGATTGCTCACGGCAGGGGCTCGTCTGGGTCGCCGACTCGCTCACGCCGGAGAGCTTGATCCCAGGGTTGCGAATCGAGATCACCGAGATCTTGCCGCTGCCGGTGCCGAACATGTCACCCGACCCATCGGTCGGGTCATACGTCAACCTCGGCTTGTGGCTTGCGATCGAAGACCCCGGGCCCCAGACGATCCGACTGTCCGACGGGCCGGTGTGGGCCGAGGGCACGGGCACGTTGACCGGCTTCACCTTCGACCCCGGCGACGGCAGCGAGCCCTTCGACTGCGAACTCACCGGCGTCCCCTACGAAGCAGGCAGCCAGACCTTCGACGAAGGCCCATGCGGCTACACCTACACCCAGACATCCGACGGCGGAACCTTCCCGATGACCATCACCTCCAACTACGACGTCACCTACATCCTCTCGAACGGGACAGCCGACGGGCTCGGAAACATCCCCCGCCAGGAGTTGTTTCCCTACGACGTCGACGAGATCCAGACCGTGGGCACAGGAAGCTGACCGACATGACCGACTCGACCACCGGCCCGACCCCCGGTGAGGACCTCGCAGCACAGTCCGCCGCAACCAGCGAGGAGGTCGCCGCGCTCTACGACACCTGGGCCTCCGGCGGCGACTACGACCGCGACGTCGACTCGTGGGGATATGTCGCTCCAGCCCAGATCGCCGAGATGACCACGGTGGCGCTTGCACGAACACCCGGCGAAGTCCTCGACGCCGGGTGCGGCACCGGCAAGGTCGGCGTCGAATTGGCGCAGCGAGGCATCCACGACGTCGTAGGTGGCGACTTCACCCCCGTGTCTGTCGAGGCTGCACGTCAGCGCGGCGTCTACACCGCTGTCGACCACCTCGACCTGAATCAGCCCCTTCGCTTCGACGACGAACGATTCGCTGCGACCGTCAGCGCAGGCGTGTTCACGTACGTCACCGACACCGACGCGACGCTTCGCGAGCTGCTCAGAATCGTGCAGCCCGGCGGGTCGGTGCTGTTCACCCAACGAACCGATCTCTGGGACGAGCGGGACTGCGATGCAATCGTCTCGAGTCTCGTGGCCGACGGGCTGTGCTCGGCCGACGTCTCCGAACCACTGCCCTATCTACCCCTCCACCCGGACTTCGGCGACACGATCGAGATTCGCTACGTCGCCCTCCGGCGTGGGCGCCTCGGTACCGGCAGCTGACGCTTGTATCGTCAGCCGCATGGCAGAGAAGAAGCTCACTCCCCTCCAGCAGGTCGAAGCCGACCGGAAGGCCGCAGCAGCCGCGAAGGCCAACAAGGTCCAACGTGCGTTTACCGACGAGGAGAAGGCAACGCGCAAGGAGCGTGTCGGCAAGGCCAAGGATGCGCTCAGCCGCTCCGTGGGCATGAAGGGCGACCACGTCACTGCCGG
>CALIOL010000041.1 GCA_938044705.1 uncultured Ilumatobacter sp. | reverse complement strand
CAGGGAAGTCGAAGAATTCCTCTACACGCATCCGGCTGTCGAGGACGTCCAGGTCATCGGCCTCCCCGACCCGAAGTTCGGCGAAGAGCTGATGGCGTGGATCAAGCCGAAGCCGGGCCACTCGATCACGCTCGACGAGGTGAAGGCCTTCTGCGACGGCAAGATCGCTCACTACAAGGTGCCCCGCTACCTCAGGTTGGCCGACGAGTTCCCGATGACGGTCACCGGCAAGATCCGCAAGGTCGAGATGCGCGAGACGTCGATCGCCGAACTCGGGCTCTCAGGAATCGACGACGCTGGCGGAGCCGCGTAGGTCGTCGATCGACTCGCGACGGTCAGTCGAAGAGCGTCGTCGGCACACTCGAGATCTTGACGACGCTCGAGGAAGAGCTCCGGTCTCCAGCCAGGAACAACACACCATCACCCGCCGCCACCAGCCTCAAGTCCGGGAGCTCGATCGAACGATCGACCGCAAAAGACGAGGGGTCGAGCCGACTCACCGTGTCGCCATCCTGGATGTACGGAGTTCCCGCCCGATCGAACACGATTCCGGAACCTTCGATGGTCCACGATTCGCTGGCCGTGATGTCGTCGAGCCCTCCGATCGGGACCGCCACCGTCCCGTCACCGTCGTCCGAGTAGAACGACAGGAACAGCAGTCCCTCGCGCCGAATGATCCCCCCGAGCTCGTCGGTGACCGGCCACTCGAACGACTGCTCACCGGATTCAACGTCGAGGCCGACCAACGGCTGCTCGCGCGACCCGACGATCATGCGGCCGTCGCCGAGCGCAACGACGTGAGCATCGGGCACAGACTCCGTGAACTCGTATCGCCAGCGTTCGCTGCCATCTTCGGTGAGCGAAACCAGTGCCTGGGACTCACGAAGCAACACGAGCAGGTGTCCGTCGATGAGCCACACGCCACCCGGGCTGCCGTCCGGAAACTCTGCAACGTCGGACACCACCGTTCCGTCTGATGACAAGAGCTCGATGCGGTCAGCTGAGGCGTGCGTGGCGTACACGGCGCCGTCGTCGCCGCGTGCGACGTCGACCGGGTTGCCGAACTCTCGCGACCCTTCGATTTCATCGACCACGCCGCTCGATGTGTCGAGGAGGTAGACCCCCTGATGCCCGCCGAGAAGCACCCGACCGTCGCCAAGATCCGTGATCGACTCAATCTCAGCGCGCTGAGGTTCGATCAGACCCGCCGGCGACCCGACTCGATCACCGTCGGCGTTGCGAAGGAACAACTCAAAGTCCGACGACGTGCTGACTTCTGTCGTCCCGCCTTGGCGGGTCACCCGGGCAAAGCACAGGGCGGCCGCCTCGCCACCAATCGCCACGGACGGAAATGCTGTGCTGCGCACTTGGCACGCGACGTCGCCGTCGAGGCCCACGTTGCGGACCTCGAGGTTTGCGCTGAACGATCCGGACCGTTCGAGCTCGAGCTCCCACGGCGACTCGACGATTTCCACGACTTCGCCGTCGTCGGTCTGGTAGGTCACCTCGATATCAGCACCGACGGACGAACTCGCCGCGTACGTCACCAGCTCCGGCTCGGAGGATCCACATGCGGCAAGCAGTAAGCCTGCGGCCGTTCCCGCTGCCACAGCGAAGTGACGACGCCCTGACTTCGATGCAGTCGGATTCATGCCGTCACGTTGCGGCGGCAGCGTCAACCTGTCGTCAACGACGCGTCTACTTCGTGGCGATCAACAAGAACTCAGCGGTGTCAGCAGTTGCTGGGTCGCTGCCGTAGGCGCCTGGCTCGACACTGCTGATGCTGCCGACCGTCAAGCCGTGCGACGCCGCAAGGAGTCGAAGCTCTCGGGGCGTGTAGCAACCGGTCCACAGATCCACCGTCTTCGACTCGCCGGTCTCGGACTTGATCTCGGTGTGTTCGTGATTCACCCCGGTCTCGGCATCGAAGTCCGCATCTTCCCAGTGGCGCACCACGAAGTATGAGCTGAACGCACTGAGCGCAACACGCCCGCCGGGCCGCAACGCCTTCGCCATCCCGTCGATCACGACGGCGTCTTCGTCGTTCGCTGTCATCAGACCGAACGCGCCCTGACACAGGCAGATCACCGCATCGAACTCGGCATCGAACGCGAGCGACCGAGCATCGAGACGCTCGAACGTGGCCCCTGCCGGCGCATCGGTCTCGGCGATCTCGATGAACCGGTCACTGATGTCGATCCCGTGCACGACCATGCCACGACCAGCCAGTTCATAGGCGTGACGCCCTGGCCCGCATCCAACGTCGAGCACGCGATCGCCCGGCCGCAACGAGAGGGCTTCGACGATGTGGTCGATCTCCTGCGCGGTCCCCTTGGTGAACGAGTACCGAAGGTATGCCTCGCCCATGTGGTCGGCGAGGTCCTCGAACCAGTGGTCGCGTTCGCTCACCCCTTCGCTGCCGCCCAGGTGTCGCCCCAACTCACGTTGACTTCGAGCGGCACATCGAGGTCGGCGGCGTCGTGCATGATCTCGATGACGAGATCACCGATCTCATCCTTCTCCGATGGCGGAACCTCGACGAGTACCTCGTCGTGAACCTGCAGGATCAGTTCGCTCTCGACTTCCGGCTTGCTCAGTGCTTCGTCGATGCGCACCAGCGCAACTTTGAAGATGTCGGCGGCCAAGCCCTGGATGCCGGCATTCATCGCCTGGCGCTCACCGGCCTGACGCACTCGGAAGTTGGAGTTCATGAGCTCCGGAATCGGCCGTCGCCGCCCGAACAGCGTTTCGGTGTATCCGCGTTCGCGGGCCTGTTCGACCGTGTCGTCCATGTACTGCTTCACGTTGGGGAACGCCACGAAGTAGGCGTCGAGGATCGGCGCCGCTTCGTCGACCGGAATGTTCAAGCGCTGAGCAAGCCCGTATGCCTCCATGCCGTATGCAAGCCCGTAGGAGACCATCTTGGCCTTCGAGCGCTGGTCGACGGTGACGTCGTCGGGTTCGACCGAGAAGACACGAGACGCCGTGGCGTTGTGGATGTCCTGACCCGTGTTGAACGCTTCGAGCAGGCCGGAGTCCTGGGCCAGGTGCGCAATGCAACGCAGCTCGATCTGGTTGTAGTCGGCCACGAGCAGTTCGGTGCCTGGCGACGCGACGAACGCTCGACGAAACAGACGTCCCTCCTCCGACCGCACCGGGATGTTGTGGAGGTTGGGCTGGTCCGAGGACAGGCGTCCGGTGCGAGCAACGGTCTGGTTGAACGTCGCGTGGATCCGCCCGTCGGCTGCGACCTCTTGCAGCAGGCCCTTGCCGTACGTACCACGAAGTTTCTCGACCTCGCGGTGCCGGCGGAGCGGTGCCAAGAACTCGGGCCACTCGTGTTCGAGTTTCTCCAGCGTGGCGGCGTCGGTCGATGGTCCCGTCTTGGTCTTCTTGATCGGCGTCAAGCCCTTGTTGTCGTACAACAATTCACGGAGCTGCTTGGGTGAGTTGAGGTTCAGGTCCGGCATCTCTGCCACCTCACGCAGCTCGGCGACCAACGACTCGACTTCCGCCGTCAGCTTGTCGTTGAGACCCTGCAGCTCATCGTGGTCAACGGCGATGCCGACATGTTCCATCTTCGCGAGGACCATCACCAGCGGGTTCTCGATCGTTTCGTAGAGCTCCGCCATGCCCTGCGCGTCCAGACTTGCGCGAATCGGTTCCACGAGGTGATGGATCGCAAGCGCGTCTCGGCCGGCCAGCTCAGCGTCCGACATGGCGCTGCCGTCGAGGTCGAGCTGTCCTGAACCGGCCGCGTCGTCGCTGGGTCGAGCGAACTGCGTGTACTTCTCGATCAGGTCGGGCAGGTCGTATCGGGCCTCCGCCGGGTCGATCAGGTACGCAGCGATCGCCGTGTCGAGGGCGATGCCGTCGAGTGAGCAGCCCATGCCGAGCAGTGAACGCATCAGCGGCTTGATCCGGTGACCGCGGACATCGGTGTGCGCTGCCAGCTCGTCCTGCACCGTCGAGTCGGCCAAGACCGCTGAGGGGATCCATGCCACCTCCGCCGATTCCGGATCGGTCACGAGTGCGAGACCGACCAGATCGGTGCGACCCGGATCGCCGGTCCACGTCGCCGCAAGGTCGAGCGCTTGGACACCATTGATCGCCGCAGCCGCATCAGCGGCGTTGTCGATCTCGGTGACTTCGGCGACGAGTTCTTGTTGCTCGACTTCGGGGCCGAGGTCGACCGAGGCTCCCATTCCGTTGATCGCCGCGGTGATCCGGCCGGACAGCGCACGGAACTCGAGGAACTCGAACAGCCGCTTCATCTCTTCGCCGTTCGGCTTCGGGACGAGGTCGTCGAAGTCGACGGTGTCAACCGGCGCGTCGTGACGCAAGAGCATCAATTCGAGGTTCTTCCGGGCGCGCGCTTCGTTCTCGACGAGGTTCTGCTTGAGCTTTGGCGTCTGCTCGTCGACGTTCGCAAAGATGCCGTCGAGTCCCCCGTACTTGTTGATCAGCTTGGCCGCGGTCTTCTCCCCCACCCCGGGGACGCCCGGCAGGTTGTCGGAGTTGTCTCCCCGTAGTGCGGCGTACTGGACGTAGAGGTCCGGCGTGACGCCGGTCTTTTCTTCGATGCCCGCCTCGTCGTACATCGCGTAGTCACTGACGCCGCGCTTGTTGTACATGACCTTCACGTTCGTCGCGTCGTGGACCAGCTGGTAGCTGTCGCGATCGCCCGTGACGATGATGACCTCTTTGTCCCGAGCAACCAGTTCGTCGACCGCCGTGGCGATGAGGTCGTCGGCTTCCCACCCTGCGACATCGATGGTCTGGATGCCGACCGCCTCGAGGACTTCGCGGACCAAACCCATCTGTTGGCGCAGGATGTCCGGCGCAGCGTCTCGTTGCGCCTTGTACTCGGGTTCGGCCTCGTGACGGAACGTCGGTTCCGGCCGATCGAACGCAACGAGAATTCCCTCCGGCTCCTGCTCGTTGAGCACGTAGGCCAGCATCGACGTGAAGCCGAACACCGCATTGGTGACCTGGCCACTGGCGGTTGCCATGTCGGTCGGAAGGGCAAAGAACGCTCGATAGGTGAGCGAGTTCCCGTCGACGAGAAGGTGGGTACCCACGGTGGGCTCCATTTCGGGTTGTTGGTCGATGTCCGGTTCGGCGCATGTCGCCGAACCTGATCGTCATTCGGTGGGTGGTCGCAGCGAGCCGTCCAGGATGCGATCCGCAACGTCACGCATCCGAGTCCGCTCACTCATCGCTGTCTTCTGGATGAACGCAAACGCGTCAGCTTCGGAAAGCGACAGCTCATCCATCAGGAGACCCTTGGCACGGTCGGTGATCTTTCGAGACTCCAGCTGATCCTCGAGCGTGTCGATCTCGCCCGTCAACGACTTGAGTTCGCGGAACCGGCCCATCGCCACCTCGATGGCGGGAATCAGGTCGCTCTTCTGGAACGGCTTCACGAGGAACGCCAGCGCGCCTGCATCTCGCGCTTCTTCGACGACTTCTCGTTGGCTGAATGCGGTCAGCATCAACACTCCGCACAGCCGTTCGTTGTTGATCGTGCGGGCCGCCTGGAGTCCATCCGCGCCAGGCATCTTGATGTCGAGAATCGCCAGGTCAGGTGTGGTCTCACGGATCAGGTCGACGACGGTGTCACCACGGCCGGTCTCACCGACCACGACATAGCCCTCTTCTTCCAACGTCTCACGCAAGTCCATCCTGATGATGGCTTCGTCTTCGGCGATCACGACGCGCAAGGGCATAGGAGAGTTATAGCGTCATTCGGCCAGCACGCCCCGACGCTCGGTCAGCGAGCGGCACTCAGCTGGTCGAGGAGTTCATCCTGGCGGCGCTCGAGCTCGGCGATCTCGGCGACCACGCGATCCCGATTCTTGCGGTGGGCTTCTGCATGTTCCTCAGCTCGGCGAGCGTCTCGTGACACACCGGTGTTCTCGGCGACGATCGCTCGCAACGCCATGTCCTCCGCGTCATCGCGGAGATGACGAGCCTGTTCGTCGATCGTTTCGAGCTCGGCGCGCAACGACATCAGTCGCCGGGATCCTTTGGCGAGCTTGCGCGTGATCGATCGCTTCGACACGACCTCGATCGTAGAGCGTGTTCCGTACTCGGCGATTCGTGATCTCCGTCTGGGGCGTCGAGGACGGACCGGATCCCAGGCGCCCGGCGGAGCGGCGCGGGCGATATCGTTGGTTCGGCACGCCCCAGTAGCCCAATTGGCAGAGGCAACGGTCTCAAACACCGTCCAGTGTCGGTTCGAGTCCGACCTGGGGTACCACAGCAACCACACGTCGAACGATCTTGCAGCCTTCTCGCGAGTTACCGACGGGTAAGCGTTTGACGCGAGAAATGGTCGTCTAGATTCGGCGATCATGCTCGCATTCACGTTTCCCGGACAGGGATCGCAGCGCACCGGAATGGGTCGCCCCTGGCAGGATCACGAGAGTTGGGAACTCGTCGACGAGGCCTCGGAGGTCGCCGGTCGTGACATTGCGGCGCTGTTGTGCGACGCCGACGCCGACGAGTTGAAAGACACTCGCAACGCACAGCTCACCACGTTCGTCTCGAGCTTGATGGTGCTCGATGCTGTCCAGCGCATCGGCATCGATGCGAGCTACTGCGCGGGGCACAGCCTCGGCGAGTACACGGCGCTCACCGCGACGGGCGCGCTGGGCTTCGATGACGGCATCCGTCTGGTCTCGGCACGTGCTGCTGCCATGCACGACGCTGGCCTCGAGCAGCCCGGCACCATGGCAGCAGTGCTGGGGCTCGACGACGACCAGGTCGTCGTCGCATGCAACCTCGCGGACGCCGACGTCTGGGTGGCGAACTACAACGCTCCGGGCCAAGTGGTGATCGCTGGCTCCCCCGATGGCGTCGACAAGGCGTCGGCTCACGCCAAGGAGCTGGGAGCGAAACGCGTGATGCCGCTGCCCGTGGCCGGTGCGTTCCACACGCCGTTCATGGCAGCGGCGCGAGACCGACTGCGAGATGCCATCGCTGCCGCCCAGCCGCGAGACACCGACGTACCGGTCGTGTCGAACGTCGACGCCAGCGCCCACAACGTCGGTGAGGAGTGGGCGAGCCTGCTCTCGGCCCAGCTCTCGAGTCCCGTTCGCTGGCGACAGAGTCTCCTGACGCTGCAGAGCGAGGGAGTGACCGACTTCGCAGAACTCGGCCCTGGAGGAGTTCTCAGCGGGATGGCGAAGCGCACCACCGACGGACGCACCATTTCGATCGCCACTCCCGATGATCTCGACAAGCTGCTCGAATGGGTCGATGCGGGAACCTCCACGCTCCCTGCCCAGCTGGAAGGTGAGCACCTGTTCGCCGTCGAGCGGCTCGTCGTCAGCCCAGCCGCTGGCATCTTCACGCCGGTCCCCGACATTTCTGAGGGCACCGCGATCGACGTCGGCTCGGTGATCGGCCACATCGGCGACACCGAGGTGCGTTCGTCGTTTGCTGGTCAGTTCCAGAGTTTCATCGCCGTCGACACCGAGCGTGTCACCCTTCGCCAGCCCATCGCGTGGCTGCGCACCAACTGAACAGGAACAGATCCAATGCCTGCAGTGCCGAACGGAGTTCGCGGAGCCGTCATCACGGGTTGGGGTACCGCGCTCCCCGACAAGATCCTGACCAACGTCGATCTCGAATCGATGATGGAGACAAGCGACGAGTGGATCCGCGAACGAACCGGGATCGCGCAACGTCATGTCGGAGGAACAACCGCGGGGTTGTCGACCGAGGCGGGACGTCAGGCCATCGAGATGTCCGGCTGCGACCCTGCCGAGATCGACGCGCTCATCCTCGCGACGACGACGCCTGATCGCTGCGTTCCCGCCACCGCGTCGACGGTGCAGGAGCTCCTGGGGCTGTCGTGCGGCGCCAACGATCTGAACGCAGCCTGTTCTGGTTGGGTCTACGCGCTCGTGAATGCGCATGGCCTCATCGGCATGGGCGCAAACAAGGTGCTCGTCATCGGGACCGACACCCTCGACCGCATCACGGACTACACCGACCGCAACACCGGAATCCTGTTCGGCAACGGTTCGGGGGCGGCGCTCATCGAATCGGTCGAGGGCCCTGGGCAGCTGCTCAGTTGGGATCTCGACTCGGTCGGCGCCGCTGAGAGTGCGCTGTTTGCCGAGGTCGGAGGCGTCCTGGAAATGGAAGGCAAAGAAGTCTTCCGTCGTGCGGTTCGGCTGATGGCCGACTCGGCCACGAAGGCAATGGAAGCGGCCGGAGTGAGCGCTGAGGACATCACCCTGGCCGTTCCGCACCAAGCGAACATCCGCATCATCTCGGCGTCTCTCGACCGGCTCGGCATTCCGCTCGAGAAGGCGGCGATCGTGCTCGACCGTACGGGGAACACCTCCGCGGCTTCCGTGCCGCTTGCGCTCGCCGACGCGCTCGACAACAACCGCATCTCCGATGGCGAGCTGATCCTGTTCGTCGGTTTTGGCGCGGGCATGTCTGCAGCCAGCGCCGTCGTGCGCTGGAGTCCGAACGCCGCCGAGATGCCGTCGTGAATGCCCGACGCCGACCTACGAAAGTGATGTGAGATGACCGACACAACGACCTCGAACGAGACCGGTCGCGTAGTGCTGATCACCGGTGGTTCCCGCGGTATCGGGCTGGCCTGCGCCCACCGCTTTGCCGCGACCGGCGACCGCGTCGCCGTGACGTACAACTCGTCACCGCCACCGGAGGGCTTGTTCGGCGTGCAGTGCGACGTCACCGACACGACCCAAGTCGACGCCGCGTTCTCCGCTGTCGAGGAGCACTTCGGCGCACCGGTCGAGGTCCTCGTCTCGAACGCTGGCGTCACCCGAGACGGTCTGCTGCTCCGAATGAGCGAAGACGACTTCGCCTCCGTGATCGACGCAAACCTGACCGCGTCGTATCGCGTCGCCAAACGTGCGGCGAAGGCCATGGTCAAGGCTCGCACGGGCCGCATCATCCTGATGTCATCGGTCGTCGGGCTCTATGGCCAAGCCGGTCAGTCCAACTACGCAGCGTCCAAGGCAGGCCTCGTCGGCTTCGCCCGCTCGCTCGCTCGAGAACTGGGTTCACGCAACATCACGGTCAACGTCGTTTCCCCCGGCCCGGTGGCCACCGACATGACCGCCGCGCTCTCTGAGCAGCAGATCGCCTCCATCATCGACGAGGTTCCGTTGAGTCGCATGGCCGAACCCACCGAAGTCGCTGGCGTGGTGTCGTTCCTGGCCGGCCCAGACGCGGCGTACATCACCGGCGCCGTGATTCCCGTCGATGGCGGACTCGGCATGGGTCACTGATGACCTTCGGGCCATTGCGTCGTCGCTGCTGAGACCTTCCTCGTTGCCGCCGCACACAACCCTCTACAATCATCCGCTACACCAAACTTTTGGAGAATCCAATGAATGAAGAACTGTTCGCCCGTTTCCGCAAGTGCGCCGTCGAAGTGCTTTCCGTCGAGGAAAGCGCTGTCACGCCCGACGCGAAGTTCGGCGACGACCTCGATGCCGACAGCCTCGACCTCGTCGAGCTGGTGATGGCACTCGAAGAGGAGTTCGACATCGAAGTTCCCGAAGAGGACCTCGAAGGCGTCGAAACCGTACAGAACGCGTACGACATCGTCGCCAACAAGGTCGGATGACCGCGAGTTCTGCGGGCGCACGTCGCGTCGCGATCACAGGTCTCGGTGTCGTTGCACCGGCGGGCCTCGGCAAGGACGATTTCTGGACCGGGTTGCTGGGACCAGGCGCGACCGAGGGTCGCGCAATCGAAATCGCTGACTGGGACGCGACGCCATACTTCGAGAACCCGAAGGCGGCACGTCGCGCTGACCGGGTCGAGCAGTTCTCGCTCGCTGCAGCAGCCGAAGCGTTCGAGCAGGCCGGCGGCGTCGACGGGATCGGTGTCGAGGCCGGGCGGTTCGGAACGATCTACGCCACCGGTGTCGGTGGTCTCCACACGCTCGAAGAGCAGATCCAGGTACAGCTCGAGAAGGGTGAGCGGCGCGTCTCGCCGTTCCTCGTCCCGATGATGATGACCAATGCCGCTGGGGCTGCGATCTCCATGCGCTACGGGCTACAAGGCCCGAACGAGACCATCACCACCGCGTGTGCTGCTGGCAGCCATGCGATCAACTACGCAGCTCGCCTCATCAAGTGGGGTGTCGTCGATGCAGTCGCAACCGGCGGCTCCGAATCAGCAGCCACGACCACCGCACTCGCAGGCTTCGGAAACATGACGGCGCTGTCGTCGTCCGGGGTGAGCCAGCCGTTCGCAGCCGGCCGCGATGGGTTCGTCATGGGCGAGGGCGCTTCGGTGCTCATCCTCGAGGAGTGGGGCCACGCTGAAGCACGCGGCGCCCAGATCCTCGGCGAAGTACTGGGCGGCGGAAGCACCGCCGACGCTCACCACATCACCGCACCTTCACCTGGCGGTGTCGGGGCGATCGCCTGCATGCGCTCGGCACTCGCCGAGTCGGGCATCGAACCCGCCGACATCAAGCAGGTCAATGCTCACGGCACCTCCACCCCGTTGAACGACGCAGCCGAAGCTGATGCAATCGTCGAGGTCTTCGGCCCGAACGCAGTTCCGGTTGTCTCGACCAAGGGTGTCACCGGTCATGCGCTCGGCGCTGCTGGTGCGCTCGAGGCCGCGGCGCTGCTCTTGTCGATGGAACACGAACTGATCCCGCCGACGGCGAATACAGAAGCCGCCGACGAAGGCATGGAGATCGATTTGGTCGTCGGCGAGGCTCGCCCGTGGGTCCCCGGACCGGCGATCAGCAACAACTTCGGGTTCGGCGGCCACAACGGCTCCGTCGTCATCGCTCCTCCGAGCTGATCGCGGGTTCAAAGAGCGTCACTTCCGACAGCGAGTTCCCAACGGTTCCCCTCCGGATCTGCGACGTACCCGCTGATACCTCCCCAGGCGCGACGGGTCACCGGTGACACCGCGTCGGCTCCAGCTGCGACGGCCGCTTCGTACACCGCTACCAGGTCGCTCTCGGACTCGACGTTGATCGCGGACGTGACCCCGTTCCACCCTGGATCAGGCGCCGGGCTCCCTGGCGCTGCCTCGTCGCCGAGGGAGCCGATCGGATAGAGCGAGAGCAACCAGCCGCCCACATCGAATGCCGTCCAGAACTCGCTCGCCTCCTCGGTCTCGGTCCACCCCCACTTCGAGTAGAACAATCGGAGACCAGCAAGGTCTCGTGCGCCCAGCGTCACGATGCTGACTTTCTGCGGAACGAACATCCGCGGAACCTACAGCCTGGCTCGGGTCGGCGAAATAGCTCACAGGACCACGTCGCAGCTCGGACGCTCGAACACTCCCCGATGATGTCTCGTCAGGTCACCAACGTCGACAACTCGTCGAGCTGAGCGAGTTCGTGTGTCGGGACTATGTCGGTCTCGTTCTCTGACCCGTGCGGATTGAACCATGCGGACGCGATGCCAGCAGCGTGTGCGCCCGCCACGTCGCTGGCGAGACTGTCACCGACCATCACGGTTGCGGTGCGCACATCGATGCCCATTTCCTCGAACGCGAAATCGAAGATCGCAGGCGCCGGTTTGCTCATCCCGAGCTCACCGCTGATCGCAACGGTGTCGAAGAAGTGGCCGATTCCGAGACGATCGAGCCGCCCTCGCTGCACCGATCCGATTCCGTTCGTCACGAGCCCCAGCGGCGCTCGGCCGGACAGGTCCTTCAGCACATCGAGCGCACCGGGATAGAGCTCGCCGTGTTCGGTCAGACCTGCGACGAACTCGGCTCCCATCGCGGCAGGATCTCCGGCAACACCGAGCGACTCGAGGAGCTGTTCGAACCGCCGGGTCTTCACATCGTTAGGACTCAGCTGCCCCGCCTCGACCTTGCGCCACAGCGCTTGGTTCAGCGCGTCGTACACGTCGAACACCTCGGGTGACGGCTCCACATCGATCGACTTCATGGTGGCGTCGAACGCCGCCCGCTCAGATGCGTGAGAGTCGAACAGCGTGTGATCGAGGTCGAAGAGGACCGTTGTGTATCGCAACGTCATGCATCTGCGAGAACGAACATGAGGTCACAACTCGTTGCGACCTCACCGCCGACCAGCACTCGCCCGCTGCCCTTGCCCGCCCGGCTCGACATCCGGCCGAGCTCGACCTCGATCGTCAGCTCGTCGCCTGGAACGACCTGGCGCCGAAATCGTGCTCCGTCGAGTCCACCGAACAACGGCAACTTGTCGGAGTACTTCTCGTCGGCGAGCACGGCGCAGGCGCCGACCTGAGCAATCGACTCACACATCAGGACACCGGGCAGCGTGGGGCGGCCGGGAAAGTGCCCGGCGAAGAAGTACTCATCGCCCGTGAGCCGCCAGATCCCTGTCGCGGACACGCCTGGTTCCATGGCAACCAGTTCATCAACCAGGAGGAACGGGTCGCGATGCGGCAACAGATCGATGGGCTTGGGCAGCGAACTCATTGATGCATCATGGCCGATCGAGATCCGCATCCCGCGGCTCTCGGTCAGGACACCCCGACGATGACCTCGGTGCCCGCCACTCGACCGACATGGTGTGCCCCGGGTCGAGCCGGAACCAGCCCGGTACACGTCCCGGTGATCACCAGATCCCCCGAACGCAGTGGCGTGCCGCGCTGCGCTGCGTGCCCTGCCAACCAGGAGAGCACCTCGAGGGGATGCCCGAGTGCGTCCTCGCCACGGCCTGAAGCGACTTCCTCGTCGTCAATGGTCAATGTCACGGGAGCGGTGTCCAGGCCGCGGATTCCGGCGGCGTCGAGGTCGAGCGTCGGGCCGACGACCATCGCTGCGCCAGCGACGTTGTCCGCGACGAGCTGTGGTCCGGGAATGAGCGGAAACGCTGCGAGTCGCCCCGCGACCACTTCGATCGCAGCGAACGCTTCGACCGCGTCAGCGAGCTGCGCCGCCTCCGCCGGCGGCGCATCGATGTCTGCGAGGAGGCGGAACCCGACTTCGACTTCGAGGTGGGCAGCCGTCGAGAAGTCCGACGTCGCAATCTGTGCAGCTGCCGACAGCACCTGGTCGGTGCGGTAGCGCCCGCTGACCGGTGAATCGACGCCGAGATACTTCTGGGCCAGAGCGCTGGTGCAGCCCACCTTCCAGCCGATGAACTCTCCACCGTGCAGACGGTGCCCAGCGTCCTGAATGCGATAACCGGTTTCGATATCTGCTGGCTCGGCATCGAGCACCTCGACAACGATTCTTGCCTGCGCGGCGTCAGCCAATTGGCGGGCAGCGATGTCGATCTGGGCATCGGTCAGTTCGGTCGTCACGTTCACGGCTCCTCGTGGTTCTCACCCGACAGCCTCGCGTCCCAGCGCTCCGATGCCTGCATCTGATTCGTCGATGCCGAGCAGACACCGCTGTCAGGACGCGGCAGCGCCGCCGGACCACGTGCGATTGCACGCGACCGGCGGCGCCGTCAGGGGGGTGTTCAGTTGGCTGTGATCAGCCGAGCAGGACGCTGGGGTCGATGCTCGGCGGCACCAGCACGCTGTCGATCACGTGGATCACACCGTTGTCCGCCTCGACATCAACCGCAACGATCGTCGCGTCGTTCACCGTCAGCGTGTCACCGTCAGCAGCAATGGTGATCTCCTCACCCTGCACCGTGGCAACAGCACCCGGAGCAACATCAGACGACGGCACCTCAGCACCGAGCACGTGGTACGTCAAGATCGCAACCAACGCATCCTTGTTCTCCGGCAACAGCAACGCATCGACAAGCCCATCAGGAAGCGCAGCAAACGCATCATCGGTCGGAGCGAACACCGTGAACGGCCCCTCGCTCGACAACGTCTCAGCCAGATCAGCCGCCGTCACCGCAGCAACCAGCGTGTCGAACGTTCCGGCACCAACCGCAACATCAACGATCGTCCCAGCCGACTCCTCCTCCATGGCCTCTTCCTCCATGGCCTCCTCTTCGTCGGCCGAAGCGTCTTCCTCGACCGGTGCGGGCTCTTCTGCGTCATTGCTGTCCGACCCGCAGGCGGTGAACGCGAGTGCACCGACGGCGAGGCCGGCAACGAGCCGGCGAGGGGTTCGGGGGGTGGTCTTCTTGGTCATCTCAATCTCCTTCGATCGGTATTCACGAGTGACCGCTGCAGGTGTGGATGCTGCGTGCGATCAACCGGTGTTCGGAACACCGAGAAGAGTCGGATGACTGTTTCAGATGAATTCATTGCGGACGACAGAACCGTCGGCCCGCTCGAGCCGGTGTGTCAGTCTTCACCCGGTCGGCGGGTGAGTTCGGCTTCGGGGTCGCCGGAGTAGCCAGGTGGAAAGGTCGCCATCAATTCGTCGTGCGTCGGCTGACGACGCTCCTGCGACTCCGGCGGAAGCTGCGCGCTGATCGCGGCCATGATCTTCTTCGTGTCGGCTCGCAGCGACCGCCCGGTCGTGATCAGCGGCTCGCCGACACTGAGCTTCACCCGAGGTCGGTCGGTGAGGTTCAACATGTTCGGCACCCGCGCCGAGCGGGGCCACACCTTCTCGGTTCCCCACAGCCCGACGGGCACGATGGGGGCGCCGGTCATCTGAGCGAGGCGAGCTGCGCCCCAACGTCCATTCAGCTCGGGTTCGAAGAACGCGGGACCCCGAGGGATGGTTCCTTCCGGCATCAGCGCGACCATCTCGCCACCGGCGATCGCTTCGGCCGCAGCCTGGAGCGGTTCGCCCGATCCCGTCGCCCGGTCGACGCGGATGCCACCCATCGCTGCTGCGATCTGCCCGACGATGGGGGCGTCGAAGACTTCCTTCTTGCCGAGGAATCGTGCCGGGCGACCGGCCTTTGCGATCAGCAGCGACAGCGCTGCGACATCGAAATAGCTGCGATGGTTGGCAACGAGGATGCATGGACCCTCAACCGGGATGCGCTCGACGTGTGCGAAATCGAACCGGGCGTAGGGGTAGGCCGCTGGAGTCGCGAACCGCTGTGCCAGTGACTGCACCTCGAGACCGATCACGGGGATCTTGACGACACCGGGCGAGACGTCGAGATTGACGGTGGGCCAGCGACGCGCCGCTGCCATGAGCACCATCCGTGGGTCGGGGTTGACGACCACCGGGTGACCGACCGCAGCGAGCATCGGCGTGTCGTAGAAGCTGTCGGAGTACGCCCAGCTGTCGGCGAGTTCGATATTTCGATCAGCCGCCCACGCGGAGATGGCGTCCAACTTGCCCGCTGACCAGACGAAGGGTCCGTCGAGTGTGCCGTCGTAGTTCCCATCTGCTCCCACTGAGTAGCGGGTCGCGACCGCGTCGTCGAATCCCAGGGCGTCCGCCAACGGTTTGACGAGATCGTACGGCGTCGTGGTCGCGAGGACGATGGGCCGACCGGCGTCGCGATGCGCGGCGAATGCTGTCTCTGCGAATGGCTGCACCATCTCGATCAGCTCGGCGACCGCCTCCTCGCCCACTGCCCGGACCGCAGCGGAGGAGCGTCCCCTGGCGGCGACGACGGCCTGGCGTGCGATCGCCATCGCGGGCAGCGTTTCACCAACTCGGTTGAACAGCCCGAACAAGAACTTCTCCCCCGGCACGGGCCCCGACGACAAGCCGGCTCGCGTCATCGCTGCGGAGAAGACCTCACCCGACGCCCCCGCCAGCAACGTCCGATCGAGGTCAAAGAATGCAGCGCCAGTCACGGCCTCAACGTAGACGTTGTTCTGTGAACCCGCGCCAACGGAGACGACCGGGAAAAATGGGAAAGTCCCGGATGGGGGATCCGGGACTCTCAACCGGAAGATGTCCGCCGATTGGGGGATCGGCTTGATGGACTCTTCAACGAGTGCAACATGGGGGGTGTTGTCACTGCGATATGTCGCTCGTGATCGAGATCACAAGCTCTTGTGAAAGTATGCACGTGAACGAGTGATCTGACAAGGAGATATCAGAGATAGTCGCTATCGTTTTTTGTGATGGATGTCCGCCAGCTTGCAGCGATCGTCGCAATTGCCGACCACGGCACGTTCTCTGCGGCCGCGCGCTCGCTCTACACGGTGCAATCCAACGTCTCCGGCCACATCTCCCGGTTGGAGAAGGAACTGGGTGTCACACTCGTCGACCGTTCACAGAGTGAGCTCACCGAGGAGGGAGCTCGCGTGGTGGAGCGAGCCCGCCGGGTTCTCAACGAGATGGAAGACATCACCTCCGATGTCAGCAGCAGACACGACAATGTGGCTGGTCAAACCAGGATCGGTGTCATCGGCACGACAGCGCGATGGCTCACGCCCTCCCTACTTCGCCAGCTAGCGAGCGATCACCCCAACGTCCGAGCAATCATCCGCGAGGGCGCCTCGTCCTCGCTCGTCCCGAACGTGATGTCGGGCGAGCTCAATGCTGCCGTCATCCACCTTCCCATCGATGAACCGGAGCTCGTGGTGGAGCCACTGTTCGCCGAGGACCTCTTCTTGCTGGTCGACGAGGACCACCGCCTCGCCGGTGCCGACACCGTCCCGATCGAGGAACTCGACGACGAACCGTTGCTCCTGCCACCCACCGGATCGGCGCTGCGCAAACTGCTCGAGCGCTCCGCTGCGACCAACGACGTCTCGCTGCGCCCTCAGGCAGAAATCGACGGCGTGCGGCTTCTCGCGTCCCTCGCGTTCGACGGCTTTGGTCCAGCGATCGTTCCAGCCACGGCCATTCCGACCTGGCTCACCGGTTCATTTCGGCGAGTCACCGTCCCCGAACTCCCCCGCCGCGTCGTTGCGAGTATCCGGCGCCGTCGCCCCAGCGCCAACGCACCGACGCACGTCACCTTGAGCACACTGCGCACCGTGATCGAAGAGCGTGGCGAGCAGCAGCCGGGCGTCCACCCCGACACTTCCCCACTGCCAGCCCCACGTCCCCTCTGATCGACTCGTCTGTCCGAGGGGCAGCGTCGGGTACGGTGGCCGACGCATGACCGATCTGGAAGACGTTGTCGACGAGTTGGGTATCGCCCGATTCGTGCCAGGAACCGCGCAGGCGACGATCCGCTCGCTCGACGATTCGCTGAACGGTGTCGCTGGCCGGACCGCGGTGTGGATCGAGTTCGATAGTGGCGACGAACCCGCCCGTCTCAACGCAGCCACTGCTCAGCAGCTCGAAGCGGGCATCTCCATGGCGCTCAACCAGCGGCTCCCCGTCGTCATCTCACTCTCGACGAGTGGAACCGACATCGAAGAAGGCATGGTTGCGCTGTCCGGCTGGGGGCGCGTCGCGAGTCGCCTCACTGCGTGTTCCGGGGTCATCCCGACGATCATCATCGTCAATGGACCAGCGGTGTCCGGCCCGGCGCTGCTCCTCGGTGTCGCCGACTTCACGATCATGACCGAGACCTCCTCGGCGTTCGTGAACGGACCCGTCATGGTCGAGCAGTTCACCGGAATCGACATCGATGTCGAGGAGCTCGGTGGCGCTGCGACCCACGCGCGCTACACGGGCGTCGCAACCATGGTGGTTGCGGACCGCGAGGCCGCGAACATCGCAGCTCAGGATCTGTTGGCGTACCTGCCACTCAACGTGGACGATGAGCCACCTCGATGGCCGCTGCTCGACCCCGCCGACCGTCCATGCCCCGAAGCCGGCGATCAGATTCCGGAATCGTCGACCGGCAGCTACGACGTGCGCAAGGTCGCGACCGAGATCGCAGACGAAGACTCGGTATTCGAGGTGCGCGACCGGTGGGCTGCGAACGTCGTGACCGCCTTCGCGACGATCGACGGGCGACCCGTCGGCATCGTTGCAAATCAACCGATGGTCCTCGCAGGGACACTCGACATTCCGGCGTCGCAGAAGGCTGCGCGTTTCGTCGCGTTCTGCGACGCGTTCAATCTGCCGGTCATCACGCTCGTCGATACGCCAGGCTTCTACCCCGGCAAGGATCTCGAGTGGCGCGGCATGATCCGCCACGGCGCTCAGCTCGTGTTCGCGTACGCACGGGCTCAGGTCCCGCGAATCTGCGTGATCCTGCGCAAGAGCTACGGCGGCGCCTACATCGTCATGGATTCCAAGACCATGGGCAACGACTTGTGTCTCGCCTGGCCGTTCTCTGAGATCGCCGTGATGGGGGCCGGGCAGGCAGCAGCGATCCTTGCGCGGCGAGCCTCGCCTGAAGAACGAGCCGAGTTCGAAGCGGACTACGCCGAGCGGCTGCTCAACCCCTACGTGGCCGCCGAACGCGGTTTCATCGACGCCGTGATCTCCCCCGAAGACACCAGAGCCGAGATCAGCGCCGCGCTCGAGATGCTGGCTGACAAGCGCGAGATGCTCGTCGAGCGCAAGCACGGCAACTCACCGTTCTGAGCTCGAGCACCGCGGACGAGCTCAAAGTCCGCAGCCGCCTCCGCCCACGCTGGTGAGCCGCCCGTCGACGAGCGCGAACACCTCCATGCCACCGGACTCCCAAAACTGGTTGCGCAGCATCACTTCCATGACTCCGTCGCCGTTCAGATCCGCAACTGCTGCGATCGTGAAGCGGCCCGGGGTCGGGAAGTCCACGGGCTCCGCTGAGACGTAGGAAGCCAGAAGTTCGTCGACGACCGTTCCGTCGGATGACGGATACCGCACGTAGACGGTCGAGAAGTCCCCGGCGCCGCCGAAGTCTCCAGCTTCCTGGCGTTCGTAGGTGACCAGCACTTCGTCGACATCGTTTCCGTCGAGGTCGACGCGCACCGCTTGCACGACGGTGCCGTTGAACGCTGTGTCGACTTCGGAGTCCAGGAACGATCCTCCGATCTCGCTGTAGACCGGAGCCTGTAGACCGGCCTGGCGGACGGGACGCGGCTGCAGCGGCCAGTCGGCGGTGACCGCCACCACGTCGTAGCCGAGTGACACCGGCGTGTCGGGAACCTCTCCCGGAAGAGCGATGAGTGGACCGACTTCGTTGCCGACGCAGTACGGCTCCTCGACGCCGAGCACCAAGCCGTCGATCACCGCCTCGGGTCCGTCCGGAAGATCGAGTGTGGATGCTGCGACGTTCGTGATCGTCGAATCCGGTCCGGTCGGGGTCCCGTCGTCGAAGAACTGCGCTGGTTGCCAGTTCGCCCCATCCCAGTAGCCCAGTGGGGTCCATGGGAAGTCGGGCGAACCACTGCCGGCGAAGAAGCGGACGACTCGGTCGGTCGCGACCGGCACCGGAGTCGGATCGGTGACAGGCGGTTCTGTCACCACCGGCTCGGTGGCAACGGGCTCCGTGACAAGCGGTTCTGTCACCACCGGCTCGGTCACCGGTGGAGACGTGACGCCGGGATCGGTGGTCGCCGGGTCGACCTCGGCCGTCACGCTGCTGTCGAGTGGACCAGACACCGGCGCGACCTGCTCACTGTTCTGGCCGGCGGCGCCGCCAGGCGCCCGTCCCGTTGAATCGGTCGAGTCGCCGCATGCAGCCACCACGAGACCGACGAAGACGATG
>CALIOL010000040.1 GCA_938044705.1 uncultured Ilumatobacter sp. | reverse complement strand
GCGTCGGTCATTCGACCATCGTGACATCACCTCGACCCGTCGCTCGAAGTGTCTGCGAGGTCAGGCGGCGACGAAACGGATTGCGCGCGACGCAATGAGGTCCAGGCGCTGTTGGTCGGAACCGTGTCTCAGATGGATGATCGAGACACCCTCGTTCGTGGCGGCGACGATGGCTTCGTCGCCGATGACCGCGTCGTAGACGATGATCGGCTCAGCGCTGCTCGGAGTCGGGACGTCGCTCGTGCTGTCGAGATCCCACCACGTCGACGGTCGATCGTGGTTGCCGTGAGCGCTCGCCGACTGGCCGAACACCAATCCGGCAACCGCCGCCGGCTCGTCGGTCTCGTCCAACGCCGCGACCCACAGCTCGCCGTCGTCATCGATGACGAGATGGTCGAGGTCCAACTCGCCGCTCACCAAGGCAGACCCGCCCGGCTCGGAACCGGTCGATCGAACCGAACGACGCGCCCCGTCGGCATCGACCGCGAGATGGGCGATGCCGTCACCGGTGTCGACCGGGTTGATGGCGTCGGTGATGACGATGTCGACAGCGCCGGGGGTCGACCCGTTGACGTCGATGCGTGCCACGTCCAGTTCTTCGCCTTCGCCGCGGCGATCGACGCGGGTCGCAAAGACCGACGTGCTGTCATCGGACCAGACTGGATCGGTGAAGTACACGTCGGTCTCGACCGGGAGCACCGTCGACAACTCTCCAGTGTCGAGATCGAGCAGCGCGAGGCCGCTGCCGTTCAACGCGAAGTCAGGGGAGTAGGTCACCGCCAGGGTGGCCTGTTCGTCGTCGAGCGCGATCCCGAAGATGATTGCGTCCTCCGGGACGGTGTACACGGTCTCGTCGGCACCGGTGTTCGGATCGAACGAGAAGATCCGATAGGCCGGACGCGCTCGCTGCTCTACCGCGTAGATCAGTGGGTGGTCGGTCGTATCGATGACAGACAGATCGAGCGAGAACTGCTCGTCGGTATCGGGAAGAATCGGCGCGACGTCACCGTCTCCGGCGAATCCGATGGACCAGACGCCCACGCCGATGAGCATCGCCAACGAGGCCTGACAGACACGCATCACGGCGCGCCATCGACGTTTCGAACGGAGGGCGCGCGCGGCGCTCTCGTCGTCTGCCTCGGTGTTGGTGTGCATCGACGACGTCGTCAGGAGATGCCGGTCAGGCACTCCGAGATGTAGTTGGCCGTCGAGGAGACGTGGTAGTGGTACGTGTCCTCTTCGAAGTCCGGAGTGGGGCCGGTGTGGCCCATGCACTCGTCGAGGTCGGTCGGCTCTTCGCCATCGACATCTTGAGGACCGTAGATCGCATGCCCGTCGAAGAGATAGCCGATCAGCGCTGAGTGCTCTCCGTCGGTGTCGACGGCGTCGGTGATGCAGAACGGAATCCCGTGGTAGTGGTAGCTGAGGCCGTTCGGCAGTGGGTGCCCTCCGCATGCATCGATGAACGGGATGCCGTCGATCGTGGTGTTGTCGTCGTTGGCGACCGTGTCGGATCCGTCGCCTTCGTAGGGGTCGAAGAACACCGCCCCACTGATCGCCACGCCGATCGCCCCGTTGCCGGTCTCGGTGGGTGCGTCAGCGATCGTCGGCACGACCGGGAAGGTGAAGCGTGCGTCGTACGCATCGGCACCGCCGGCGATGAACTTCCCGTCTTGCCCGTCACCGAGATAGGTGTCGAGGTACTCATGCGACGGCAAGCCGTTGCTCTCGAACGTCGCGGTGGACCCGTCGATCGTGATCGTCACGCCGTCACTCCACTGAGCTTGTTCCAACACCGCAGCGCGAAGGGAGAGCTCTTCCGCGTCGACGTCGATGGCCGGGGCTGCGCTGGTGTCCTCGGCCGGTGCGTCTCCTGCGGGAGGGCCACCACCGTCTCCGGGAGGAGCGGGCAGCGCTGCCTCGAGGTCGACTTCGCTCACGCCCAAGGCAGCGGCGGCGGCAGTGAGATCGAACGGAGGTTGACCGAGAGCGGCTTCGAGGTCGTCGACCGAGACGCCCAACGTCGCCGCCGCATCGCTGAAGTCGGGCCCGCCACCGCCACCGGCGGCCGCTCCGGCATCCTCGCCGGGAGGACCGCCGCCAGCTCCGCCCTCGGCGTCGTCACTCGATTCGACGACGCCGTGGTAGCAGTCGACGGTGTACGGCGACTGGTCCTCGGTGAGGTGGTAGTGGTAGATCCCATCCGGGAACTCGGGGGTGGGGCCGACGTGGCCGCTGCACTCGTCGAGGTCGTCGGAGGTGATCGTCGCACCGTCTTCGTCCTGTGGTCCGTAGAACGGGAACCCGTCGAGGAGGAAACCGAGGATGGTCGAGTGCTCGCCCGCGACGTCGACCGCGTCGGTGATGCAGTACGGAACTCCGTGGTAGTGATAGTTGCCGTTTCCAGTGCCGTCGGCGAGCAGTGCGAGTGGATGTCCGTTGCAGGAGTCGACGAACGCGACGCCATCGATGTCGAAGTTGTCGTCGACGGCAACGAACGAGCGATCCTGGTCTTCGTAGTCGTTGAAGAGTTGTGCTCCTGACAGTACGACGCCGATGATGCCGAGGTTCGTGTCCGTTGGCGTATCGCTGTACACCGGGTTGACGGGGATGTCGACGTCGACGGGTGACTCGACGACCGCGACCGAAGAGTCGACGGCGGCCACCTCGTCGGCGGTCACCGGTGGAGTGAAACTGCCCGTCGTCGGAACCAGGAACTGATCCGGGATCTCGTGGTTCGGGATGCCGTTCGAGGAGTAGTTGAACATGTCTCCGTCGATGCTGATCGTGACGTTGTCCGCCCACTGAGCTGCCTCGATCCCTGCGAGGGTGGAGGTCTCGCCTCCGTCATCGACTGCGTCGGGTGTGGTGTCGTCGACGGTGGAGTCGACCGAATCGTCAGCCGTTGGTTCCGTGGACGGCTCGGGCTCGCTGATGTCAGCATCGCTGCCTGAGCCGCAGGCAGCTGCGGCGATGGTCGCAGCGACGACTCCAGTGGCGACGCGGAGATGGCGTGAGGAACGTGTGGTCATGGTCGCAACCATCGCACCGTTCGCTGTGAGTGCGCTGTGAGTCTGCGGGGTTTTGTGCGCTCACAGCGCACGCACAGACTGCTGGAGTTGAATGGAGGGGATGGTCAGCTCCGTTGGGAAGTCGAGAACCGGCGTGCCAGCGCGTCGCATCCTCGTCGTCGAGGACTCTGCGTCGATCAGCGATGTCGTGGCGACTGCGCTTCGACACGATGGCCACGACGTTGTGTGCGAGCCGACAGGTGACGGTGGGCTCACACTGGCATCGACGGGAGACTTCGATCTGCTCGTTCTCGACGTCATGCTCCCTGGTATCGATGGCGTCGAGATCTGTCGACGGCTACGCCGAGATGGGGAGACGTGTCCCATCCTCTTCCTCACCGCTCGCAGCGAGACCCACGAGCGGGTCGAAGGCTTCCTCGTCGGCGCCGACGACTATCTCACGAAGCCGTTCTCCGTGGATGAACTTCGGCTGCGGGTTGCAGCGATCCTGCGTCGGGTGAGTGATGACGAGGACCGTGATCGGTTCGTCGTGGACGATCTCGTGCTCGACGTCGCCACCCGAGACGTTCGTCGCGGTGGCGTGGTGATCGATCTGTCTGCCACCGAATTCGGGTTGCTCCACTACCTGATGGTCAATGCGAACGTGGTGGTCTCGAAGGCACAGATCATCGTCGGTGTGTGGCCCGACGACTTCGATGGCAGCGACAACGTCGTCGAGCTGTACATCGGCTACCTGCGACGAAAGATCGACGATGGTCGCGAGCCGCTGATCCATACTCGTCGCGGCATGGGCTACATCCTGAGACGAGCGAGCTGATCGGCGTGCGACGGTCGCGGCCTTCTCTCCGCACGACCATGCTCGTGCCGGTGCTGATCACCATGACCGCAGGTCTCGTCGGATTCGGTGCGATCATCGACCGTGTCCAGTACGGCGACCGATTGGCGGACATCGACGAGGAGTTGACTCGCGCCGCCCTCCGCGTCGACGACGGGCTCGTGAGGGTTCCGCTGCCGAATGAGCCTCGAGGCGACCTCGATGCTCAGAACGGCCTCGATGTTCCGTCCGACGAGCTCGGCACAGATGAGGATGTCGTCGACGCAACCGCACCCGTCCAGCTCGAAGTCGACGAGCTCGGGGGTCTGGTTGACGGTGGACGCGAACCAAACCCGTTCGATCCCGACGACCTGCTCAGGCTTGCTGAGAGCGACGGGTTCGTGACGGTCGAATCGCCGAGATATCGGGTTCTCGTCACGCCGCGTCCGTCGGTTGGCTCGTCGATCACGGCATTGCCGCTCGACGACTTCGACGCCGCGACGTCTGACTTGAGACGAGTGCTGCTGGTCGCTGGGCTCGTGATCGTCCTCGTACAACTCTCGGTCGTGTGGTTGCTCACCACTGCTGCTGTCAGACCCGTGGCGCGACTGTCGAAGATCGCCGGTCGCGTGGCGGACGGCGAATTCGACACCGACGTCGGAGCCCCCACGGGCTCGCGCGAGGTCGCCGCGCTCGGGGCCGACCTCGACCGGATGCTGGAGCGAATTCGAGCGAACATCGACGTCGCGCACCGTTCTGCAGATGACGCCCAGCGGGCCCGCGACGACATGGAGCGGTTCGTGGCCGATGTGTCCCACGAATTCCGAACCCCGCTGAGTGCGCTGCGTGGCTACAGCGACCTGTACGAGGGTGGTCTGCTCGACGATTGTGGAGCGCTCGACCGCGCGATGGAGCGAATCGGCGCCGAGAGTGTCCGATTGCACGAACTCGTCAGCGACATGATGAAGTTGACGAGTGGCACGCAAACCAGTCCTGCGACGTTCGAACGCGTCGATGCTCGCACCGTCGCCCGAGACGTCGCCGACGATCTGCGCTCGGCGTTCCCCGGTCGAGCGATCAGCGATGCCGTCGCGGACTTCTCGAATGGCACCGAAGTCACGTTGATGGGATCGGCAACGTCGGTCCATCAAGCTCTGCTGAACGTGGGGGCCAACGCCTGTCAACACACCCACGCCGACGTCGCCATCGAGATCGAGCTGTCGGCCGACGCCGACGCCGTGTTCATCGCGGTCGTCGATCACGGTGCTGGGATAGCGGTCGAGGAACGAGAACGAGTTCGGTTGCCGTTCACCCGCGGAGACGCGTCACGCAGCCGTGTCGGTGCCGGAGGCGCCGGTCTCGGTCTCGCTGTCGTCGAGCGACTCGTGGGCGACATGAACGGCTCCGTCGAGATTGCCGATACCGACGGCGGCGGGGCCACGGTGACGCTCCTGTTTCCGAGAGCTGAATGACTTCGACCTTCTCGATTCGGCGGTGTGCGTAGGGTGACGGTTGTGCTCGGTCAGCTCATCGCGAACGGAAGGACGTCCGACGTCTACAGGTATGGGACCGATAGCGCCGCAAAGGTTCTCACGCCGACCACACCTCAGCATTGGGCAGACGCGGAAGCGGCGTACACGATCGCAGTCCGCGGTCTCGGCGTGGCTGCGCCGGAAGTCAGAGATCTGATCACGATCGAGGGTCGCGCCGCGGTGGTCTTCGAGCACATCGACGGTCCTTCGATGTGGCAACGCATGCTCGACCACCCGAATGACATCCCGACGCTCACGCGCGAGCTGGCGTCGCTTCAGCGGTGGATCCACGAGGCTGGAGTTCCCGACGGGCTGCCGAGTCTGGTCGACCGAATCCGCCTCAAGTTCGCGTCGTCCGAGGAGCTCGATGCCGCGGAACGTTCCGAGGCAATGGGGCTCCTCGCGGAACAGCCGGTCGGCGCCGCGCTGCTGCACGGGGACCTGCACCCTGGCAACGTGCTGCTCGGTCGAGACGGCCCGGTGGTCATCGATTGGTTTGACGCCACGGTCGGACACCCCGACGCCGACGTCGCACGCACGCTGCTTCTGCTGAGCGTGGGAGCAACCGATCTCCGACACCTCCCAGGCGCGACGCCGCCGATGGTGTCGACCGTTCGGGATCACTTCAGGGAGGCGCTCGGCGATCGAGTGTCATTAGATCGGCTGCACGCGTGGCGACGACTGCGAGCTGCCGATCGGCTTGCGGAGCAGACCGATCTGGACGTGTCGGGTTTGCTCTCGATCTGGCGTTCGACGACGTCGGACGCGCTATCCGAAGACGACTGACCGCAGCTGATCGAACGTGCCCGGGGTCGAAGCGATCGACAGGGCGGCGCCGTTGTCAGCGGGGAGTTCGACGCGAGCTCCGGCCTCGGCGGCGATGAGTGCGCCAGCCGCGTAGTCGTACGGCTTGGTGTCGTGCTCGTAGTACGCGTCGAGTCGGCCGCACCCCACCCAGCACATGTTGAGCGCCGCCGAGCCCATGCATCGGATGTCGCGAACGACGGGGAGGAGCCGGTTGAGAATCGATGATTGCTCCGCACGCCGAGCCGATGCGTACGAAAAGCCGGTGCCGACCAGGGACTGGCCGAGGTCAGGCACCGACGACGACGTGATCGGCGCACCGTCACGGCGTGCACCGTGGTCGACTGACGCCGAAAACGTCTCGCCGCGCAGCACGTCCACGACGGAACCCGCGACGATCCGACCACCGATCGACGCCGCGATGCTCACGGAGACGACGGGAAGGTCGTAGAGGAAGTTCACGGTGCCGTCGATCGGGTCCACGGTCCACGACACGTCGTTCGTGCCATGGTCGTCGGCGAGTTCCTCCCCGGCGATGGAAGAACCGGGGCACCGGTCCAACAGCTCGCGTCGGATCATCGATTCGGACTCGACATCGGTCGCCGTCACGACGTCGGTCGGACTCGACTTCGTCCCCGCGGCGGCGGCCCGGCCGACGGACGCACGGACCAGTTGGGCTGCGAGCTGTGCGACTTCCACAGCGACGACTTCGAGGTGGGTTGCAGCGGACTGAGCGGGCGGAACCGGGCCGGTCGTCATCTCACGCCGTGACGACGGTGGTTCCGCTGGCCTCGATCACGGCGAGTTGATCGGGGTCGGTTTCCGTGTTGGTCACGAGGACGTCGATATCGGACCAGTGAGCGAAGCGAACGAACTGTTCCTGATCGAACTTCGAATGGTCCAGCAACATGACGACGCGCCGAGCCGAGCGGATGATCGCCCGCTTCCACGCGGCCTCTTCACGGTACGGCGTCGTGAGCCCCGCAGTGGCCGATGCAGCGTCGGCGCTCATCACCACCGTGTCGACATGAATCGGCTCGATTGCTTCGACAGCGTGTGCGTCGACCATCGCGAGAGTGTTCTTGCGGACCTTGCCGCCGACCACGATCACGTCGGCGTCGGTGCGTTCGCTCAGCGTCTGTGAGATCAACAGCGAGTTGGTGACGAATCGGAGGCGAGTGTCGCTGGAGAGCGCCTCGACGAAGCGTCCCGCCGTGCTGCCCGAGTCGATGATCACCGAGCCGGTGTCGGGAAGCTCGTGCACCGCAGCCGCCGCGATGCGCCGCTTCTCGTTTTCCTGGTGGTCGTCACGCTTGGAGAGGAGCGGCTCGAAACCGCCGGTCTCCCAGGGCGTTGCGCCACCGTGGACCCGCCGAACGAGACGATGTGCCTGCAGTTCGGAGAGATCGCGACGGATGGTCTCGGTCGTGACGTTGAACCGGTGAGCGAGGTCGGCCACTTCGACGCGGCGGTTCTCGATCGCGAGTGTCACGATCTCCTGTTGACGTTCCGACTGGAACAGCGAGATCGGAGATGTGTACGGCGTATCGGTCATCGGACTTCCCACCGACGAATCAGGTGGTCGTCAGTAGCGCTGACTGTACTCCGTCGCGTCGAATTGTCGAAAGGCCTGTCACGAACGCCTCGACGAACGTAGGTGAGTCCATGAGGTCGGTGCCGAAGACGTCGACGAACGACAGGAAGGCGCGAGGATCGTCGCGGGACTCGAACGCGAACTTCCGTGCGAGGTCGAGTTGTGGGTCGGCCGACGGCTCGTCGAAGCTTGCGAGGTATTCGCACCAACCGGCGAGTGCGAGGGCGCATCGGGTGACATTGACGTTGCCGTCGTCGGCACCGTCGAGCTGAGCTCGAACCGTCGGCAACAGGAACTTCGGGAACTTTGCGGTCCCGTCGAGGCAGAGCCTGGCGATCTGATCCCCGACGCCGGGGTTCGAGAACCGCTCGATCAGCGACGCGATGTAGTCGTCCAGATCGATGCCAGCTGCGGCCGGCAAAGTCGGCTTGGCCTCGATGTGCAGCAAGCGGGTGACGAACTCGCGCAGCGCTGGGTCGGCCATGGCTTCGTCGACGCGAAGGTGGCCGTCGAGAGCAGCGAGATACGCGAGGCAGGAGTGCCCGGCGTTGAGGAGTCGCAGCTTGGTGAGTTCGTAGGGGTCGATGTCATCGGTCACGATCACATCGATGGCTTCGAGCGGAAGGCGATCTCCGCCGAAGTCGTCTTCGATGACCCATTGACGGAATGGTTCGGCGACGACCGGCCAGGCGTCGACGATGCCGTGCGTGTTCTGCAGCCATTCGCTGTCGGACGGCGTGGTCGCCGGGGTGATCCGGTCGACCATGCTGTTTGGGAACCGCACGTTCTGCTCGATCCACTCGACCAGATCGGTGGAGTGCCTGCTCGCTTCGCCGAGCAGTGCGGCTCGCGCGACGGCGCCGTTGGTCATGATGTTGTCGCAGCTCATCACGGTGAGCGGCTGGCCGCCGGCTTGTCGACGCCGGTCAAGCCCCTGGGCGAGCACGGAGAACGCGCCGGATGGCAACGATCGGGCCGGCAAGAAGTCGCCGGTGATGTCGTCAACCGGGTACCCGCCCTCGGTGATCGTCATCGACACGATCTGCGTGTCCGGATGTGCGATCTGTTCGATGAGCGGTGTCTGGTCCTCGACAGCGAGGACGAAGTCGACGATGCTGCCGATGACTCTCGCAGTGGCTTCGTCGGCGCCTCGCGACACCAACGTATAGAGGTGGTCTTGCGCCGCCAGGACATCGGCCATCTTCTGATCGAACGACATCACGCCTGCGCCGACGATCGACCAGTCGGTGTCGCCGCTGTTCGCGAGCTCGTCGATGTACGTGGCGAGGTGCGCTCGGTGGAAACCGCCGACGCCGAAATGGACGATGCTGCGACGAAGCGCGGATCGGTCGTAGCTCGGCGTCGCGATCTGTTCGGCGAGCGCCGGCAAGGTGGCTGCGGACACGGCAAGCGCAGCGGGGTCGTTGATCACGGCGCAACCATAAAGCAACACGAACGAAGATGTCCAGCGGAAGTTCGTGTGGTTATTTCTTGGCGAACTTCTTGCAAATCAACATGAAACCAACTAAACATTCTCCGGTCGGGGGGCACCGTGCCGCTCGTCACGACATGAAGGGGGAGCCCATGGCTCGAACACGAAAGATTCAGGCGAGGACCGCCGCTCCGGCAGTTCTTGCAACGTTTGCGTTGCTCGCCGCCGCATGCGGTAGCGATGACGTGGCCGACGTCGTAGACGACGTCACCGACGAAGTCGAAGAAGCAGCTGACGACGTCGAAGAGGCCGTCGAAGAGGCCACCGACGGCGACGACGAAGAAGCCATGGAAGAAGAAGCCATGGAAGAAGAGGGCACCGAAGAAGAGGCCACCGAAGAGGAGGCGACTGAGGGCGCCACCATCACCGTCGCCATCGTGGGTAACCCGCAGATGGAAGACATCGTGAGCCTCACGCCCGACGCGTTCACCGCTGACAGTGGCATCGAAGTCGAGTACACGATCCTCGAAGAGCAGACGCTCCGCGAGATCGTGACCCGTGAAGCTGGCGCCGAAGGCGACACCTTCGACGTGGTCATGATCGGTGCCTACGAGGCACCGCAGTTCGGTGACAACGGCTGGGTGCTCAACCTCAACGACTTCGCCGACGGCGACGAGGCCTACGACAAGGGTGACATCCTCCCGACCGTGCTCAGCGCGCTCTCGGTCGATGGCAACCAGTACGCCTCCCCGTTCTACGCCGAGTCGTCCTTCGTGATGTACCGCGAGGACCTCCTCGCCGATGCAGGCCAGACCATGCCGGCCGCTCCGACGTGGCAGGAAGTCGATGCAATCGCACGTGCGGTTGACTCCGACGAGACCGCCGGTATCTGCCTCCGTGGCAAGCCCGGTTGGGGCGACCTCGGTGCTTCCTTCACCACCGTGCTCAACACCTTCGGTGGCACCTGGTGGGAAGCCAACGAAGACGGCTCCATCGGCGCTGCTCAGGTCGATCAGCCCGAGTTCCGCGAGGCACTCGAGTTCTACGTCAGCCTCGTGCAAGAGGCCGGCCAGGACGACGCAGCCAACGCAAGCTTCGGCGAGTGCCTGAGCCTGTACCAGGACGGCGCAGTTGCAATGTGGTACGACGCCACCGTTGCATCGGGCATCCTCGAGGCAGACGACTCCCCGGTTCAGGGCCTGAACAACTTCGCTCTCGCTCCGGTCGTCGAGACCGCTGGCTCGGGCTGGTTCTGGTCATGGGCGCTGGCAATCCCGCAGAACGCGGAGAACCCTGACGCTGCATGGGAGTACATCTCCTGGGCAACTGGTCCGGACTACCTCGTCACCGCTGGTGAGACCCTCGGTTGGGCACAGACCCCTCCCGGCACTCGTCAGTCGCTGTACGACAACCCGAACTACCAGGAGGCTTCGGCATCCTTCGGTCAGCAGTCGCTCGACGCGATCCTGAACGCCAACCCGGATGACCCGGGCACGACTCCTCGCCCCGGCCTCCCCGGCGTCCAGTACGTCGGTGTCCCGGAGTTCCAGGATGTGGGCACCCGCTGCACCGAGCTCTTCTCGGCAGTCATCGCTGACGCCCTGAGCATCGACGACGCACTCGAGCAGTGCCAGGCGATTGCTTCGGAAGCCAGCGTCTGATCCAACACGGATCAATGAAGTGAGTCGTCACTGACGGCTCGGAATACGTAACTGCGGCGAACCCGGCCCACTTGTGGGGCCGGGTTCGTCCGTTGTTCGGGCAAGTCACTCGACGTGGTTTGCCACAGTGGTCACCGTGGGCGACGGTGAACTACTCTCCTCGCCGGGGGCGGCGTGGAGAGACGACCGAAGAGAGGGAATTCAGGTCAATGACCGATATTGCGCAAGAAAGCGCAGAGGCGAAGCCCGAACGTGGCCAGGCCGCACTTGACCGCGCTGCAGCGGTGAAGTCGCTGCAACGCCGCGAGGGATGGAAGCGTCGTATACCGCTGCTTCCCGCGCTGTTGTTCACGATCATCGTGACGCAGGTGCCGTTCGTCTTTGCTCTGTACTACAGCTTCACGGACTTCAATCTCTTCGGCGAGGCTCGCAAGCTCGTCGGCTTCGAGAACTATGGCGACCTCTTCGGCGACATGTTCTTCCGAGACGCCGCATGGATCTCCATTCAGATCACCGTGCTCTCGGTGCTCCTGTCCTTGGTCGTCGGCACCGGGCTGGCCATGTTGCTCGACCGGAAGTTCATTGGTCAGGGCCTCGTGCGGACCTTGATCATCACACCGTTCCTCATCATGCCGGTGGTCGCCAGCTTCGTCTGGAAGAACCAGATGTTCAGCGCGACCTTCGGTGTCCTCAACTGGGTGATCGAACTGTTCGGGTTCGAAGGAACTCCATTCGCAACCCGATACCCGCTCTACTCCGTGATCATCGTTCTCGTCTGGCAGTGGAGCCCGTTCATGATGCTCATCGTGCTCGCCGGCCTCCAAGGCCAGGACACCTCGGTGCTCGAAGCCGCCAAGGTCGACGGCGCCAACAACTGGGGCATCTTCCGCCAGATCACGTTCCCGCAGCTGCGGCCCTTCCTCGAGCTCGGCACGCTCCTCGGAGCGATCTATCTGGTGCAGGTCTATGACCACATCGAGGTCATCACCGGTGGTTCGCCACTTGCCAAGAACCTGCCCTTCTTCATTGCCCAACGAACGCAGATCGGTTTCGACTTCGGTCGTGGCTCAGCCGAGGCGATCATCGTCGTGATCGCGTCGATCATCTTGGCCAACATCGGCCTGCGCGTCCTTTCGAATCTCTTCGAGGGAGACTGACATGGCATCTCAAACCGGACCTGTCCTCGGCGAGAACAAAGTTGTCTCGCTGCTCTTGGGCATCGCCACGTGGATCGTCGGCCTGCTCTTCTTCTTTCCGATCTTCTGGCTGGTGCTGAACGGCTTCAAGGACAACCTCGAAGCAAGTACCCGCCCGACACTGTTCTTCAGTCCGACGCTCGAGAGATTCCGCGAGCTCGGAGAAGAACAGGCGGGCGTGCTCAGCTTCCGAGAAGCTGCCACGAACTCGTTCTGGATCGTGCTGATCTCGACCATCCTGGTCATGCTGCTCGCCATCCCGGCGGCGTATTCGTTGGCGATTCGTCCGGTCAAGAAGTGGCGCGACGTGCTCTTCTTCTTCATCTCGACGAAGTTCCTCCCGATCGTCGGTGCATTGATGCCGCTGTACTTCATTGCACAGCAAGCGTCATGGCGGATCGAGGTACCGATCGTCGGCTGGGTGTGGGAGTACGACACCCTGCTCAACACTCGACTGCTTCTGGTCATCCTGTACACCGCGATGAACCTGCCGTTGGCGGTGTGGATGCTCCGCTCCTTCTTCGCAGAGGTTCCCAAGGAACTGATCGAAGCGTCGCAGATGGACGGCACCAGCTTGCTGGGGCAGATCAAGTCGGTCATCTTGCCGATCGTCTCCCCAGGCGTGGCGGCGACAGCGCTGCTGTGTGTCATCTTCGGCTGGAACGAGTTCTTCCTCGCGGTTCAGCTGAACAACGCCGGAGCTTCGACACTGCCTCAGTGGGTGGCGTCGCAAGAAACCAGCCGAGGCAACTTCATCGCCACGCTCTCTGCTGCCTCCGTGCTCGCAACGATCCCGGTGGTCGTCGCTGGCTGGGTGGCGCAGAAGCGCATGATCCGTGGGCTTGCCATGGGAGCAATCAAGTGAATCACCGACCGAACCACACGAAAGGCCGTTCTCATGGCTGAAGTACGCTACGAAGCCGCCAGCCGCATTTACCCGGGCTCCGACGAGCCTGCGGTGAACGCACTCGATCTCGACATCACCGACGGTGAGCTCCTCGTGCTGGTCGGCCCGTCCGGCTCAGGAAAGTCCACGGCGCTGCGCATGCTCGCAGGGTTGGAGTACGTCGATCAGGGCAGCATCTTCATCAACGATGTCGACGTCACGCTGACGCCCCCGCAAGACCGCGACATCGCGATGGTCTTCCAGAACTACGCGTTGTACCCGAGCATGACCGTGGGCGAGAACATGGGCTTCGCGCTCAAGCAGGCCAAGGTTCCGAAAGAGGAGCGACTCGCGAAGGTCCGCGAGGCCGCTCGCATCCTCGACTTGGAGCCGTACCTCGACCGCAAGCCCAAGAACCTCTCCGGTGGTCAGCGCCAGCGTGTCGCCATGGGCCGCGCCATCGTGCGCTCGCCGCAGGTCTTCTTGATGGACGAGCCGCTCTCGAACCTCGACGCCAAGCTCCGCGTGCAGACCCGCACCGAGCTTGCCGATCTGCAGGCTCGCCTCGGGACCACCATGGTGTACGTCACCCATGACCAGGTCGAAGCAATGACCATGGGTCACCGGGTCGCCGTGCTCAAGGACGGCATCCTCCAACAGGTCGACAAGCCCCGGACGCTGTACAACGCGCCGAAGAACCGTTTCGTTGCGGGCTTCATCGGCTCACCGGCCATGAACATCGTGGATGTCGAGCGTGTCGATCAAGGACTTCAGATCGGTTCGCTGCCGGTACCGCTCACTCCACTGCTCACCGAAGCAGTCGCCGCGCAACCGACCGCGGACTTCTCCGTCGGTGTTCGACCCGAACACCTCTCGCTCGCGAACGGTGGATCGCCCGGTGAAGTGGTCGTCGTCGAAGCTCTCGGTTCGGAGTCCTTCATCCACGTGCGCACGCTCCATCAGGGCACCGAGCAGCTCCTCGTCGTCCGCGAGGACGGTCAGAGCGAGGTCGGTCGCGGTGATCAGGTCACG
>CALIOL010000039.1 GCA_938044705.1 uncultured Ilumatobacter sp. | reverse complement strand
TCAGCATTGCGGCGTCACACCGGTTGTTGCGGTTCGATCTCGCGATCGAGCGGAACCGATCGGTCGAGTTCGGATGGTTGGACATCACCCATGCACTGACGTACGTCAATGCCGCCCGGTGGGCCTGGGCTCAGGCCCCCGGCCCCGATGCGGCGAGGCTGGCGCTACTCACCGCCTTCTTGGCCTTCGACAGTGGTCGGGCCGAACGACGGTACGGGCATCAACCGCACGAGCTGCCGAGCCTCATCACCGGCGACGTATTCTCCGCCGTCCTCGACCAGCAACCTGATCTCGCCGTCGGGGCAGCACTCGCCGCCCCGCCGTCCGTAGCCGCCGACGAACTTGAAGCAGCCAGCCTCGAAGACACCGGCGGCTCGTTCATCGTCATGGCTCACCTCGTCAAGACGGCGGTCGCGGCGCGAGACGAAGCGAATGCCACTGGCTCTTCGTTGCCGCTCGCCGCTGCAGCGCGATTCCTCGCGGCACCACGCATGGAGCGGTTCGTCACCGCACGAGCACGCGAGGCCATCGATTTCGTTCGAACCGGCCAACCACCGACTCGCTAGTCAGTCGTCGAGATTCCAGCGCCACGCTTCGACGGCATCCGCTTCGGGTTCCGGGTCAGGGTCCAGGGCGTTGTTGACGGCCCCCACGGCTGCGACGACGGCGGCGACGACCAGCGCTGCCATCCCGGCGAGGCCGGTCCGGAGCGCGAGGTCCGAATCGAGCGGGATCGTCGACTCTTCGAACCTCACGACGACCACCGCAACCACCTGCGCAGCACACGCCGTACAGGCAAGCCACGCCGCAGCGATCGTTCTCGTGATGCCAGCGGCCATCACGACGCACGCGACGGTGAACAAGAACCCGCTCTGGCCCACCGACGCTGTCTCCCAGCGCGTGTCACCGACGATGCTCGTCACGATCAGGATCACTGCGATCACCACACCGAGCACGGCGAGTACACGACCCGCCAGTGGGACGGGCCGCGACTGATCACCGAGCAATGGCATCGGGTGATAGACGAACCACCGAACGAGCATCACGACCCCGATCAGCGCTGCGGCGATCGAGATCGCGACGCCGACGTCAGCGAACGCCGATGCATCCGACAGCAGCAGCGAGGCCCCCAACGAGCCACAGAACGCTACGGCTGGGGCAACGATGCCGGTCGCCGCAGCGACCACCGCCACCGAGCCCCGGACCATGCCGACGATCGAGACCACGATCGCAATGACTGGCAAACCGAGAACGAAGAAGCGAAGCGGCTCATCGCCCGTGCGAAGCGAAGCGTTCGGAAGGTCGATCAGCGCAAAGAACGACGAGACGATCACGGCCAACGCAGCCACGATGACCCACCCGGCGTCGAGCACAGCGGTCGAGCGGATCCAACGATGCCCTTCCGGAGCGGCTGCGCCAGCGATCAGAGCATCCTCGGACATGGGCACACAGTGAATCACGAACCCGCACAGGAGTGGTGGCGTCCGACTTGGTCGGACCCGCCGGGGTCGAAGAGTCAGCCGTCGCTGGGCTGCGCAGCTCCCTGCGCGACGCGTTCTCGACGGCCGGGGGGAAGTCGAAGCGCCGGTATCTCAGATGGCACATCCACGTGGCCGGAACGTCGCGCCGGCACCGTCGGACGTCCCGTCGGCGGCCGAAGCGGAGCCGGACCATCCGAGGCCGGAACGGTGTCCTGGAGCTTCGGGCGGGCGATCGGCGCCGAACCGACGACGCTCGGACGCCGAGGCGTCACACGAGCCTCCTCGTCTCTGCCCTTCGGCTTCGCAACGCTGGCGTCCTCCGTCGCTCCGGCGTAGGTGTCGACGTAGGTCTGACCCGAGAGTTGCGCGATCTCGAACATCACCGCGTCGGTGAACCGACGCAGCGTGCGCGGATCTTCCGGGTTCCCGAAGTCGCCGACCCACATCGGCGCGCCGAATCGCACGGCAACCTCGCGACGTGGCTTCATCATGAACGAATCCGGCGGCTGCACCTCGAGGGTGCCTTCGTGACCGACCGGAACAACGGGAGCGTCACAACGAAGGGCCAGCCGTGCGGCCCCCGTGCGCCCCTTGTGCAGATTGCCGCTTCGCGACCTCGTGCCTTCGGGGTAGATCATGAACAGCCGACCCGCGTCCAGCACGCTGGCTGCAGCGTCGAGCGCGGCGAGCGCAGCGTCGCCGCCGGATCGGTCGACCGGGATCATGCCCATCGCTGGGAACAGGTGCTTGGTCTTCCAGCTATCCATGTACTCGCCCTTCCCGATGGCCCAAACCCGCCGAGGCAGGGCCGCCGGCACGAACACCGAGTCACAGAACGACAGGTGGTTCGGCGTGAGAATCGCGGGCCCGTCCATCGGGACGTTCTCGCGTCCTTCGACCGACAGCTGCCATCCGCGCGAAGCGAGCTGGCGGATCCCACCGAACAGGTACTTGCTGAGCCGGTCCGAGCCGGGCAGCTGCGGCGCGGGTTCGAACAGGAAATCACCGGGGCGCTCGCCGAGCAGGCCC
>CALIOL010000038.1 GCA_938044705.1 uncultured Ilumatobacter sp. | reverse complement strand
GCGGAGGGTGAGCGGTTCGTGAACGACTTCGTGGATGATCTGGTGCTCACGATCGAGTCGTGGCGTCCGATCGACCCCACACCCGCCTGACCGGCCGCGCGACGCGGAGCAGCTAGCCAGCGGATACGGCAACGCTCGGCTCGCAGCAACAGCGTTCGCGGCGAACGATTTTGAGCGCATTGGCGTGCCCATATTGCCGGAACTGTACGGGCAGACGACTGTCGCAGCGACGTGACTATCGAGCACCTGGGTTGTGCCGCAGGTGTCGCTCTGCTGGGCCGCGCAACGGGTTGAGTGTGGGTCGACACTCGCCCTTTCGGGACCGGTTCGTGTTCGGTGGCGATCAGGGTGCGGGGGTGAAGATCGCGGTCACCTGCGGCGACGCGATGGTCGACGTCCCGCCGCTGAGGTTTTCGCAGACGAGGGTGTAGGTGGCGGTTTCTCCGGCGGCGATGGGGAACACTCGACTCGCCGACAAATGCGATTCGTCCCCTCCGGTCGGCGACTGCCACAGCAGATCTAGGCCGAGCGGTGGGCTAGTGACGGAGTCCATCAACCCGCATCTAACGCTTTGGCTGTCCGTGCCCTCTCCCATGTAGCCGGAGGCAATGGTGGCAACATGGCCAGCAACGGGTGCGGTCACGGTCACTTGACGGATCGCCGTCGCCGTCGACTGCGCAGTCACGGGGCTGAGGGTGAAGTCGGAGGCCACGGTGAAGGGTTGGGATGCATTCAACGCCGCGGTCGCCGTTTCCAGGTCGGCCGTCGCGGTTTCGAGTGTTGCGACTCGTGATGCAAGCTCGGTGAGTGATCCTTGGATGTAGTAGCCGTTGATATCGATCACGACGTTCACCAACCCGGCATCGTTGTACACGTTGAACCCGCCCGCAGCCGACAGATCCACCGTGACAGCGTTCGGTGTCGGCGGCTGACCGGGCGCCGGGTTCAGACTCGACGCCAACGGCTGCGCCCCGTCAGGCCAAAACGTGAGAAACGACCGCTCGGTTGCACCCAACGCCGTGACGTTCAACGACACCGCAACCGCCTCGGTTGGGATCGTGCACTCACCATTCGATCCATGCACCCCAAACGTCTGAGTAGCAGCAACACCCAACGACCCCGCAGTACCAACCCGCGCTGGGGCGGGGCGGGTGTCGGCAAGACGACACGGTGTGATCGACACGAACGTTGCGTCGTCATCGCCAGGCGCCGCATCGACCCGCCACGCGTTCGCAAACATCAACGTTGCTGTCGTTGCCAGCAACACCCCAGTCACGAACCACACGATTGAGCGAACACGTAACGTGACTGAACCCATCACAACACCTCCAAGGCGTCTCTCGCACCCAACCCGGCGTCGAATGCACTCGGCAAACAATGCCACAGGCTCCATCCCACACGATCCGAGTTGTCGAGGCTCGCACCCGACCACGCCGGTGCCGTCGACACAGCAACGAACCCTGTCCGTCACTCGATAACGCGCCAGAGGCCAAGCACCCAAGACCGCTCGCGATCGGCACGTATCGGCGTGGCCACGCGATCAGAACGTTCGCCTTTCGACGCCGCCGCCGAGACGCTCGCCGCTGCCGAATCTTCAGCTGGTCACACCGGCTGGATCAGCGCTGATCTGATCGGTGCCGATCGACAACATCAAGCTGAAGCGTTTCGTTCAGATGCGCCGGAGCCTCGCCGCTTCGGCCGCCTCACGAACAACGGGCGACTCATCGTGTCGTAGCGACTCGACTAGGTCGTCGGGCGCGTGCTTGTGGTGCGCGACACGGGAACGCACTGTCTCATCGGGGTCGAGCGACAGCGAACGCAACAGACCTACGTCGATGCGATTGGCCATCGCGACTGCGTACCTCACGCTTGGGTCAGGATCGGCAGCGAGCCGTTCCAGAACGACAGCCGATGTGGTCTTGTTGCGAGCGACCCACTCCCGCATTTCGTGAAATCGCTCGATGACGTCGAACCAGACGGCGTCGCTGGCTGACTCGCGAGCCGCCCTGCGGTAGTCGTAAGGACTGTTGCTCGTGCGTAGCGCGACGAACTCCTCTGCCGATTCAATCACCAGCGAATGGTGCCCCATACGAGTTTTGAAGACAAGGCGAGCGCAGGCGCCAAGGCGATCGAAACGTTCGACGCGTCTCGCACCGACGCCCGATCGCGATCAGCGCATCAGCGCATCCGCGCTCAGCTATGCGCTCTGCAGCGTTCTCAGCACGTGGTCGTGATCCCACGCTTCGCTCAGCATCGTCGCCACGGCTGGAACGCTGCTCCCGACCACATACGGCAACTCGTCAGGGCTTCGAGGGCGGGACCGAACTTGGGCCCCAATTGCAACACCTGGCCAGGGAGGCAGATCGTTCGCCATCGTTCCCTCGATTGTCATCGAGATGTAGGCCGGCTCGTCCCAAACCTCATACGCCCGTCGAAGGGTTCCGAGGTCCGACTCGAGCCAAACGGCGTACGCAATCTCATGGCCACCTACCAGCCGGACCGACATGATCGAGCGAATGAAATATCGACTCTCATCAACGCGAAGGAACTTGTCGTCTCCAGAGAGCCGAGCCTCCAGTTCGCCGGGAGCGAGAGCCGAGAACTCATCAGGAAGCAGAAAACGGAAGTCCCGATCGTGATCTCCCAGAGCATGCGAGCACGTCGAGCAAGAATCGGGACTGCCAACCTCAGACTCCATCCGCCCCACTCATCCGAACGTAGCCGCTCATAACAACACGCGCCCTCGCCAGCCGACCCGCTCGCGATCGGCACGTTCGATCGGTGGATCCGCTTGAGATTGTGCAGCTTGGTGAGCGTGTGCCTGGTGGCCCCCAGTGGCACTTCCGGAGTCCATCTACGTCTGTTCGAGCGACACCCTCTCGACCCACCCGTGTTCACCCATCCGTTCCCGGTAGTTGTGCAGGACACCGTCTCGCGCTGCTGCGAGCCTCGAGGGGTAGTTCGGCTCGAACGGCTCCGCCAGCTCACGTTCCAACTGTGCTGCGATCTTGTCGATCACGACCACCTCTGCGGGATGACTGACCGCAATCCGCTCGGTCTCACACATCCGGTGAAGACACTCAAAGAGCACCAGGAGTTCCTCGTTCGTGAGATCAACCACTCGGATTGACGCTAGCTCTCGACGTGGCGCGTGGGGTCCAGCGCATATCGACGAGCACCGCAGGAGTCTCGAACCGCTTGTAGCGGCACGTCGGTGCTCGTTTCAGCGCTCCAGATTGCCGGTGCGGCGTGGGAAGCTGGGCGCATGGATCTTCAGTTCAAACCGCTGGACTTGCCCGCCGACGAGCCAGCGGTTGTGGAGTTTCTCTCTACCAACGAGTGGCCATTCCACGCCGAACCGCACTTGAGTTCTGACACCGCAGCACAGGTCCGCGTCGAATCCGACGACATCACGTCATTCTGGATCTGCGAAGGGGTTACCACAGTTGGCCTGCTACGAATCATGGATCTCGATGATCTCGAAGCCGGCAGCCCGTTGTTCGACTTGCGCGTTGCCGAAGCACATCGCGGACGCCGTATCGGTCGTCGATCCGTCACGTGGCTGACCGACTATCTCTTCACGACCTATCCCGCGCTTCATCGGATCGAGGCCACCACGCGCGATGACAACGTCGCAATGCAGTCCGTATTCGCACACTGCGGCTACCGGCTGGAGGGAAGATTCGTCGAAGCTTGGACCAACGCCGACGGCTCTCGCAGCGACGCGCTCTCCTACGCAATCCTGCGCCACGAGAATTACCTGCCGACAAACAAGTCCTTGGGCTGAGCCGACTACCCCCGGCGCACACATCAACACAGCCAAACGGTCGCGGAAGGCGTCCGCGATCGGCGCACCTTCGCTCGGTCACCTGCGCGAGAACGTCGAGTCAGGTTTCTGTTTCTCGTCGCCCTCGATCCAACGTCATTGCTCCGGAAATGCGTTCGCGACCCGGCGGAGCATGCACATCTCCGACAGGTTCTTGACCAACTCCATCGACGCCCATCCAATCGTGTGAACAAAGGGTCGACCGTCGGTGTATGGGAACTTGCTCAGCTCGCCCGAGCCGAGGTCGGCTTCGTCAAGCTCGCTCGCGAACAGCATCCACTCATCCCAAAGCTCGCGGATGGTTGCGAGAGCGGAATCTGGGCCTGGCCACTCCACGGACTCCGGCGCTGGAATCTCCTGGCCGTGAGCATGGGCGATCAGAACTGAGAGCCACCAGATCGGATGCCACATCGTCCACCCCAACGATGGAGTTGGCAGGTCGGGAGGTTCGTCGCCCAGTTCGCCAACGAAGCGGCCATTCGATTCGTGCACCGTCCAACTCCGATCGCTGATCTGCCAGAGGCATTCGTCGAGGGTCACGTCCTCCAGCACCTCGTTGGCCAACTCGAACATGACCAGGGCCTGCCGGTTCAAGACTGTCCGGACGTCGGAGTCAGTTGGGGTCGGGAGTCTGACGGCCATGGATGAACGGTAGCGGTGCTCTGCACATCGTTCGATGGTCCCGCAACGATCCGATGATCGCACCCGTCGAACGGATCAGAACATCAGCGAGTCGCGCCCGCTGAAGCCGCTCCCGATCGGCACATCTTCCGTACGGGGTGGCGATCAGAACACTGTGGTCAGTTTGGTAGGTCTGCGGGGTTGAGGTGTCGACGGTGGTCCCATGCGGTGGCTTCGTCGGACGGGCTTTGAGCGCGGCGACAGCCGTGGGGGTAGCCGACGAGACGGTTGCCGAGGACTCGAAGCGCTTGGTGGTGTAGATCTCCCGCAGCTCTGCGTTGGCCGTAGAAGCTTCGGCAGCCTTCGCTGTTTCGGAGACTGCTGAATGCTCATCGGCTGATGGCGTCGTAGAGCCTGTCGTTGCGGATATGGCGGGCGCTCACCGATCGTCGCTGTCCTGATGCGACCGTGATTGGTGAGGTGTCGGCGTAGTTCCGACGGGCCTTCGCGCTCTGGTAGCGGTTGCAGTCGTCGCCGAACTCACCGAGGACCCGCCGCCCAGGATCGTGCCGAGACCGGGAGCGACGAGTAGATCTCGGCGTCGTCGTGAGGGGCGAACCGCCTGGACAGTTCGTCCTCAAGCACAGCGACCTGGGCGTTGATTTCTGCAATCAGCCGAACGGAGGCGCGTACGGCGCCGGCGGGTAGGCGTCCGACTGCGAGCCGAATCGTTTCGGCCGTCGGTCCCGCCTCGGCGACCGTCTGCCACCGGTCATGCGATCCCGAGAGCGTTCCAGAGCTCTTGCATCGTGTACGTGTGCTTGCGGTCAAGGGTCTGCCACGACCATTCGTCCATGTGCTCGCACACGTCGAGAGACTTGTCTCCATTACCCGCCCACTCCTTGATCTCCATATGCCAATACGTGAACTCCTCGCAGATGCTGAAGTCGACCAACTCACCGTCGCGCTCGAGAGTTGGCATATCCCTGTAACCAAAGCTTGAGCACTCACTCGATCTCACTCGCTTTCGATACAGAAACGATCCATCGTCTTGTGCTTGGTAGCACATTCGATACCCCGCCTCCGCGCTTGCAGGGGTCGCAGACCCAATCGTCGCAACGGCGACACCGGAGGCACTGAGTGCGACGGCAGCGGCAAGAGCCTTGGACTTCCGGATGCGCTGCGACGACCGCCCTGCGCCGGTGGCCATCGAAGGCCGGTCTTCTCGGGTTTCATTCATCTGGCGATACCTTTCGATCGTAGAACTGCCGTCTCAGTTCCGATGGTGAAATTCGCCCGTGAACCACATCATCGGGACCCCTCGTAAGCGGACCGCAAGTGCAGAGTAAGGAAATTGACAAAAAGTGAGCCGCCGTCGGTTCCGTTCGGCGACCGAGTCCAACCACGAAGTGCCTGGTCACAGCCCTACGATTCTGCGGCTCTCCTCTGGTGACAGCGTTTCTTACCAGCAGGCCAACTCCCGCAGGTGTGGCGGGCCGGCCACGATGTCGGCGACCGCTCCGACACCGTCGAGCGTCCGGTGTTGGTTCGTGCAGATGCTGGCGGAGCGTCCCACTGGTTCGCCGAGGAGTGCGTCGACCGGAACCACCAACAACCCATTCGGTGCGCCAGGCCCACTGATTGCTTCGGTCATCACATCGCGCAACGTCGACTCAACTCGCTCAGGCTCCGCGAACTGCACCGATACACCGCCGAGCGGCGACGACACACCACCGCCACGAAACCGGCTCTGCGGCTGATCGATCACCTCGTGCTCAATCCGACGAGCAACCCGCTGCCACAACGACCCCGGGCTCTGACCATCTTCTTGCACAACCGCCCAACCCGCGCCAGCCGCCAGGTCCTGCACCTCGTTCAACAAACACGTCTTGCCAGCACCGCGCCGAGCCCGCAACCACGTCGTGCGATGCGAATCATACGAACCACCGAACGCCCGCCCGATCTCAGCAAGCACCTAATCACGCCCAACCAAAGAGTGAGGAGACGTCCCGAACCCCGGAGTAAACGGATTCACGCCGCCACCCCTCCAGACAATCTCGGTATATCTGAGCGGTCCAGATATACCGAGATTTTCTGTGGTTCTAGGGCCTCGCCGAGAATCGCCGCCACCGACATCGACCAGCGACGAGCGGCTCTCGCCAACAACTTGAACGCCGCTGTGTTCATCGTCGAGCACCTGGCGGCCGATACGTCGAAACCCCCCGAGAAGTGCACCTCATCGTCGATCAGGGACGGCCTGCTCGAGCGCGGTCTGGACAACATGATCGACTACCTCCGGTTCGACGCCGAGGCTCTCGCGGCCCCGATCAACACCAAACGGCCACACCCGACACCAACCCGTACAACAACTTTCGAACGAACTCTCCTGTACGTGTCCCACGCCTCGATGGCCATCGATGGGTATGAAGTTCGCCAACCTCTTCGCTACCGTCGTCCTCATCCCCCTCGCCCTCGTGATCGGAGTCGCAACCATCGGCGGGGCACAAGCAGCCGAAGACGCCGGCGAACACAGCATCACCGACCTCGCCGACGTGTTCTCGATCTCCCGGCCAACCGTCTACCGAACCATCAACCGCGTTCAAGCCGAACGAGCCTGACCCATCGTTTGCCGCTCACAACACGTTTCTTACCGGCACCCCTCTGAGCGCGAGCAAGGTCGACGTGTGCGTCGGCGTTCCTCGGTCGGCGACCACTCAGGAACGGCACGGATGCGCTCGGCTGATTGTCCTATACCGCTCGACGACGCCCGTCTTTGAGGGTGCCACCAAACGCCGGTTCGAGGTCGCACTCGCAACAGCGCAGCCGTTGTCTGAGCGGCACGAGACCGCCGACGTCCGACCACCGGCCGTTGCGGGACTGGGTTCGAAAGCCGACTTCGGTGGGCGCAGAGGGATTCGAACCCCCGACATCTGCCTTGTAAAAGCAGCGCTCTAACCAACTGAGCTATGCGCCCGACAGGTGCCGGAGCCTATCGGTCGACTCGACCGAGCCGGAGATGTCAAGGCTCGACGCCGTCGTCCGTCGCGGCCAACAGCTCATGCAGCAGCTCGCGTGACGCCGCAGCGACCGGGCGACGGCGGGCGCCGTGATCGAGCGTCAGGAGATCCCGGCCGAGCGCATCAGCGGCCACCCCGCCAGCCTCGTGGAGAATCGTGACCGCCGCGAGATAGTCCCACACACCGATCTTGTCGTCGTCGAAGTCGATCGACGCGTCGAACCCTCCACCACCGGCGACCGATGCGATGTCGAGCGCCGTTGCCCCCATCGAGCGATATTGCGCGGGACGGAACCCAGCGGGCGGTCGAGCGTTCACTGCGACGATCGCATCCGCCAGACGTGGTGCGTGGCCGACGGAGATGGCGTGACCGTTCTGGGTTGCACCGCGGCCGACGATGGCCGCAAACCGGTTCCCGGTGCGCAGATTGGCGACCATCGCCACCGACGGCAACCCGTCGACCACGAGACACAGCGCTGTGGCGCACCATGGCAACCCGAGCGCTGCATTCGTTGATCCATCGAGAGGATCGACGACGACGAGTGCCGCGTGGTCAGCCCCGGCAGGCCCCGTGACACCGCTCTCCTCGGACAACACGCGCAGTCCCCCACCGTGCAGCATCTCGAGGCACGCAGCATCGACCTCCACGTCGATCGCATACTGCGTCTCTCGGTCACCGGACATGGACCAGTCGTCGTTCGCTGCAACGATCGCGGTGGTGCGGTCACAGATCGCGCCGAACAGTTCCAAGACGGCATCAGCATCGCGATGATCGAGCATCACAGGCGGTCCCACTCCACGTCCACGAGGCCCGACCGTACCGTGCACCCGATTCGCCTCGGCCAGCTGGGTCACCATTCGTTGTTCGCCTTGTGCGTCGGGGCGGTAGTGTCCGCATCGATGGCAGTCATCGACGTAGCGGGTTTCGTCGCCGACGTGAAGAGTCAGGCGATCGACCACGGCTTTCACGTGCACGATGAACGGCACTTCGTCGAGACCTACTCGTTGCGCCAACTCTGGGAAGTCGATCTGCACCCCGAGCGAGCGTGCGAAGGCCCGATCGATCTCCACCTGTCACTCGACGTCGACCCTCGAGCGATGCTCGCGTTCGAAGACGAAGTCATCCGGCTCGAGGAGATCGACGACCCTCCCCCGACCGGGTTCACGTTCGCAATGCTCTTCACGTGGACGCTGCCGCCGCTCCCCGATCCTCCCGATCTGCTCGTGCTGTCCATCGACCTCGCTGGAATCGGCGGCATGGACCTGCCGGTCGAGGTCTCGGCGATCGATTCGTTCCCGTCGGTGACCGACTCACCCGAGCGCAGCCTCTCGATCGTGGCCAAGATGACCGTCGACCTCGCTGACGTGTACCTCACGAACGACGACGCCATCGGTGCGGCACTCGAACGCTGCAAGCACGTGAGCCTGTACCTGCTCGACCGGGCCCCGGCATGGCTCGACGATCTCTGACCGACCACCTCACCCCGACACGGAGACACCGCAATGCGCGTCCACGAACTCATCGACATCTTGAGTGACCAGCCGTCCGACGCGGAGGTCGAACTCGCCGTCATCGCGCCGGTCGACGGCGAGAGCGACGACATCACCGTCGACCGCTACTTCGTCGACGGCGTACTCCCCTGGCAGGACGCCGAGGACGATGACGGCGCCGAGATCGAAGACGGCGAACTCACCATCTGGCTGGTGGGCGGCGAAGAGGGCGACGTCAACGCGTTCCTCGATGCAATCGAGCAGGGTGACGAGTAGCGCTTCATTGCTACGGTCCATCCTCGAATCAACCCGGGGTGGTAGCTCAGTTGGTTAGAGCAGGCGACTCATAATCGCTCGGTCGTGGGTTCAAGTCCCGCCCGCCCCACAGCACTCAGTTCGCCGGCGGCGTCGTGAGGAGATCATCCAGCGTGTCACCGATCCCGTCGGCCGACCCGACGATCCTGACGTACCCACGTCGATCGCTCTCACGGTTCTCCCACGCGTTCGTGCCGTCCACGGCGACGATGTTGCGGCCCGTGCACACCTCGAACGCACCCCCGGACGTCCCGCGCACCGCGAGCAGGACTGCGGTCAGGTCGAACGCCGGCCCATCGTCGGTCGCTCCCCAGAGCCGATAGCCCTCCCGAACGGGGTTGGATTCCGGTGTCGCCGACTGCAACGCCGCTCCGAGCGAGATGTCATTTCCGACCTCGAAGCCGGTGAACACCGCCGGCGTCGGCCAGTCGGTGACGACACTGCGCACCGCCGCCGGGTCTTCGGAGAAGTTGAACTCGGCACTCTCGAAGTAGTCCGCTGACGCCGGGTACGCGCCGCCCATCGCAACCCATCGCGCCACCTTCGTTCCCACGAGCTGCTCACCCGTGAGGTCACTCACGGCATCGGGGGGCGACGCAAGCAACGCAGCCAGGTTCGTGAGGAAACCTCCGGTCACGACGGTGACCGATGCGTCCGGCTGGGCGGCCAGCACCCGTCGATACACATCGACGGCCGGCTCCGGCTCCGACACATCGTTGGGGAAGCCCGCGGCGATCTGCGCGGTGTACGGCGACGTACCCGTCGGCGCCGGCCCGGTCACGACACCGATCGGAACATTCGGACGGCCGTAGTACGTGTTGACCGCGTCGACCGTCGACGCAGCGTCCGGGTCACCACCAACCGACACCATCGTCGCGAGGACCTCCGCCTCGCCGGCATCGGCAAGCGCATGCAGGACAGCGAGTGCTCCGAGATCATCCACGCCGACACCGACGCCGACATCGAGGATCACGCTCTGTGCGCCGCCCGAACTCGGCAACAGTCGCTCGCTGACTCCACACACCGGATCGGCCACCACAGGGCCCTCGCTGAATGTCGGAAGGACGATTGCAGGAGCCTCGGTTGTGGGTGGATCGGTGACCGGCGGCTCCGTAGTCGGTGCCTCTGTCGTGGGTGGCTCCGTCCCGGGGACGTCGGTACTCGGGGTCGTATCGGCCACGCTGGTCGCAACCTGGTCAGACGTCGGCGCCCGTTCTTCGGGCAGCGACGTCGCAACGCCGCTGTCCGAGACCATCGGAGTGGCCACATCGTCGCCGTTGCTGTTTCGCATCGCGACCGCGATTCCCGCGATTGCGACGACGAGGAGCGCTCCGGCGACCAGGAGGGCACCGATGAGTCCCCACTTTCGCCGCGGCATCTGGGAGGCGAGCATCACTGGCGGCGCGTGCACCGGCGGCGGGTTCGCCGTCACGGGCGGAGTCGGCACGATCGGAGTCGGAGCGGTTTCGCCCGCGTCACCCATGGCGGATGTTCGAACCATTCGTTCATCAACCACGGGAGCAACCGGCTTTGGCGCCCCACCGAGTTGTTCCTTCTGGACCGCTGCGTTCGTCTCCGGCGCCAGGATCATCTCCGGGACGCGTTCGCCGTTGGCGCGCAACACTTCCTGCAGCTGCTGACCGAACTCGAGCGCCGACTGCGGTCGGTTCGCCGGATCCTTTGCGAGCGACGCCTCCAAGACAGCGGCGAGGTCCGCTGGCACCCCGTAGGCGCGGAGATCCGGAGGAGGCTCCGCCTGAATGCGCAGCATGACAGCCAGGTGGGTCTCGTCGCCAGCACGCTCGAACGGCGGACTCCCGAGCAGCATCGTGTAGGCGGTCGATCCAAGGGAGTAGATGTCCGCCGCAGCGCTCGGACGCGCGCCTTCGAGCACTTCGGGAGCCGCGTAGGCGATGCTCGCCATCACCACACCGGCCTGGGTCTCGTGCGCGCCGGCAATTCGAGCGATGCCGAAGTCGCTGAGTTGAGCGCCGTAACGCGACATCAGCACGTTTGCCGGCTTGATGTCCCGGTGGATGATTCCACTCCGGTGAGCGGTCTCGAGCGCTCCACACAAACGAATCAAGATCGCGGCAGACTCAGCCCAGGGCACGGATCTGTACGCATTCAGCCGATCCTTCAGCGTTCCGTCGACGACGAACGCCATCGTGAGGTAGGGCCGGCGATCGGTGGTGAACCCCGTGTCGTGCACGGTCACGATGCCGGGGTGTTCCGACAGCAGTCCGAGGGCGCGAAGTTCTCGCTCGAACCGCAGCTGGCTGTCCTCGTCGAACTGCGCACCGGTCAGTACCTTCACCGCGACCGTACGCGCGAACGCAGGCTGATACGCCTTGTACACCGTCGCGAAGCCGCCCTGACCTACTCGTTCAGCTCGCTCCAACCCTGGAATTCCGAGATCCATCCCACCCCTTTCGCAGCGACGATACCCACTCCGGGTCTGGCCGGTTCGCGTGGGTCATGCCGATGGACCGTCACGGCGCACTCGGCGGCGTAATCAGCAGAGCGTCGAGAAGCGCAGCGACGTCCGCCCCCGGCACGGTCAGTCGGAGAAATCCGTGGGGGCCCTGCGCTTCGAGTTCCCACGTGTTGCTTCCACCTGGCCCGATCACGTTCCGCCCTGCACACACCTCGAAGAATCCAGCCGTTCCGCGAACGGCAACCAGGACTGCGGTGAGGTCCCAGCTGTGGCGGTTCTCGCCGCCGTTGAACAATCGATACGCCTCGCGGACAGGGTTCTCAGGAGGTGTCTCCGCCTGAAGAATCGCACCGGTCAGCACGGCGTCGCCGACTTCCCAGCCGCTGAACAACGCCGGAGACGGCCACCCGGCGACTGCATTGAGCGTCGCTGTGGCGTCTTCGACGAAGTTGAACTCCGCACCGAAGGGATGAATCGACGAATCCGGATACGCCCCACCCATTGCGATCCAACGACGCACCTTTGCGCTCACGAGCTGATCTCCCGGAAGGTCGCTCCGCCCGTCAGGCGGCGCAGACAGCAGCGCGTCGAGGTTCGTGAGATACCCGACGCTCACGACGGTCACGGAGTCGTCCGGTTGTTCGCTGAGGATCTCTCGGTACAGGTCCACTGCAGCGGGTGGGTCGTCGACGTCGTTCGGAAAGTTCTCGGCGAGCGCCTCGACGTAGGAGGAACCAGCCTGCGGAGCGACACCTGCGACCACGCCAATCGGAATGTCGGGTCGCCCGTAGTACGTGTTGATCGCATCGATCGCTCGGTGCGACGGCGCCGGGCCACCGTCGGACACCATCACGGCCAAGATCTCGACGCCCCCGGCATCGGCGAGCACGTGGAGCACCGCCAACGCTCCCGCATCGTCGACGTCTCCCGCGAAGTCCGTATCGAGGATCACCTTGACCGGCTCATCGTCGGCTGGCAGCAGGTCGACCGGCGAGGGACACGTCGGGTCGGGCGGAACCGTCGGTGCGGGCGTCGTCGCCGGTTCCGGAGCGATCGACGTCGTCGAGCCGGCTGGCGGAACGGTACTCGAACTGTTGGACGTCGCCGGGGGCGGCGTCGTGACGGGCGGCTCGGTCGTCTCCGTCTCCGCCACGAGGTCGGGTTCGACGGTGCTCGACGCGTTGCTCCTGGCCTCGGTGGCAGCGTCGGACAGATCGCCGCTCGAGCACGCAGCGAGGGCCACCGCGGCGACCACGAGCATCGCCAACTTCCGGGTCGATCGCTCGCTGATTGGATCAGGAGCGTCTGCCATACCGTCAGTCAACCAGACGACCGCTGAGCAATCTGAGGTTTACGCCACGACGGGCGTCGCCGCTGCAGAAAATGACAAAGGCCCACCGCGTGGACGGTGGGCCTTCGAGCTCCGGGAGCAGGGCTCGAACCTGCGACAACAGCATTAACAGTGCCGTGCTCTGCCAACTGAGCTATCCCGGAATGTTGCAACCAGATGTTATCGCCTCGATCATCACCGACAACCGACCGTTCTCAAACGCGATGACCGAGACCGTCCAGCAGCATTGCTACAGGGTCGCGATGAACGCGTTGCTCGGCACGACATTGGCGCCCCATCGACGCACATCGTCGACGATCTCTCGATCATTCGTCACGACCACGACGCGTCGCTCCGTCGGCAACCGTTCGACCTCGTCTCGGATGACATCATCCGCGGTCACGCCCGACGGCGAGAACACGACGCGCACCGTGCGACGCACCCCTGCGTGAGCACCGACGACGGAATCCCCGTCGAAGACGATGGAGACATCCGCACCGTGCCGACGAGCGAGATTCTCCGTTCGGGCGATCAGCGCTTCGCGTTGTTCCTCGAGCGAGCGACCAGGCCAACCCAGCTTCGCGACGTTGTACCCATCGACGAGAATCAAGGCGTCGGACCGCACCAGGTGTTCTGCGGCCTGTGCTGAGGTCGAGATCACGCCGCCGGGCAACGCCACCGGTACGCGCACGCCTTGCACCACCCGTGCTGATCGCTCCGGCTCACTCGGCAGGTCCTCGATGCCGAGGAGCCGTTCCATCTCGGAGGCGAAGCTGCGAGACGCGTCCAACGCTGCATCGAGGCGCTGCCGGGTGGCGGCTGCTGCTCGCAGCTCCGCTGCCGCCATCGTCGATACGTCGTCGGCAGCAGCCGCACGTTCTGTCGGGCCATCGACCTCACGAAGTCGTTCCGAAGCCGCCTCGGCTCGCCGGGTGGCCGACGCTTCGCGATCGCGTGCGTGGCGCAGCTCGTTGCGCGTATCGATCAACTCCGTGCGGACTTCGGCGAGCACCTCGGTGGCCTTGGCAACATCGGCACGAAGATCGTCGAGTTCCGCAAGCTGCGCTGCGATGGTCTGATCGCGCACGAGCACCTCTGCCTGGACGCGGGCGGTCGCCTGCTCCGCCGCGAGACGTCGCTTCTCCGCCCGCTTCAGGTCGCGCTGAAGGTCCTTCGATTCGCTCTCCGCTGCTTCGGCGTCGAGGAGCTCCTGGGCTCGCTGTTCCCACCCACTCCGGCCGGCCAACCAGAGTCGACCGACTTCGTCGACGAGTTCGGGCACAGCTCCGGCGGAGAGCGCCGAACGAAACGTGTCGTCGGCTTCGATGATTCGACGCAGCCGCCCCAAGCTGCCTGCTGCAATGCGCTGCTTGGACAAGAACGGCTTCAGTTCTTTCGGAACGTGCAGCGGTGGCCGACGCTTCTGACCTTCGGCGGCGACGAGCAAGGCGAACTCCAATGCCGACCGGAGATGTCGATGCTCGACCTCGCTCATAGATCGAACCTACCCGGCCCACGGCCTCGCCCGCTGAGGAGTACTTCAGCTTGACATCAGTACACATGTTCGTGTGTACTCGTTCGAATGCGAGTTGGGGCCGCTTCCGAAGTCATTCTGCAACGTTCGTTCGATGAGTTGGGCACGCCGCTTGCCGACGTGACGTTCTGCGTGCTCGATCTCGAAACCACTGGAGGCAACCGCAACGACGACATGATCACCGAGATCGGCGTGGTCAAGGTACGAGCCGGTGAATGCCTCGGGACATTCCAGACCCTGGTCAACCCAGGACGCGCAATTCCTCCGCAAATCTCGATCCTGACCGGGCTCACGGACGTCCTCGTCGCACCCGCCCCGCGAATCGAGGCGGTGCTCCCGTCGTTGCTGAGCTTCCTCGGCGACGCAGTGCTGGTCGCTCACAACGCCCAGTTCGACGTGGGCTTCATCCGAGCCGCACTTCGCCGGAGCGAGCGGCCCGAGTGGAACGGCGTCGTGGTCGACACCGTTCACCTGGCACGCAGGCTCGTCCGAGACGAGGTGCCGAACTGCAAGCTCGGGACCCTTGCCTCTCGCCTCCGCCTCGATCATCAACCCAGTCACCGGGCCCTCGACGATGCGCTCGCCACGACTGACCTGTTGCACCTGTTGATCGAACGAGCATCGGGTCTCGGGGTCCTCGGGCTGGACGACCTCGTCGCGCTCGGCAAGATCGGCGGCCACCCGATGGCACCGAAACTCAAGCTGACCGCCGGGCTCCCCCGATCACCGGGGGTCTACACCTTCCGGGGAGCTGGCGATCGCGTGCTCTACGTCGGAAAGGCAACCAATCTTCGACAACGGGTGCGCAGCTACTTCGGGAGCGACGACCGCCGAAAGATCGGGCCGATGCTTCGAGAGACTGTTGCGGTCGGACATGTTGAAATGCCCGATCCGCTCACGGCCGAAGTCGTCGAAACGCGCATGATCGGCCAACTGCTTCCCAGGTACAACCGACGCGGCACCACCGCGAACAAGTACTGCTACCTCCGCCTCGACACCGAGACCGCCTGGCCGAGACTGAGCATCGTGAAGAACCCGGCCCGACTCGGCCTGCACCTCGGGCCGCTGCCGTCGCGCAAGATGGCGTCGCTCGTCCAGGAGGCGATCCAGACAGCACTGCCGCTTCGGCGTTGCACGCAACGACTCGGCCGTAACTACACCGCACCCCTCGATGCACCGGTATGCAGCGCAGCCCAGTTGGGCGTTGCGCACTGCCCGTGTTCGGGAACCGCAGATCCGGGCGACTACGCGGCGGCGGTCGAGCTGTGTGCTCGAGCGTTCGACGGCGACCACGCCTACGTCGTCGAACGACTCCGCGATCGCATGCGCTCGCTTGCCGGCCAGCAGCGTTTCGAAGAAGCCGCCACGACACGGGATCGACTCTCTGCGCTGCTCGGTGCGGTGCGCCGTACACAACTCCTCGATGCGCTGGGCCAATCGAAGAATGCCGAGGTGACCCATGGCGACACGACCTGGATTCTGAGCGACGGTTACCTCGTCGACACGCGCACCAGCACCGCACTCACGTCGGCACTCCCTGCCGGCCCGCTCGGCAGCATCACGGTCGGCGAACCCGTGCCGCGAGAACACGCCGACGAGGCGTTGTGCCTGGCGAAGTTCTTCGACAAGCACGCAGCGCATCTCGACGTGGTGTGTAGTGGTGACTGGCGGTTCCCGATCGCGATGAACGAGAAGATTCCTCCACTCGAGCGCGCCGCCTGAGCACTGCGGCAACCTGGCTGCCTCGCAGCGCGCATCAAACGCTTCGAGCGCCGAGCCGATCGATCGCAAGGACTTTCGTGTGCCCGCCGGACGGAAGCGCTGCCGCTACGGACTCGCTTCGCTCTCTGGCGACGAGCATCCCCACCGTCGGCCCGCTCCCACTCAGCCATGAGCACCAAGCGCCGGCGGACATACCGGCGTCCATTGCGTCGGCAGCTCCCGGGATCGCGGCCAGCCGACCAACCTGGTGCATTCGGTCGGCGGTTGCATCGACCAACATCTCCGGGTCGTCGTGGGCGAACGCCAACGCAAACTGCACGGCCCGCCCGATGTTGTGAACGGCGGCCGCCCGGTCGACGGTCGCGCCCAAGGCTTGACGCGACCTGTCGGTCGAGGTGGTGACGTCGGGAACCCACGCCACGAACGAAGAATCGCCCAACGTCGGCCCGAGCACGAAGGGACGGACCTGCTCTGCGACGTAGGCGACGATGCCGCCATGCAGCGACGCGGCGACGTTGTCACCGTGCCCTTCCTGCTCCGCTGCCACCGAAAGGATCTCAGCGGCGCCGTCGGCAACCGTGCGGCCGGACTGGACAACGGCAAGGGCGGCGGCACCGACGCGCACCGCGCCGCTGAAGCCGAGACCTCGCGCCATCGGAATGTTCGTACGTAGCCACATCGGCCCACTGCCGCCGAGACGCTCGAACGGCACCCGCGCCGGGTGGTGTTCGTCGATCTGGTGCCCGTCGTCGGGAGCGTCGCCGGCACCGATGTCGGCGTACATGGTCAACGCCATCCCGAACACGTCGAAGCCAGCACCGAGGTTGGCGGAGGACGCAGGCGTACGAACGACCAGCGCCGGCTCGGTCATTCGCTGACCTGGGACTGCGACACTTCGACGAAGCGGTCGAGCGTTGCGGCAGCCCGCCCGTCATCGATTGCAGCCCGGGCCGCCTCGATCCCACCTGCGAGATCGGGTGTGTGGCCGGCCACCACGAGCGCGGCACCCGCGTTGAGCACGACCACATCACGGTGGGGGCCGATGTCACCTGCGAGCACCCGGCGCACCGCCTCGGCATTCTGTTCCGGCTCGCCTCCGCGCAGGTCGTCGCCGACCGATGGGGCGATGCCGAAGTCCTGCGGGTCGATGTCGAACGATCGCTGACTGCCATTGCTGAGTTCCCAGACCTGCGAGACGCCACCGGTCGTGAGTTCATCGAGTCCGTCTCCGTGCACGACCCAGGCGCTGGTCACGCCCTGACGCTCGAGCGCGCCGAGCATCGTGGGAGCGAACCGCGGGTCGGCGACACCGATCAGCTGGTTGCGAACACGTCCTGGGTTGGCCATCGGTCCGATCAGGTTGAACGCGGTGGGCACGCCCATCTCGCGGCGCGGTGGTCCGGCAAAGCGAAAGGCGGCGTGGAACGCCGGAGCGAAGCAAAAGCCGATTCCAGCAGTGCGCACACACTCCGCCACGCCGTCGGCCGTCTGCTCGATCGCAACACCCAGCAGCTCGAGCACATCCGCTGTGCCGCACTTCGATGACGCCGAACGGTTCCCGTGTTTGCACACCGTCGCACCGGCGCCAGCGGCGACGATCGCGGCCATCGTCGACACGTTGATCGAGTGCGAGCCATCTCCACCGGTTCCGACGACGTCGACCGCTGCGTCCCGCTGCGCATCGCTGAGCGGGACAATGGCCGCTTGCGCCATCGCTGCGTCGAGCATCCCGGCGAGCTCATCGACCGTTTCGCCCTTGGCGCGAAGCGCAACCACGAAGCCGGCGATCTGAGCCGGCGTTGCGTCACCGGCGAGGATCGTCGACATCGCTGCGCCTGCTTCGTCCGAGGAAAGATCGGTTCCGGCGATCAGCGTGCGCAGCAACGTGGCCCAGCCACCGTGGTCATCGATCTCAGACATGCGCGTGATCGTATTCGTCAGCGGACGACGCCGCCCAAGCAGTTGCGTGGTGAACGGCGATCAGGCCGGTCGACGTCGGTGGCGCAGAATCCGACGCCGATCACGTTCGGTTGCGCCTCCCCAGACACCGGACTTCTCACGGAAGCTCAACGCGTGGTCGAGGCAGGCGGTCTTCACCGCGCAGTCGTCGCACACCGTCTTGGCGGCTTGCGCTTCGGCCTCGTCATCGGGGTAGAAGATCGATGCATCCAGCCCCCTGCACGCACCGAGATCCCACCACTTGGCTTCCTGCGGATTGATCTGTTGTATCGACATGTCGTTGCCCCCGTGGCCAACACTCAGCTTGTGCGACGATGTCCCCAGCCGTCGCTGCGGGGAACTTAGAGCGTGTGACGCCCGCGCGCCAGGAAAAGTTGACGGCGAGCGTCGCTGGTCAGGCTTCGTCGGGAATGCCGTACGCCCGAGCGATGACCTGGAGCGGGTGAAGCACCTTCACGTCCTCGCTTCGTTCGGTCACCGCGAGGCCGACGAGGTACGAGTCGCTGGCAACGACGGTGCCGTTCCCTGCAGCAATGCGTTCCGTGAGCGCTCGAGTCACTGACTCATCGGCGTCGTCTCGAGTTCGCAGCGACCAGATGCCACCGACTCCTGACGGCTGTTGGATGACCTCCATCTGCGCGCCGGTGAGTCGCATCAGATCGCGACTGGGGTACCCGCGCCCGCGGGCACGCACATGACTCGAAGCCTGGTACGTGATGCGTCGATGCGTCTCGCCTTCGAAATCGGTGTCGAGTACGTAGTCATCACCACGATGCAGGCTCATGAGATAGCCGGCGGAGTCGTAGGTGTGTTCGGCAACGAGGGCCGCATCGGCTTTCGCCTCTGCACCCGAGACATGGGCAGCTGAGTCGACGGCCAACACGTGGGCGCACGCTGGCTGCGTCACGACGATGTCGGCGCCCCTGCGGATCTCGCCGGCCAGTTGCGAGATGTTCTTCGCAGCGACCTTGCCGAACGCGTCGACATCGCCGGCGTGCAGCATCGGCGCACCACAGCAGCGGACGCCGGAAACCGAGCACTCGACGCCGTTGCGTTCGTACACCTTGACGAGGTCCTTGCCGATCGACGCCGCCTGGTATTCGACGATGCAGGTCGGCACCAGCGCGACGCTCGCCTGGCGACGGTGGAGCGTGACCTTGGGCCGCGCACGAAACCACGCTCGGAAACGCTGCGCGACGAACGATCCGAGGTGTCGATCGGGAGACACCCCGGTCAAGCGTGCGAGCAGGCGACGGCGTCGCGACCCTCTCGGTGCACTGATGATCGCGTTCGCAACGCGTGGAGTCGCCGACGCAAGCCGGCCGATGCGATCCGGGCGCGACAGCACTCGCGCTGCCAACTTGCCCGTCGCCCCGAGGTGATGGTGCTCGAACTGCATCGCCCGAGCCCGCAGCATGAGGAGCGGCACGTTGACGTCTGCCTCGTGCGTTCCCGAACCGAATGGGCACCCGACCGCGCAGAGCGTGCAGTGAACGCACTCGGAGACGACGTGATCCTGCTGAGCGGGCGTGAGCCGCTCAGCGGACGCCTCGGTCATCGCATCGAGCATGTCGAACAAGGTCGGGAACGAACCGCAGAAGTCGGTACATCGGCGGCACTCGTGGCAGATGTCCTGGACTCGTGCCAGTTCGAGGCGGACGTCGGCCTCGTCGGTGTAGACAGCGTCGAGCGGGTCGTAGGTCGTCGTCATCAGCAAACCCTCCAGGCGGGGTCCGCCAGCGCACAGCCGAGCCAGTCATCGTCGACGTTCCTGGGCACGGGCCGCAACGGTACTCGCATCGACACCAATTGATGGCGCGGCGAGTTGGTGGCGCACGCTGCGGCCGTGACACCATGCAGACGATGACCGAGGACGATCGCATCGCGAAGATCGACGCCGTACTCCCTCAGCGATGGGATGCCGATGCCATCCGCGCGGGCGCCTCGGTGTGTGTCGCTCTCGCCGTGCCCTTCCGCATCCTCGCCGCGGTTGTCGGAAGTGACTCCGGCGGGCTGAACGCCCTGTTCTTCGTGCTGTTCATCGTCTTCTTCGTGATCGGCGCCGGTTGTGCCGCATGGGTGCAGCGCGCCGCGACGCCGTTGAGCCACGCACTCGTCACAGCCATCGGCACCTACGTGGTCGTCGAATTCGTCTTCGTGATCGTCCGGCTCGTGCGCGGGACCGCCGTTCCGTGGTTCGCGATCGTCTTCACTCTGTCGGTCATCTCCGCAGCAGGGTTGCTCGGCGGGTTCCTCGGCAGCCGCCTACAAGCCCAAGGCTTCGTGCCGTCGAGCCGACGATGAGCAGCGGAGCTGACGTCACGTTCCTCGTCATCGACGTCGGCACCACTGGGCTACGAGCCGCAATCGTCGACGACACCCTGCGAATTCTCCACTACGAATACCGAGCGAGCCCTCCATCGATTCCCTTCGACGGACTCGTCGAATTCGATCCTGTGGCTCTCGCCGGACTCGTCCTCGAGGCCAGCCATGCAGCGATCGAAGCAGCCGATTCACCCGTCGCTGCAGTCGGAATCACGAATCAACGAGCGAGCACCGTCGTGTGGGACCGCGCAACCGGCGAACCGATCGGACCGGGTCTCGGCTGGCAAGACCTGCGCACCATCACGGAGTGCATCGTGGCCAAGGCCACCCACGATTGGACCGTGGCGCCGAACCAGTCGCTGACCAAGCTCGGCTGGCTGCTCGCGAACTCCGGAGATCTCGCTGGGCGAGATCTGTGCTTCGGCACGATCGATTCATGGATCGCTTGGACACTCACGCACGGCTCCGTTCACGTCAGTGACGGCACCAACATGTCGACCACCACCACCGGCATGCGCATCGCTGATGGGTCCGCATGGTCGACCGATCGTCTCGCGGAGTTCTCGATCGACGAAGCAATGCTCCCTCGCGTCGTCGATTCAGCGGGGGTCATCGCCCAGGCAACCGCGCTTCCCGGGTCGCCGCCCATCGCAGCGATGATCGGTGATCAACAGGCGTCGCTGATCGGCCAAGGGTGCGTCCGACCGGGAGCCGCCAAGCTCACCCTCGGCACGGGCGGCATGCTCGACGTCGTGACGGGGGCACCCGCACCGACCGAGATCCAGCGAAACCCGGCCGGGACCTACGCGCTGCCGGTGTGGCAGTTGGCTGGCCAACTCACGTGGGGCGCCGAGGCGATCATGCTCTCTGCGGGCACCAACGTCGAGTGGCTCCGCGATGACCTGGGCATCATCGACTCCAGCGCCCACAGCCACGACGTCGCTCAGCTGTGCGAGTCGACCGAAGGCGTCTCGTATGTCCCAGCACTCCTCGGACTCGGCACACCGGCCTGGGACTACGGCGCCCGAGGCACCCTGCTGGGAATGACACGCGGAACCGAGCGGCGACACATCGTGCGAGCCGTGCTCGAAGGCGTGGCCCATCGCAGCGCCGACCTCATCGACGCTGCGATCGCAGACACCGGCGTCCCAATCGAAACGATTCACGTCGACGGCGGCATGTCCGCCAACCCGACGCTCATCACCGCGCTCGCGGACGCAACGGGCCGCCAGATCGAGGTCTCACCGACGACCGAAGCCACCACCCGTGGCGCAGCATTCCTGGCCGGACTCGCGCTCGGACGGTGGGACGACATCAACGATGTCGGGAACCTGTGGAATCCCTCGATCACCGCGCTCCCCACCACGGGTTTCGACCATTCCGACGGACGCAAGCGTTGGGCTGAAGCGCTGACTCGCGCTCGAACCTGGCACCCCGACCTCTCGGCACTCGACTTCTGATGCTCCCGTTCCACCGAGCGACGAGAGCGAGACGAGTATCACGAACGGACGAATCCGGTGTTCACGCCATGCATCACCCTAGAATCGCTCCGATGCCCTCCGAGGAGGGCCGCAGTCGCATGACCCGAAAGGACCCATCCCCCGTGGATCTCGAAATTGCTGAGCGTGAGGTCGACACGACGATGTCGCGCCGCAGCCTCGTCACCGCCGGCGGCGCCGCCGCCCTTGGTGGCCTCGCCGCCGCATTGCTCGTCGACCAGACGGCGTTCGCTACGGCGGGCACCGACGAACGACCGAACGTCCCCACCGAGGCGGACGCTGCGCTACTCGGGCAGGTGATCGCACTCGAACTGGCCGCAAGCGAGCTGTACCGGGCCAAGCTCGAGTCGGGAGCCGAAGGCGACCTCGCAGTCGCTGTGGGCGTGATGGCCGAAAATCACCAAGCGTTTGCACAGGCGGTCTCGGGTATCACGGGCCTCTCGGCTGGCGAACCAAACAGTGCCGTCATCGACGCAAACCTCGCAGGCTTCACGGGATCAGACAGCGACTTCTTCGCTGCCGCTCACGGCCTCGAGCAGACCGCTGCGGCGACACACACCGCACTCATCGCCGACTACGAGAGCGACGACGCGATCGCACTCACCGCGTCGATCGCCATCACCGAGGCGCGCCACGCAACCGTGCTCGCCGACCTCCTCGGTGTCAGTGACCTCGACGTCTTGTTCGGCAACACCGCATCCGCCCTCTCACTGGGAGACGAGGCCTGATGAGCTCACCACTCGACATCAGCACCGGTCGCCGCCAGGCACTCAAGATCGGCGGTCTCAGCGCCACGCTCGCTGCGCTCGCCGCTGCATGTGGCGACAATCGGGGCGGCGATGACGCTCCGGGACGCGTCGGCGATGCGCCCGCCGTGACGGCGCTCGAATCCTTCGAAGTCGACCAAGCCGTCCTGTTGCGGACCGCTTCCTCGCTCGAGTACACCGCGATCTCGGTCTACGAGACGGCCCTCGGACTCGACGGAGCGATTCCGGACGAACTCGTTCCCGTCGTCAACCGGCTCATCGAAGATCACCAGGCAATCGCTGACCAGATGGTCGAGCTCACCGAAGCAGCCGGCGGAGTCGGCTGGACCACGTCCAACCCCTGGCTCATGGACCGACTCGTCGCTCCCACGCTCGAAAAGATCCTGTCCGACGTCGTCGGGCTGGTCGTGCTCGACGAGTCAGGCGGGTTGATGGTTCAGGTCATCGGTCAAGTGGTCCCCATCGCTGAGACCGTCACCACCACGCTCGGCGAGATCACCGCAACCAGTTCGATCGACGATCTGTCCGAAGGCGACGAGATCACCTTCACCCGGCTCGCCGATGCCGTGCCCGAGGATGTCATGGCATTCGCCCAGACACTCGAGACCTTGGCAACGGCTTCGCACCAGGAACTCGCTTCAGCGGCCAGCACGGTCGAGACACGAGTTGCTCACCTCGAGGCAGCCACGCTCGAAGCTCGCCACTCCGCAGCGCTCGCCATCGCGATCGGTGGCGCCGAGGCGTACGTCTCCCCCGCGCTTGTCGGCGAAGAGGTTCCGCCAACCGCTCGGTTCCAGATCCGTCACTTCGCCGTCGAGTCGACCTTCGGCCAGACCGCACAGATCGAGGTCAAGGCTGGGCCTGCCGACCTCAATGCCGTGCGCGAGAGCGTCGTGCTGCAGACTCCTGCCGCCAACAGCTTCGTCTACAACGAACTCGAACCAGAGGCTTGATCGCTTGCGGCGCGAGTCGCCGTAGAGTCGTCAACGCAATGGTGAGGTGACCGGGTGGCCGCGGCTCGTGCGTGCACGAGTCGAGGAAAGTCGGGGCTCCATCGGGCAAGGTGCTGGCGAGAGCCAGGTTGGGGTGACCTGACGGACGTGCAACAGAGAGAGACCGCCGATGGGCCGGGAAACCGGTCACAGGCAAGGCTGAAACGGTGCGGTAAGAGCGCACCAGCGGCGTCGGTGACGGCGTCGGCTCGGTAAACCCCACTTGGAGCAAGGTCGAGCAGAGCGATGGGCGGCCCGTCCGTTTCGCTCGGGTAGACCGCACAGATGGATGGCCACCGGGAACGCAAGTTCCTACAGAACCCCGCTTACAGGCCACCTCACCATTGCACGATCACGCTGTTTCGTTGAAGGTCAGCAGCACCGGTCGGCGACCTCGAATGGCGATCCGACAGATCGCTGCATGGTCGAGGTGACAGTTCCACGAGATACCGATGTCGACGCCCAACGCCCAGGCAACCGCCGATTTCATCGGCGAGACATGGCTCACCACGACGACATTCTCATGGGCTGCCCGCTCCACCAGGTCGGCGCACGCTCCGCGCACCCGCTCGTCGAGCGCAGCGAGTGACTCGCCGCCTTCCGGGACGAAGGAGTAGTCGTTTCGCCACGTCTGCCAGACCTCGGACGGAACGTCGGCGTGAGGCACTCCTTCATAGATGCCGTACGACAGTTCGATGAAACGCTCGTCGGTCTCCACGTCCATCTCGAACGCAGCGGCGGTCTGCTGCGCCCTTTTCAGTGGGCTCGCCACCACGGCGTCGATCGACCCCGCCTGAGCGGTGATGTACGCAGCGGCATCAATCGCCTGCTGCCGCCCTCGTTCATCGAGGTCCTGATTCAACCGGCCCTGCAGGAGTCCGGCTTCGTTTGCCGCAGTGCGTCCGTGACGAAGCAAGATCAACACGACGAGAGTGTGCCACACGATCGAGAAGCCGTGCGCGACCGGGCGCTACGGAGCAGCACGGTCGGGGAGCGCATCCAATTGCCCGTCGTCGAGAAAACGACGTCGACGCTCCGGCGCACTCAACCCATTGCGCCTCCAGAGCCAGACCACACCGGCGACACCGATGATCTCGAGAACGATGCTGATCCAGCCGCGATCGATGATCGGGATCCCGGAGTCCTCGAACCCGAGCCCGGTGATCGGCCACCAGAACGTGTCGGTGTCGTTCCAGGCTGCATCGAACACCAGGTGGAGGAACATCCCAATCGGCAAACCGAGCAGGGTCTTGCGGATACCGCTGCCTCGTTTCGTCGCAAACATCACCAACGCGAGCAACGCGATGCTCACCGTGATGCTGTGCAGTGCACGTGCGCCTCCGAACACGACGTCGACGGCTGGCAGCACCGAACCGACCACGAGCAATCGATTGTCGAAGCTCGGGTCACGGAAGACGAACCCGATGGCGATCACCGACGTCGCGATGAACCAGAAGAACACCTTCGGCTCAGAGTGCGAGCATGCGCCCGCAGTTGGGGCAGTCGGCAACGCCGTCCGAGCTCGCTGCCTCGTCTTTGACGTCGTCGATTTCCGCAGCCGAAAGGTCGAGATGGCAGCCGTCGCATCGATGTCCGACGAGTTTCGCGACAGCCACCCCTGACGACGTACGGACTCGGTCGTATCGAGCGAGCACGCCGTCGCTGAGTTCGTCACGCGCTGCTCCGCGCTCGCCGCCGAGTCGTTCGATTTCTCGATCGATCTCGCCAGTCGCCCGCTCGAGGGCCGCGTCGGCAACGGAGACCGAGTCGCGAAGGCCCTCCTCCGACGAGAGATGCGCCGTCAATCGATCGTCGAGAACCGACTGCTCCTCGAGCGCCTCGAGTTCGGCGGTGTCCAACGTGTCGACTTGTTCGTCGAGAGTTGCCATCTCGTGCATCAGGGCTTCAGCTTCTCGCGGTGCGATCACGGTCTTCATCTGGGCCTCGAGACGGACCTTGTGCTCGGCGATCTCCGCCGATTCAGCCTCGGTTCGCTCGATCACGCCCGTCAGCTCGTCCATCCGGTTCCGCATCGCGGTGCGTTCGCGTTCCCAGGTGGCGAGTTGCGCCGACGCGGCTTCGAGCTGTTCTCGTTCGACGAGACGTTCTCGACGGTTTGCGAGTTGATCCGCTTCGGTATCGATCCCCTGAACCGAGAGCAAGCGGTCAGCAGTCGTGTTCGAGGTCGGTTCCGGTGCGTCACTGGCGTCGGTCATCGTCACCGATCATTGCACGCCACGCCGCGCGCCACGCCACTGCGATCTCACCCGCTGCACGGGCCGACGTTGCGGCCGAGCGCAACGGACGGCAAAGGATGGAGCGGATCGAGATTGTCGGGAGCGATCGTCGTTCCGAGCTGGACGTTGTTGAAGATCTCGACGATCGGCGTGGTTTGGACCGGGACGGTCTCAGCAGGCTCTTCGGGCACCGGTTCGGTCTGGAATTCCTCGGCAGCGACCGGCGCTGCTTCAGCCGGGTCGGGCAGGATCGGCTCGCCACCGGTGACGCCCACGAGGACCCGCTCGCACTCGTTGCCAGGCAATACCAGTCGGGCATTGGCTCGCTCTGGTGGGGCCGGGTCGTCCCAGTCCTCGATCGGCAGGAACGCATGGGCCGGTTCCATGAAGCTGTTCCAGATTCGGGCCGGGTAGGTACCGCCCTGGATCTTCGGGAACTCGAACCCATCGATGCCGATCATCTCGGTGTACGCATCAGGGTCGCCCACCCACACCGCCGTCGACAGCTGCTTCGTGCCACCCACGAACCACGCATTTGTATTGTCCTGCTGGGTACCGGTCTTGCCGAACGCCGGCCGGTTGTCGGCGAGTGGCCCTTCGCGGCGAGCCGTGCCGCCCGTGATGACACCCTTCATGATGTCCACGGTCTCCAGGGCCACGTCGCGGTCGAGGGCCTGCGTGCCCGGGTCGAAGTGCGTGTAGATCCGGTTGTTCTCGGCATCGTCGATGAACTCGACGTAATACGGCTCGTGATGGGTGCCTTCGTTGGCGAGAGTCTGGATACCGGCCGCCATGTCCAGCACGCTCATCTCGTTCGCCCCGGTGGCGAAACTGGCAAACGGCTGCACCGGCTCGCGTTCCTCTGCTGGCTGCCCCTTGTACAGGTACGGCGACGACGCCATGCGGTAGGTCGTGTCGACCACACGATTCAGACCGACGATCTGCGACAGACGAGCAAAGCCACAGTTCACCGAGCTCGATGTGATGTAACGGAGGTCGCCGACGCGGCCCGCGATGCCGCCGTTGATCTGGAAGATCGGTTCGCTGGGGTCGCCGCTCGGAAGTGCGCATCCTCGTGTTCCATCGATGATGTCGCCAGCTTGAGCGCCCGCCTGAATCGCTGCGGCCAGAATGAAGTACTTGATGCTCGATCCGGTCTGGCGAGGGCTCAGCGCCATGTTGAGCTCGCGTTCGCCCGCTTCGAACCCGCGCCCACCGACCATGACCCGGATCGCTCCGGACTGAGAATCCAGTGAAACGATTGCTGCGTCGAAACCTTCGTTCGTCGCTGGCAACTCGTCTCGGGCTCGTTCGGCGGCGAACTGCATGTCTTGATCGAGCGTGGTGTGGATTCTCAAGCCACCGCGGAAGAGTTGGTTGTATCGCTGCTCGTAGGTGTCGCCCAGGATGTCCGACGTGTTGAGGAGGTAGTCGCGCAATGCCTCGGTGAAGTAGCTCCTGGAATACTCACGCCCTGGAATCACCCGAACCCGCTCCGGCAGCGTGAAGCCCGGACCGTCGAGGTAGTCCGCTTCGTCTTCGGTGATGATCTCTTCGGTGACGAGGCGGTCGAGCACCTGGATCCATCGGGCTCTGCTGCGTTCCGGTTCGTTGATGGGGTCGAAACCGGACGGCGAGCGGACGAGCCCTGCGAGGAACGAGGCCTCGATGAAGTCGAGGTCGGCAGCGGTCTTGCCGAAGTAGGTCTCTGCAGCCGCCTGGATGCCGTACGCGTTGTTCCCGAAGAAGACGGTGTTCAAGTACCGCTCCATGATCTCTTCTTTCGGCATCTCCTTCTCCAGGCGCTTCGCATACTGGATCTGGAGGAGCTTGTACCGGCCATCTCGCTCGAGGCCTGCGAGGAAGTCGTTCTTGACGACCTGCATGGTGATCGTCGACGCACCTTGCTGCGGAGCGTCGGACGCAAAGTTCGACAGCGTCGCGCGGAAGAGACTGCGAACGTTCACGCCCTCGTGGTTGAAGAACTCCTTGTCCTCGACGATGAGGAACGCCTGGACCACGGTGTCGGGGATGTCGGCGTACTTGATCGGCTGGGAATTCTCGAGTTCGTAGACAGCGATCTCGTTGCCGTTCGCGTCGTAGACGTAGGTGCGTTGCGCGAGCGACTCGAATTCAGGAAGAACGACTGGGTCCTCGCTGTGGGCGTTGGCTGCCGACCAGACCCTCGGTGCCACAGCCACCACGATCGCAACGATCAACAGTGCGCCGCTCGCGACGACGAGCAGCAGGCGTGGAATCCAATACAAACGTTGCACAGCGCATCTCAAGTTAGTGCTGGCCGAGGGCCCTGTGGCGTCATGCCCAATGCATCTTCTCTTCACGAATCTGATCACGTCCGAGGGACATCCGGCCGCCTACGGTCGAGTGTGATGACCGAACAGATCAGTCCTTTTCCCATCAAGCCGTTTCGCTTCGGCGTGCAACTCCAGAAGTCCGACTCCGGAGCTGGGTGGGTGGAGCAGGCCAGACGCATCGAGGGACACGGATATGACGTCGCGACGATGCCGGACCACTTCGACGCGCAGTTCGCTCCCGTCCCGGCACTACAGGCGGTGCTGTCCGCTACCACCACGCTGCGAGCGAGCGCGCTCGTGTTCGACAACGACTACAAGCACCCACTCGTTCTCGCCAAGGAGCTGGCGACGATGGACGTCCTTTCGGATGGTCGCGTCGAGATCGGTCTGGGCGCCGGCTGGATGATCGCCGACTACGAACAGGCCGGGATGACCTACGACCGAGCGGGCGTGCGGATCGACCGGTTCGTCGAAGGCCTCGAGGTCATCAAAGGAGTGATGGGTGCAACACCGTTCTCCTTCGAGGGCGAGCACTACACGATCCGCAACCACGACGGCTTTCCCAAACCGCTGCAGGCACCGCATCCGCCGGTGATCATCGGCGGGGGTGGGCCACGCGTGCTCGGAATCGCCGCACGCGAGGCGGACATCGTCGGCGTCAACGGCACGCTGCACGCTGGCGTGATCGGGCCGGAGGCGATCGCAACGATGACCCGCGACGCAGTCGTCGACAAGGTCGCGATCGTCGCGGACGCCGCTCGGGCGGCAGGCCGTCTGGATCACATCGAGATGAACGTTCGCACGTTCTTCGTGTCCGTCACCGACGATCGCGACGGGCAAGTCTCGGCGATGGCAGGGTTGATCGGGGTCGACGAGCAGATGATCACTGAGTCGCCGTTCGCGCTGATCGGCAACGTCGACCAGATCTGCGAGACACTCGTGGCGCGGCGAGAGGCGTTCGGTTTCAGCTACGTGATCGTCGGCGCAGCGGAACTCGACGCTTTCGCTCCTGTCGTCGCACGGCTCGCAGGGACCTGATCACACCCGCCAACCGAAGACGCTGTGAGGTGAACGAGCACGCCGACGGACCGGTGTTACGTTCAGCGCGCGTCGGATTCTGCTCAACCGTCACGCCTGACCGACCGATGACTCACTGTGCGCGCTAGAACCTTCCTCCTCTCGTTGCTCGCCGTAGCGAGCGCTGGCACCACCTCGGTGGTCGTGTCGGCCTCAGCCAACGGAGGCATGGTCGACAGCGCCGCGGACGCAACCAGAACTGCTGAGCGAATCTCGCCACCGGTCGATCTGACGCCGGACCGCCCTCGGGTCTTCATGGCCTTCCACGGCACGAATGCACTCGCCAACAACAGCTCGCTCGACAGCCAGTGGTCGTTCGTCCGCCAGAACCTCGACGGACTCTGGGGCAACAACGCTGCGATCTCCGGCGACGAGATCGCACGAGTGACCAACAAGGTCGACACCCGTCAGTTGATCACCGAGTCGGACTTCCGAGGATCGTCGTTCTTCGTCGAGACCTACGACTACGTCGAACGGATCGATCCACGTATCGACTTCGAGCGAGAAGCGCTGACGTTCTACACCTCCGAACCGAGCCGATGGGACGGCGACACGATCGCCGCCGCACGGGTGGCAGTCGACCGGGCCTCGTACGGCGCCGGGGACGACAAGTACACCAACGTGTTCACCGGGTGGCAGCCCCAGAACTTCTACACGGATATCGTCCGCCAGTACCCGCCGATCCCAGCCGGGTCGAGCGCTGAGCGGGCGGTGTTCGAAGGCGACGGGATCTTCGTCGAATGCCCACACGACGTCTGCAACGGCGTCGAATACGAGGACGGCTTCTTCCGAGCGATGCGGATCGCTCGTCAGACGAACCAGAAGTTCGTCTGGTTGGCGAGCCGCCTTCCCGGCCAGCCCCAGGCGGGCTGGCTCCAAGAGTTTCAGACCATGTACAACCGGGTGTCAGCCGAGGGGCTCTGGCGGCCCGGCGACATCGTGGTCGTCATCGCCTACGGCGGTCAGTATCCGATCGTTCCCGAGCGCAACGCCAACGGACACGCCGCCGACACAACGACGGGCATCATGTATTGGGCCCTGAGCCAGTGAGCGCTCGGCCCACCGCAACTCGCTAGTCGAACTTGTAGTCCTTGGGCAGCACGACGATGCCTTCGTCACTCACCGTGTAGCGCTCGCGATCCTGCTCGGGTTCGAGCCCGATTCGCGTCCACGGTGGCACCACGACGTTCTTGTCGATGATGCAACGATGCAGCCGGGCACCTGCCTCGACGCGCACCCCCGGGAACAAGATCGAATCCGTCACGTGCGCATCGTGATCGACGAAGCAGCCGGGACCGATGATCGATCGTTCGACGTGGCCTCCACTGAGAATCGAGCCCTGACACAGGAGACTGTCGTCGACGAACGGCGGCTCCCCGCCTCGGCCTCGTGACACCTTGGCCGGCGGCAGCGCCTTACGGCTCGTGAACACCGGCCATTTCTCGTTGTAGAGGTTGAAGACCGGCACGGCCGTGATCAGGTCCATGTTGGCGTGGTAGAACGCGTCGAGTGTTCCGACATCGCGCCAGTAGCCACGCTCGCGGCTGTCCTGACCGGGAATCACATTCGTGGAGAAGTCGTACACACGAGCGTCTCCTGCAGCGGTGAGCGCAGGAATCACGTCGCCACCGAGGTCGGTGTACTGGTTCTCGTCCGGCGTCACGATGTCGATGAGAGTGTCGGTGTTGAAGACGTAGTTGCCCATGCTGGCCAGGCAGCGGGTGTCATCGCCCGGCATCGTCGGCGGCGAGTCCGACTTCTCGTGGAAGTCGACGATCTTTCCTTCTTCGTCGGACTCGATGACTCCGAACTCGGTTGCCTCGTGTTTCGGGACCGGGATCGCAGCGACGGTTACACCGGCGTTGTTGGCAATGTGCTCCTCCACCATCTGGCGAGGGTCCATCCGGTAGATGTGGTCGGCACCGAACACGCACACGATGTCCGGCTTCTCGTCGTGAATGAGGTTCAGGTTCTGATAAATCGCGTCGGCAGATCCCTGGAACCAATACGGGCCGCGGCGCATCTGCGCCGGCACGGGGGTCACGTAGTCGTCGAGCATCGCGGAGAACCTCCACGTCTGCGTGATGTGCCGATCGAGACTGTGGCTCTTGTACTGCGTGAGCACCACGATCTTGCGATAGCCAGCGTTCGCGAAGTTCGAAAGGGCGAAGTCGATCATGCGATACGTGCCGGCGAACGGCACTGCTGGTTTCGCCCGGTCACTCGTGAGTGGCTGCAGTCTGTTCCCCTCACCACCTGCGAGGACGATCACGAGCACTTTCGGGTCTGCGGTCATCGGCGACGACCGTACCTCCTCCGAGTCAGTCGTGTACGAAACAGCGACCCGGTTCGGTCAGGTTTCTGTCTCGCGCAGGCTTGCGTACATCTCGCGGTAACGCTCCGCAGGCTTCGTCCACGACCAATCGATCGCCATCATGCGTCTGCGCAGCGCAGTGGCGTTGCGCTTCTTGGTGACGGCTCTCGCCGCCCGGAACATCGCTGCGAGCAGGTACTCAGGGCTCACCGAATCCGCGACGAACCCTAAACCTCGCGGGTTCGTGTCGGCGTCGGGCACCGTGTCGACCAACCCACCGACCGCGGTGACGACAGGAACTGCGCCGTACCGCATTGCCTGCATCTGCGTCAGACCGCACGGCTCGAAACGACTCGGCATCACGAACAGGTCCGCGCCACCGAACATGAGGTGTGACAGCGCTTCGTCGTACCCCTCGACGAACGCGAAGTGTTCCGCGTGGCTGTCGGCGAGGTCGTGGAGGCGAGCAGACAGAACGGCGTCGCCCGAGCCGAGTACTGCGAGGCGCATCGGTACTTGCTCGAGCAGCGGAATCAACGGAACCAGGAGGTCGATCCCTTTTTGCTCCGTGAGGCGAGTCACCACCGTTGCGAGCGGAATCTCGTCGTCGTCGAACCCGACGCGCTGTGCAAGCGCGGCTCGGCAGGCCACCTTGCCAGCGATGTCGTCCCGCGAGAAGTTCACCGGGAGATGCGGGTCGGTCTCGGGGTTCCACACATCGGTGTCGATGCCGTTGAGGATCCCGACGAGTGCATCTCCGCGATCGCGCAGCGGCCTATCGAGACCGAACCCATCCTCGACCGTCTGGATCTCCGTCGCATAGTGCGGGGAAACCGCGACCACCCGGTCGGCGAGTGCGAGCGCTCCCGTCAACGGGTTCGTGTCTCCCCACCACTCGTAGTGGCGGCTGTTCAGACCGATGACGTCGAGCCACGATCCATCTGCGACCCCTTGGTACGCGAGGTTGTGGATCGACACAACGGTCGGCGGCGGATTCTCGAGTGCGGCAAGCGCTGCTCCCGTGTGCCAGTCGTTGAGATGCAACACGTCAGGCTCGTCACGTTCGACAAGCGCTGCAACAGCCCGAGCGAATCGGAAGAAACGCTCGCTGTTGTCGGGCCATCCCTCCCCGTCCGGTTGCAGATACGGATGCTCTCGCGCCATACCGGGCACCGAGACCAACGTCAGCGCCCCGACGCCAGAGTGGCGACCGCGGCGCACCGTCGCTGCACCGACCCAGTCGGGAACCTCGAGTTCGAAAGTGACTTCATCAACGAGTGCGATGCCTCCGTAATCGGGCATGACCAGGTCGACGTCGACGCCGCCGCGGCGGAGCTCACTGCCCAATCCAGCTGCTGCGGCGGCGAGCCCGCCGACCGTTGCGATCGGCGAGAGTTCGGCCGTGGCGAAGAGCACGCGCATGACACCATCATGGCGCGGAGGCCGACGGTCGCGAGGGTCTTCGGTGGAGCGAAGCTGCCGCTCGCGTCTCGGAAGCGAATCGCACGCTCCCCGACGCCATGTGGCGATCCCGCTCGGGTACGTTCTGGCAGATGTTGGTTCGCCGTGCCATCGGAACGCTCGTGGTCACCGGATTCCTGGTCACCGCCTGCGCAAGCTCCCAGGATTCCGCTGACCCTGCATCCATCGATGCTGCTGCCGACACCGTTGCGACGCCACAGCCGACCGACGGCGCACCCACTGACACCGCAGCGCCCGCCGATGAGTCGAGCGCACCAGATGAAACCGCCGAATCGGAGGAACCGGTTGTCACCGACGACGCTGATGACATCCAGATGTTTCCCGACGTGATCGGCGCAGAGGCCACGTTCGACGGATCCACCTGGACCGTCGCCGCCACGCTGTCGTCCCCCTACGACACACCGGAGCGGTACGCCGACGCGTGGAGGGTGGTCGGCCCGGACGGCACGGTGTTCGGAGAGCGCATCCTCACCCACGATCACGCGTCCGAGCAGCCCTTCACGAGGTCACAGTCAGGTATCGAGATCCCCGACGACGTCACGACCGTCACCATCGAAGGCCGCGACCAACAGTTCGGCTACGGCGGCGACACCTTCGAGCTCACACTCCCCCGCTGAGGTTCACACGGGTCGGCCACAGCCGCATCACGAGATGTCGATGCGACCTCACGAAGAATCGTGTTGACTGACGGGTGTGACGACCACCGAGCCTCAGAACACCGCTGCGACCACCGGATACGAAGCGCTGGGCGACGACATCCGCCTCCTCGGACGACTGCTCGGCGATGTCGTGCGAGATCAAGCGGGCGATGCAACATTCGACCTCGTCGAATCGGTACGCAAGATTGCCGTTGCCGGCCGCCGCGACGGTGCCAGCTCAGTACAGGAGTTGGAAGCAGCGCTGAGCACCCAGCCCATCGACGAAGTCATCCACGTCATTCGAGCATTCGATTGGCTGTCGCTGCTCGCCAACACCGCCGAGGACCTCCACGTCGAGCGACGGCGTCGTCATCACCTCAGTGTCGGTAGCGGAGCACAGCGGGGCAGCTTGGAGGCGACGTTCGACGAACTCGAAGCCTCGGGCGTGTCGTCGGAGCGCATCCGGAGCGTGCTCGCCGACCTTCAGGTGAGCCCGGTGATCACCGCGCATCCGACCGAGGTCCGACGCAAGACGATCCTCGACGTCCTCGGTGACGTCGCTGACCTCCTGGACCGCCACGACCGACTCGGCGAGAACGACCGACGCCGAGCGGAGATCGTGCGGGAACTCGATGCAAAGATCCTCACGCTGTGGCAGACCGCCATCTTGCGATTGTCGAAGCTTCGCGTGAGCGACGAGATCAACGAAGCACTGCGGTACTACGAGGTCAGCCTGTTCGAGACGATCCCGCAGCTCGGCGCCGACCTCGAACAACATGCGCTCGGACGATTCGGCGCGGACGGCATCGACACGTCCCGAGCGGTCAGCATGGGCTCCTGGATCGGCGGCGACCGAGATGGCAACCCGTTCGTGACGGCGGACGTCATGCGCCTCGCCATCGGACGGCAGGCACAGATCGCACTCGGCCATCACCT
>CALIOL010000037.1 GCA_938044705.1 uncultured Ilumatobacter sp. | reverse complement strand
ATATCGGTGCGTCGACATGGCTCCGCGCCGGTCCCAGCGATGCGGACCGATGATGTGCACGCCGGCGGCTCCGAACGCGTTCGCGTTACGCACCACCGTCCCGATGTTGAAGTCGTGCTCCCAGTTCTCGATCGCCACGTGAAACGGATGACGACGCGTATCGAGGTCGGCGACGATCGCATCGACGGTCCAATACCGATATCGGTCGAGCACGTTGCGGCGATCGCCTTCGCGGAGCAGTTCAGGGTCGAGCCGATCGTCGTCTGGCCACGGCTCGAGGTGCGGGCCGGCACCGACCGTTTCGCTACTCAACGGTCGCGGACCTGCGTACCCGCGCCAGCGGTGATGAACAGCACGGTCGGCGGGTCGTCGAGGTCGGGCACATCGGCAGTGTGCCAAACACCCGGGTCGTTGATGACCGCCTGCCCTGCCGAGATCGTGACGTCGCTGACGGACCCGTCGGGTGCTTCTTGGACGAGCGAGACGCGTCCGGCGACGCACAGCACCAGTTCGCTGCCCTCCGGGTGCATCTCCCAGGTGTCCCACGACGAGGTGAACGTGTGGAGCGAAACGAGACGGCCCTCGTTGCCGTCGCCGCCGTGGTCGCTGCCGTACTGCTCGTACCACGAAGAATCACCCGTGTGACGAGGAAGTGGCACGACGGTGGCACCCAATCCGAGGTGCACGAAGTCGCCCGAAGAGAACTCGATGACGTCACTCATGGCCCAAGCCTGTCATATGTCGCGCTGTCTCGAATCGAACGACGTCGATGCGTCAGGATGGAGCGATGATCACGATCATCAACGGCGGGACTCAAGGGCTTGGTGAAGCGGTCGCACGAAGACTGGCGACAGACGGAGCGACAGGTTTGGTGTTGGCCGGTCGAACGGCCTCGCGAGGTAGAGCTCTGGCGAGTGAACTCTCGGGACTCGGTACCCCGACGGAGTTCGTACAGGTCGATGTCTCAGCGCCCGACGCTCCTGGTGTGATCGTCGGAGCGTGCGAGGCCCGATTCGGAACCGTGCACAACTTGGTCAATGTCGCCGCCCAGACGAGTCGTGCGACGATCTTCGACGAGAGTCGCGAACACTTCGAATCGATGATGGCGACCAACGTGCACGCGCCGTACTTCCTGTCGCAGGCAGTTGCGAGGCTGATGGCCGCGACCAACTCCGGTGGCTCGATCGTGAACGTCGGCTCCACGAGTGGCCACGGCGGCCAGCCGCGCTTGACGTCGTATTCGATGTCCAAGGGTGCGCTTGCCGTGATGACGAAGAACCTCGCGTTCGGACTCATGCGTCATGGCATCCGTGTCAACCAAGTCAATCCGGGCTGGATGGACACCGAGTCGGAACACCGCGTGCAGCTGAGCGAAGAGAGCGCTCCTGAGGATTGGTTGAAGGCAGCTGAGGCCGAACGGCCGATGGGTCGACTCGTCAAGCCGTGGGAAGTGGCCAACACCATCGCCTTCTGTATGTCGGCCGATTCGGGTCTGTTGACCGGGAACATCATCGACATGGATCAGAGCGTCCAGGGCGCTGGCAACCCGCCGATTCCGACCGCGTCGGATGCGCCCGCGCCACGGCGCTCCTCGTGACCGGCTCGACGTTGGGGGTCATGGGTTGCGTTACGGCGTGCGCCACGGGCGGTGTGCCGTTTGGTGGCGAACACCACCCGTGACGCATTGGTAGTGCGGCGCTAAGGGCGCCGCTGTCGGGAACGAAACCGGTGCTTCCCGCGTGCTTCGCGGAATGCTCGAGAGCGTTCGGCGTCGGCGCGAAGGCGAGCGTGACGCTCGCGGATTTCGATCAGCTGGAATTCGGGGTGCAGTGGTTGGAACATCGTTCGATGCCCTTTCTGTCCCGCGTGGGGACCTGGGTGTGGTTGGTGAAGTGGCGCGCGCGACGAGAGGGTTCGACCGGGGAGGATCGAGAGCGCCGTCGGCGCGTCAGGTTGCTCGTCGGCCTCAGGCCGTGAGCGGGCACACGGCGCGAGGCGCCTGGCCGGGAATCTTCACGTTGGTGTTGAACATCGACATGGGCACCTCCTCTCGTGTGGATGGTCACCATTGCGCATCGCTGCGGGCGCGATCAAGTGAGTTTCGCGACGGCGTAAGAATTCGTGCTGGGCTCGGGCCGCCTGACTACTCCGCACGTCGAGTCGGCGGCCCGGTGGTCATCGTGGTGGCGTCGGGAAGGGTGACGGTGAGTTGACGCTGTGGGTCGAGTTCGATGTGCCAGCCATCGTCGTGGATCTTGTGATGGTGATGCACGCAGACCGGGATGAGGTTGTCGAGGTCGGTGCGCCCGCCGTGGCTCCACCAGATGATGTGGTGGATCTTGCAGCGGTTGAAGTGGGTTGCGCAGCCGGGAACGGCGCAGGTTCGGTAGAGCGCGTGGAGCGCTCGTCGTTGGCTGCGGCTGGCGTGACGTTTGGAGCGTCCGAGATTCATGTCGCCGGGTGCGTGGATGACGACTCCATTTCGAACGACCACGGTGACGACGTTTGCGGCGTCGGTGTCGATGAGTTCGGCGACGACGCGCGCTGGCACCTCGACGTCGAGGCCCCAGTCCACGTTGGGCTGGCCGGCGCCGTTGGGTTGGTCGACGTCGACGACGGCGACGAACTCGGGTTTGCCAGCTCGGCCGACGTTTCCGGCCTCGCCGCTGATGAGACGAGCAAGCGCGAGCGCGCGGAGATGCTTCTGCTTCTCGACGGGGTCGGCCGGGCAGGTGCTGGGCGCGTGCTCGGCGAACAGCGCGTTGAGAGCTCGATCGATCGTGTTGGACAGCCTCACGCCGGTGAGTGGGTCGAACTTCGCACGAAGGTTCCACATTCCGTCGTCGTCGGTCCAGGTCGACAGTGTTGTGGCTCGTTGTTGGCGTTCGAGCCGACCCATGCCGTCGTCGGTGCGGATTGCGGTGACTTCTCGGGCAAGCGTTCTGCGGAACTGCGCGATCGTGGAGTGTTGAGCATCGGCGAGCAACGTGTCCGCCCGCCCGAACAGTTCGTCGCGTTCGGTGGCGTTGTCCAGTTGCTTGGCCGCTTTGGTGAGTGCGTCGACGTGACCGGTCACGATCGAGCCACCCACGAGCGCGTCGTCGAATCCGTCGGCGTGTTCGAGCGTTTTGGACCGCTCGCACGTGGCCGAGGCGGCGTTGATCGATGAGCGGGTGGCGTCAGCGATCGAGACCTCCGGCACCGGCGTGACCGCGGCGAGCTGGGACACGACGTGCGCTTCGAGTGCCGATGCCCAGGACCGGATCGCTTCGATGTCACAAGCCGGCACGCAATGCCGCCTCGGAGCGAACCTCGCCGGGCGTCGCGGGCTGGCGCAAGGACTGCACCTGTTCCACCCGCTCGACGATCCCCACAGTCATACAGCCCACCAAAGCATGGGGGTACTTCAGAGTTGTCGTGATGGCCGCGCATGGGCGTTCGCTCCACGCCGAGCGCCGGGATGGGTGGGAAGATCGAGCGCTTCACTGTGCACCAACGGCCGGGTACGAGCTACTGGAAGCGATCGTCGGGTCTGTCGAGCAGACACGGACGCAAGTCCGGCTGCAAGAACCCCTACGCCGTTCAACAGTGGACACCGCTGACTCCGCGAGTCCCTCCACGAGACCCGATAGCTGTTTTGTCGTGACGACAGTGTTCATTCTGCAGTGCGAGTGGAGCTGTCACCGACGGCGAGCCTGTTGGCGGTGTCGATCATCCAGTCGGTCATCGACGCACCCCCATGGCCGTCGTGCTCGGCGATGAAGAGCTCAGAATTCGCGCAGGCTCGATGCAGTTCGAACGCTACGTCGGCCGGTGCACTGATGTCGCGACGTCCGTGACAGAGCAGGACCGGGATGTCGCCGAGCCGCCTGGCATTCTCCACGAGGCGGTCCTCGGCGAGGAAGGCGCCATGCGCCCAGTAGTGAGTCACCAGGCGAGCGAATGCGAGGCGGAACCCGGGATCTTCGAATCGTGGGTCAGGCCGGAATCCACCGGCAATCGAGACGTGAACATCCTCCCAGTCGCACCATGCTTGCGCCGCTGGTCCATGGACCGACGGGTCTGGGTCCATCAGCAACCGGTTGTAGGCGAGCGCGAGGTTGCCGTGCCTCGTGTCGGCGGGAATCGCGTCGACGAAGTCGCTCCATTGCTCCGGGAAGATCCTTCCCATCGCTCGGGTCACCCAGTCGACTTCGGCTGTCGTTGACATCACGACGCTCGACAGGAGGAGTTCTGTGACTGCTGTCGGGTGAGCCGCTGCATAGGCGAGGCCGAGCGTGGTGCCCCACGACCCGCCCCACACCAACCACCGTTCGATACCCAGCAGCGTGCGCAGCTGTTCGATGTCTGCGATGAGGTGCGCTGTGGTATTCGTGCTGAGATCAACGTCGGGATGAGACGCGTTCGGAGTGCTGCGCCCGCAGTTGCGCTGATCGAACTGGACGATCAGGTACTTCGCAGGATCGAACATCTTGCGATGGTTTGGCGACGAGCCGCTTCCCGGACCTCCGTGGAGTAGCACCGCTGGCTTGCCAGCCGTGTTCCCGGCGAGAGTCCAATGAACCTCGTGACCATCGCCGGAATCCATGGACCCTTCATCGATCACCGCAGTCACCGGATGCCGCTCGGCCATGTCGTCAGTCTGCCGAATCGCCCCAACCGACCCTCGGGCAAGCGGTCAATTGATACCACCACCGTCCGTGGGAGCCAGGCCCTGAGCAGGCTGATAGCCGGCTTGTTGTCTCGCCATCAAGCTGATCGATCTGCGCTTCGAACAGAACGGTCGATGTGCCAGTCATGGGTCGATCGTCAATCGTGCGCACGTTTCGTCGCGTGCGTTGGCCGTGCAGAGTCGCCAGACGCCAGCGGCGACGTGGTCTGGCATGACGAGCCCGTCGGGACCTGTTCCTCCGATTCCATAGTCCAGTGTTTCGACTCCGTCCTCGATCGACGACCAGCTCGCCGGTCGTGTGTCGGCATCGGATTCGAGAAGGAACACGGCGGGCAGCCATTCGCTGCCCGACCACTGTTCGAGCGTGAAGTAGCCGCCCCGCTCGTTGTCAGCGTCGAACGTCGCTTCGAACGTTTCGCCGGGTTCGGGTTTCGCCGGCGACAAGTCAAAGGTGCCGATCCCTGGGTCGGATGCGGGCGGCGGATCGTCACTCAGAACGGCCGGCGCAGCTGAGGTGCGCGAAAGCACGACGATGCCGGAATATCCGTCCACCATGAGGGTCTCTCCGTCGTCGCTGACCGTCAGCAGCGCTCCAGCATCGGGATACGGGCCAGAGACGACGCCGTCTTCGCAACCCCCATCCTCGGACGCAAAGTCCAAGTAGGCCAAGCGCCCGTCGACGATCGTCGTTGTTTCCTGATTCGGGCCGACGATGGTGTTGAAGTTGTTGCATCCGTCGAACCCGATGATCTCGAGATCGGTGGCGGTCCCGCTGAACGACCAGAAGTCGCCGTCGGCAGCGTCGACAGCGACCGCGTCGACAGATACCGGTTGCCAACGTCCCTCCAACTGCTCGGCCAGCGCTTCGTCTGCCGGTTCGGATTCCTGCTCCGGAACGGCGCGGGACAGCTCGACGATGCCGGACGGCCCATCGAAGGTGAGGCTCGCTCCGTCGTTGCTGACCGTCAGCATTGCGCCGGTCTCGGGGTACGGGCCGTGCACGTCGTCTCCGCAATCCTGCGCCTCGGAACCGATCACTACGTTGCCGAGTCGACCACCCACGATCAACGCCGGGTCGGAGTCTCCATCGGTGTTGAATCTGTTGCATCCGTCGTACCCGCTGATGTGGAGGCTGGTGTCGGTGCCTTCGAACGACCACCTATCGCGCTGTGCGGCGTCGAGGGCGACGCCATCGACAGCAACCGGGTACCAGGTGCCGGCGATTTGTGCAGACAATGGCGCACCCGTTGGGGCCTCCGTCGTTGAGTCGCTCGTCGCGGGCGTCGCGTTGCTCGAGCCGGTGGGTTCGGCTGCGGGGCTGCTGGACCCGCACGAGACAACGGTGAGCGAGAGCAGACAGGCAGCCCATTTCGACCGGACGTTCATCGTGGTTTGACGTTTCACGCTCCCCAACGGTTCCCGCGGTCCAAGATCTGCTGTCAATGCGGTGAACCGCAAGCGGATCGGATCGGAGAATTCGCTCGACTGCCTCTCGCCCGGACTCCGTAGCGTCTCGGTGGTGGAGATTTCCTGTCAGGCCGTGTTGTTCGACAGCGACGGTGTGTTGGTGGACTCGCACCGCGATGGGCGGCATGCGTGGTTCCAGCTCGCGACTGAGTTCGGGTTTGCGCTCGACGACGAACTCTTCGCGTCGCTGGCCGGAATCCGAACCGCCGACTCGCTCGCCCGATTCATCGAA
>CALIOL010000036.1 GCA_938044705.1 uncultured Ilumatobacter sp. | reverse complement strand
GCATAGGCCTCCTGGGCGGAGAGCTTCGAAGCGACGGTGAACGAGTGACTGGCCATTGCCCGATCATGTCAGTTGGACGCGGGTTGGAGTTCCTCGAACGTGTTGATCTTGCGGATGGAGGGGAACACGAGAGCGAAGCTCGCAGCGATCGCGACGGTGATGAAACCGCCGCCCGCGATCGCCCATGGAACACCGAACGCTCGTGCGGCGACCCCCGACTCGAACGCTCCGAGTTCGTTCGAAGCGCCGATGAAGACTCCTTCGACCGCATTCACACGTCCGAGTTGCTCGTCAGGGGTGACCAGCGGAACGATCGCTCCCCGGATGTTCATCGAGATCATGTCGGCAGCCGAGACGACGACCAGCGCGATGAAGGCCACGGCATAGCTGCGAGTGAGACCGAACACGATGTTGCCCGCACCGAAGATTGCGACGACCCACAGCAAGGTCGGGCCGACTCGGCGACGCAGCGGCCTGACGCTCAGCCACAGAGCCATCGCTGCAGCGCCGATGCCGGGTGCTGCCCGGAGCCAGCCGTAGGCGATGTCGCCAACGCCTAGCCGGTCGCTGGCAACTGCGGGGATGAGCGCGATCGCTCCACCGAACAACACGGCGAACAGGTCCAGCGAGATCGTGCCGAAGACGACCGGCGTCCGGCGAACGAATCGAAGCCCTTCGACCGCACTCGACCAGGTCGGACGCTCCGTCGATCGTTCCGGTTCGCGGTGGTATCGGATCAGGATGATCGGAAGTGCTGCGGCGAATTGGAACGCCGCAGCAACCCCGTACGCGAGTGGTGCGCCGACGCTGTAGAGGAACCCTCCGGCGACCGGACCGAGAATCGATGCAGCGACGAACGTCCCGGTCCACACGACAACCACCTGCGGGAACATCGACTTGTCTGCCAGGAACGGCATGATCGAGCGACGCGCTGGAGCGAGCATTGCGTCTGCGGTACCGAGTGCTGCAGCGATCGCGAAGAGCCACACCACGCGTGTCGAGCCGTTGACACTGAAGATCACGAGCGCGATTGCGCTCATCGCACGACCCAACATGAAGACGGTCGTGATCAGGCGGCGATCGAAACGGTCGGCGACCCAACCGCTGATCAGCACCAGCAGGAGCGCCGGCAGGAACTGTGCGAGGCCGATGAACCCGATGTCGAGCGCATTCCCGGTGATGTCGAACACCTGCTTGAACAGCACGGTGACCAGCAGGTTCTGCCCGACCGCGGCCAGCGCCGCCGATACGAGGTAGAGGCGTACGCCACGCAGCGCGAGCACGTCTCGGGTGGTCGTCGTCACCGGGCGAGGTTACGCCTTCGTGTCACGAACGGATGAGCGGGTTTCGTCGCTGGTTCAGGCGACCGCGACACGCGCCCGAGCGGTCGACCCTCGCGCGATCAACTCACCTTCGACCAGGAACTCGTTGCCTTCGTATGACGTGCCGCCGATCTGGGCAAGGAGCAGTTCGGTGGCATGATCGGCGATCTGTTGCACCGGCTGGCGGACCGTCGTGAGCGGTGGATCGGTGAAGCGCATCAGCGGCGTGTCGTCGTATCCGACCACCGACACCTGCTCCGGCACCGCGAGTCCGAGTTCGCGCGCTGCGCGGATCGCTCCCAACGCCATCATGTCGCTGGCAGCGACGATGCCGGTCACACCGCGTTCGAGTAAGCGTCGCGCTCCCGCGTAGCCGCCTTCGACGCTGAACATGGACTCGGAGATCGACTGCTTGATCTGTTTGCCGGTTGCTCCAGCATCGCGAGCTGCACGCGTGAAACCGGCGAGCTTTCGCACGACGGGCACGAAGCAATCGGGTCCGGTGAGGAGTCCGATCGACTCGTGGCCGAGCGCTCGCAGGTGTTCGTATGCGAGGTACGCCGCATGGGCGTCGTCGCTCGACACAGACGGCACCGCCAACCCAGCGACATGGCCGTTCACGAGGACGAGTGGCACGCCTTGGGTGACCAGGTGGTCGTACACGCTGTGGTCGCCGCCGATGTCTGCGTGACGCCCCGAGACGATGATCATTCCGGCGACGCCTCGTTCGACGAGCGTGTCGGCATAGTCCTCCTCGGAGGCGCCGGCGCGGCTCGCGCAGCACAGGATGGACACGTAGCCCGTCGCCCGAAGTCTCGATTCGATTGCTTGAGCGAATGCCGGAAACACCGGGTTGTCCAGTTCGGGCACGATCAGACCGATCGAGCCGACCCGAGGCGTCGTTCGAAGCGCGGTCGGTTCGTAGCCGAGCTCGGCGAGCACCTTGAGGACGTTGGCGCGGGTCTTCGGGCTCACGCCGTCCTTGGCGTTCATGACTCGACTCACCGTCGCGTCGCTCACCCCAGCCAGCTTCGCCACGTCCTGCAACCTGATCCGCACGGCTCCCACTGTAGAGGTCCTCCATGCTCAGCGTTCGGACCTTTGCAGAACTCTGCAAGAAACTTGCAGGATCTCGCAAGATGTTCTACTGTCCGTCTGCACCACCCATTCGCCGCTCGCTCGATGCGAGCGGCACGAACATCCTGAGGGGGAGTTCACATGAAGGCATCTCGCCGTCTGATCGGCACCGTTGCAGCACTGACACTGGTCGCTGCGGCCTGCGGAAGCGACGACACGACATCCGACGCCCCGGCGGAGACCACCGCCGCCGAGGAGAGTGTCGAGGAGACCGAATCCACCGAAGCAGAGACCGAAGCGGAGGGCGACGAGTCCGAAGAAGCCGAAGAAGCTCCGGTCGACACGGAAGCCCCGGTCGACACCGAAGTGGAGGCTCCGGCCGAAGAGGAAGAAGAAGAGTTCAGTCCGCCTGCTCGTGGCGACGCGGACCTCGTGATCTGGGCCGACGACACGCGTACTCCAGTGCTCACCCCGATCGCTCAGCAGTTCGCTGACGACGAAGGGCTCGATGTCCAAGTGCTCGAAGTTCCCTTCGACCAGATTCGGGACAACCTCTCGGTGACCGGGCCGGCAGGAGAGGGTCCCGACATCATCATCGGCGCGCACGACTGGCTCGGCGAGCTCGTCAGCAACGGCGTCGTGCTTCCCATCGACCTCGGCGCAGACGCCGAGCTGTACTCCGACGTGGCGGTTCAGGCGTTCACCTACGACGGTGGCGTCTACGGACTTCCGTACGCGACCGAGAACATCGCGTTGATCCGCAACACCGATCTCGTCCCCGACGCTCCTGCGACCTTCGAGGAGCTCAGCGAAACCGCGCTGGCGCTCGCCGCCGACGGAACGGTCGACGTGCCGCTCGCGATCCAGCAGGACCCTGGCGATCCGTATCACAACTACCCGTTGTTCACCGGCGCCGGTGGTTACATCTTCGGACAGGCCGATGACGGCAGCTACCTTCCCGACGACCTCGGGCTGGATTCGGAAGGCAGCCTTGCAGCGGCGGCTCGTTTCGCCGAGTGGAGTGAGTCGGGTCTCATCAGCAAGGACGTGAGCTTCGACATCATGAACGAGTCGTTCTCGACCGGCAAGGCGCCGTTCGCGATCACCGGCCCATGGGCAACGGGTGGCTTCGCGGAGGCTGGCGTGAACTTCGCTGTCGAGCCGATCCCGTCGATCGACGGTGGTACGCCCAACGTGTTCGTCGGCGTGCAGGGCTTCATGATCTCCGCCTTCACCGAGAACGAGGACCTGTCGAAGACGTTCCTGCTCGACTACCTCAACACCGAAGCAGTGCAGCTCGAGTTGTTCGCCACCGGCGGCCGCCCGCCGGCGATGCTGTCGGCGTTCGAACAGGTCTCCGACGATCCGATCGTCCAGGGCTTCGGTCTCGCTGGTCAGCAAGGCGCTCCGCAGCCGTCGATTCCTGAGATGGGTTCGGTGTGGGAGAGTTGGACCGACGCCTACAACCTGATCTTCACGGGGACCGACCCGGCAGAAGCGTTCACGACCGCCGCCGACGCGATCCGTACGAAGATCGACGAAGGCTGAGTCGCTCGGTCGAGGGTGTGGCGGGGTCGGCTGGCCCGACTCCGCCACCCCCTTCCGGCCGATCGAGACTTCGGACATGAACATCACCGCACCAGAGCAGAGCGAGGTCGAGACGACCCCGCTGGGTGACGTGCCTTCCGGTCCTCGCTACGGGGCGTCGAGTGGTCTGCTCATCAAGATCGTGTCGCTCGGGTTGCTCAACGCGCTCGTGCTCGCAGGTATGCCGCGCCTGCTCTCGAAGCCGGACTACCCGATCGCCATCGCGGCGATCGTCGCACTGGTCGTGATCGACATCGTGTACCTGTCGAAGCGCTTCGTGCCCGCCAAGTACTTGATTCCGGGCACGATCTTCCTGCTGGTCTTCGCGCTCTACCCGGTGCTGTACCTGGTGTACATCTCGACGACGAACTTCGGCACCGGGAACAACCTGACGAAGGACCAGGCGATCGAACGGATCGAGGCGAACTCGGTGGTCGCCACCGAAGATGCTCCTCGCTACGAGTTGCAGATCCTCGCGGCAGGCAATGACGCGACGACCGGAGAGCTGGCATTCCTGCTCACCGACGAAGCTGGCAATCGATTCCTCGGTACCGCCGACGACTTCGTCGAGCTCTCTGACGATCAGATCATCGAGGACGGTCGCCGAGAAACCGTCGACGGTTTCGGTGCGTTGAACCTGGGTGCGGCAAACGACCGGGCGGCCGAGATTTCCGACTTCGTTGTGACCGGCCCGACGGGAGAGATCGACAACGAAGGCTTCACCGATGCGTTCGCCAAGGTGCAGTCGCGCGTGTACGACGCCGCCACCGACACGCTCTTCGACTCGGCGACCGACACGGTGTTCACCATCGAGGAGGGCTACTTCGTCGACGGCGAGGGGACCCGACTGCTGCCGGGTTGGCGCGCCAACATCGGGCTCGACAACTACGAACGCCTCGCCAACGACGACCAGACGCGCAACGTGTTC
>CALIOL010000035.1 GCA_938044705.1 uncultured Ilumatobacter sp. | reverse complement strand
GTCGGACACGTGCGACAAGTGTGCCGATGTCGCGAGTAAGGCTTCGGTGTTGGAGAGCCCGGACGTGGCCGTTGCGAACCTGGACTTCGTCGCGCACCGTGAGATCCACGAGCGCTACAAGATCGACGCGGTGCCCACCCTGGTCGTCGTCGACTCGCACGGTGTCACCCGTCGAAGTTTCCTGGGCCCGATGTCGGCGACCGACCTGTGGGCAGCGGTTGCAGAGGTCCGCGAACCCGGCAGCACTCCTGATTCCTGCGCCGACCATGCCCACTGATGGGCCCTGACGGAACGCACGGACACCCCTCGTGGCCGGGGTCTTCTTCCACGAGCCGCCTCCTCCGACCGAATGCCACGATGATCAGTCAGGCGCCTGTCCAAATACGTTGACGGCGATGCCCCCGATGCCCGTCCATGGGTCGACGTTCGGCTCGATCCGATTGACGAGCTACTTTCCAGCCTCGAGGGGCTCGAGCATCGCCGCTTGATCAAGAGCCACTGTCCGCTGTCAGCGCTGCCCATCGGCGCCCACGTCCGAACGTGATGTGCTTCCACTTCGCCGATCTGTTCGAAGATCTCGCGGGGCAGATGCGTTGCCTCGCGCAGTCTCTCGAGGCGACTTCCCCGCGTGGCGGCGACCTTCGAGGTCGAGCGAGGTCGACCTCGCTGCTACTTGAGGATGATGTCTTCGAGGGTGTCGGCTTGCTCGCCGGACTCGACCATGCCCTGCTGAATGAGACGGGCGACGGCAGGACCATCGATCGTCTCGTGCTCCAGCAGTGCTTCGGCGATGAGCTCGAGGCCCCGGCGATGCCGCGTGAGGACCTCTTTGGCTCGGGCTTCCTGGTAGGTGAGGAGGCTGGCGATCTCTTCGTCGAGCAGTTTGGCGGTGTCCTCGGAGTACTCGCGTCCTGAGGACATGAGATCATCGCCCAGGAACGTGGCCTGCTGACCGCTCCAGGCCTGCGGCCCGACTCGGTCGGACATGCCCCACTCGCGAACCATCCGGCGAGCGATGCCCGTGGCTTGCTCGAGGTCGTTTGCCGCACCCGAGTTGAGGTGGCCGAAGATGACGACCTCGGCTGCTCGACCGCCCATTGCCTTGCAGATCGTGTCCTCGAAGTACTCCTTGGAGTACGTGTGACGCTCTTGCGGAAGCGACCAGGTGACTCCCAGCGCCATTCCCCGCGGCAGGATCGTGACCTTGTGGAGCGGGTCGCCATTCGGCAGCACCGTGGCGAGCAGAGCGTGGCCGCCTTCGTGGTAGGCGGTTGCCCGCTTCTCTTCGGCAGTCATGATCACCGACTCGCGCTGGGCGCCGAGCACGACGCGGTCGCGAGCGTTTTCGAAGTCGATGCGCTCGATCTCCTTGGAGCCGCGACGCACCGCGACGAGTGCGGCTTCGTTGACCAGGTTGGCGAGGTCGGCACCGGCCATGCCCACCGTGGCCTTGGCCATGGTGTCCATGTCGACGTCGGCGCCGATGCGCTTGTCGCGGCTGTGGACCTCGAGAATCGCCCTGCGCTCGTTGGCCTCAGGAACCGGAACGACGATCTGGCGATCGAAACGGCCCGGACGCAGCAGCGCCGGGTCGAGAATGTCAGGACGGTTCGTGGCCGCCATGATCACGATGCCTTCGGAGGTCTCGAATCCGTCCATCTCGGCGAGCATCTGGTTGAGCGTCTGCTCCCGCTCGTCGTGACCGCCGCCGAGGCCCGCGCCGCGCTTGCGGCCGATGGAGTCGATCTCGTCGATGAAGATGATCGCTCGGCCCATGCGGCGGGCCTGCTGGAAGAGGTCGCGCACACGGCTGGCGCCGACGCCGACGAACATCTCCATGAAGTCCGAACCGGTGACGGAGAGGAAGCCGACGCCGGCTTCTCCGGCGACTGCCCGGGCGAACAAGGTCTTGCCGGTGCCGGGTGGACCGACGAGCAGCATTCCCTTGGGTACGCGGGCGCCGATCTCCTTGAAGCGCTCCGGGTAGCGAAGGAAATCGACGACTTCGCTGATCTCCTGCTTGACGCCTTCGTAGCCGGCGATGTCGTCGAACGTGGTCGACGGCTTGTCGGTCGTGTAGGCCTTTGCCTTGCTCTTGCCGATGGACATGACGCCGCCCATCTGGCCCGAAGCTCGCCGCTGCATCCACACGAGGAACCCGATGATCAAGAAGATCGGGAGCATGAAGCCGAGCAGGTTGAGCAAGAAGTTGTTGCTGGGCGGCGTGAATTCGTAGTCGACGTCAGTCGCCACCAGCAGCGCCTCGTCGACTTCGGAGACACCTCGTTCTCCGCCGCCGGAGGTGTTGTACTGGTCGCCGTTGGTGAATTCTCCGGTGATCTTGCCCGAGCCGGTGTTGATGTCGGCGGTCTCGATGTTGCCTTGCTCGACCTGCGCGATGAACTCGGTGTAGGTGAGGTCCTGGCCGTCGTTGCTCGGCCACAGGCTCGGGATCAGCAGCGCGCCGAGCGCAACGAGCCCGACGATCCACCAACCCCACTTCGGGAAACCGGGCTTGGTTTCGCCGTCGCCAGTGTCGTTGGAACCGCCATCGTTCGAGAAGTTGTTCTTGGGCGCGGAACGCTCAGGCTTTCCCGGTCGCTTCTGACCCCGGCCGCCTCCAGGGGGCGGCGGTGGTGGGGGAGGGGGCAGGTTGCTCATGGACCCATGATACGACGCTGGCAACGCCTTGCCCGGTCGTTCTCGCCCGAACCATTGTGGAAACCGCCACGTCCGACTCGGGAACAGAATCGAACCGTTCGAGGTTGGAGTCCGACGTTCGAGCATCCACCAGCTCGCGCGCACGTTCGTTTAGCGTTTGCCGCATGGGAGTTGGGCCTAACAACACGAACCCGGATGGAGCGCGCGATGCGAGTCTGTTCGACCGAATTGCTCAAGAGATCGCTCAAACGGCGAATGCGTTCCCGGCGGACGAGACCGCTGAGCTGATGCGTCCGGACGATCCGTCCGACGTCGACGCCTCGGGTCCCGGTGGGATCCTGCTCGATCGCTCCGATGTGTGGCCTGCGCCGGACATCTCGACGCAGATCGAACGTCCGTTGATCGCGAGCCGCCAGTGCTCGCGCAGCGGGTGTTCGGACTCGGCAGCGGTGACGCTGACGTACGACTACGGCCAGTCGCAGGTGTGGATCGACCGACTCGCACCGGAACGCAACCCACACCACTACGACATGTGCGACCGACATGCAGAACGGCTGTCCGTTCCCCGCGGTTGGCATCTCGATGATCGTCGCGGTGCTCGTCGCAACGCGCTCATCGCCGTCTGATCATCGCGCCCCTGCGGCCCCGGTAGCGTCACACGGGTGACGACCGCGCCTGCAGTCAACCAGACCGCGTCGCCCTGCCCGATCCCCGCCCGCTCGGGTCTGCTCGCCTTCACGATCGCCTGGGTCAGCGCCGCTGTGGCGTCGTCGATCCCGCTGTTCTTTCTGGCAGACCCCACCGAGTCGATCCCGATCTCGGCGGTCGCTGTCTCGCTCCTGCTCGGATGGGCGACCTTCCTGGCGGCCGCGACGTTGACGTCGCGCCTCTACGGTTCCGGTGACGTTCGTGCCGACCTCGGCATCGTCATGGCCCCCATCGACGCGATCGGCATCCCGATCGGCGTCGTGGCTCAGGTCGTGCTCGTACCGCTCGTCTATGTCCCGCTGCGTGCGGTCTGGCCTGCGACGTTCAACGAAGAGGCGTTGACCGAGACCGCGAAGGATCTCGTCGATCGTGCCGATGGTCTCCTTCCGCTGCTCGTCTTCCTCGTGGTCATCGGCGCACCGATCGTCGAAGAGATCGTGTACCGCGGTCTGCTGCAACGCCCCCTGTTGACGGAGTTTCCCGCGCCGCTGGTGCTCGTCGTGGTCGCGGCCATCTTCGCGGTCATCCACTTTCGCCCGGTCGAGTACCCCGGTCTCTTCGCCGCCGGCCTCGTCTTCGGAATCTGTGCGTGGCGAACGGGTCGAGTCGGCATGGCGATCACGGCGCACCTCGGGTTCAACCTCACCGGCATCGTGTTCGCACTGTGACCACGGTGTGCTCGCGGGACGGTGACGGTGATGTTGCCTTCGGGTTTGTCACAATGGTCGGTCTGTGATGGGCGTCGATGATGAGTGACCACGATTCGATCGAGGGGCGTGCCGCGGGCGGCGACGACTTCGAGACCTGGTTCGATCAGAATTTCGATGTGGACGTCGACGGAGTGCCTGCGCCTCGCTCCCGGCGCAGGAACGGTGTTGGTGACACACTCATCGCCGACGAGGACCTCACCATCGCCGAATCAGCGGCGCAAGCACCCGAGGCCGACGACTGGGACGACGAGCCGGAGGCGGTCGCAGCCCCGCTCGCTCAACGTGTCGGAGCACGGATCATTCGTCGTCCGAAGGCGTGGTGGGACGCCCCGTGGTCCACCGAGCGGATCGTCAAACTCATCGTCACGGCGTCGTCGCTGATCATCACCACGTGGATCATGGCTCGCATCGTGCATTTCGCCCCGGTGCCGTTTGCTGGTGACAACGACCTGATCTTCGACGAGACGACGCCGACCGGTGGGGACATGGGCGCACACGTGTGGGCGCCGGCGTTCCTCCGTGACCACTTCATCGGCAACGGTCAGATCTCTGGGTGGAGCATGGATTGGTACGGCGGCTTGCCGCTGTACCGCTTCTACATGGTGATCCCCGCTCTCGCGATCATCGCGCTCGACTCGTTGCCATTCATCTCCTACGGGGTGGCCTTCAAGCTCGTCGCGATGTCCGGGCTGGTCACGTTCCCGGCCGCGTGCTGGGCGTTCGGTCGCCTGGCTGCATTCCGTCACCCGCTCCCCGAACTGTTCGCCTTCGCAGGCTTGACGTTCCTGTTGGACGAGAGCTTCCAGATCTACGGCGGCAACGTGTTGTCGACGATGGCGGGGGAGTACTCCTTCTCGATCGCGCTGACCCTCGCGGTGTTGGGCCTCGGGCTGCTCGCCAACGGCCTGCGAACCGGGAAGTACCGGGTCTGGGCTGCCGTGGTGATCTCGCTGGCCATGGTGTCGCACGGCATCGTGCTGATCTTCGTTGCGTTCTCCGCCGCGATTCTCTGCCTGGTGTGGATCGACAAGACCCGCATCGTGTTCGCAGTCACGACCGGCATCACGACGCTGCTGCTGTCGCTGTGGTGGGTCGGGCCGTTCCTCTTCGGTCACGAGTTCATGACGGACATGAAGTACGGATTCCGTCCGAGCGGCGCAGCCGACTCGTTCTGGGACATGTACTTCCCGCTCACCCCGGCGCTCGACATCATCATCACGTCGCTTGCGGTGATCGGCTTCGCCTCGTTCGTGCTGCGCCGTCAGCTCACCGGAACCGCACTGGGTCTCATCTGCCTTTTCTTCGTCGCCGGGGTCTACTTCACCCGTGACAGCCTGCCGGTCATCGGGCTGCTCTGGAACCCGCGCCTGCTGCCGTTCGTCTACCTGACGCGCTACTTCCTCATGGTCGCTGGCGCCTACGAATTGGTGCGTTGGCTGATCGGAATGGGACGAGAACACCTTGCGTCTCGCGAGCGTTCCCTCGGCGAAAGCGCGAGCGCCTACGCCGTGGTCGGCGTCTCGATTCTGTTGGTGTTCGGCTGGATGTACGAGGTGTTGCCGTTCGACGGCAAGGTCGTCGAAGCCGAAGGCGAAGCGCCGGTCTACGCGTGGGGTCCGCTTCGCAAGAATGCGACCTCCGGCCGGGCTGTCGCCGATGGTTGGAGCCGCTACAACTGGCAGGGCTACGAGGGGCGACCGTCGTA
>CALIOL010000034.1 GCA_938044705.1 uncultured Ilumatobacter sp. | reverse complement strand
CAGGCCCAGACTCGGGCTCAGGCCGCGCCTCGGGACGAACCGACGTCTCAGGCGCAGCATCCGAACCCGAATCCGAATCAGGCCGCGCCTCGGGACGAACCGACGTCTCAGGCGCAGCATCCGAACCCGAATCCGAATCAGGCCGCGCCTCGGGACGAACCGACGTCTCAGGCGCAGCATCCGAACCCGAATCCGAATCAGGCGACGGCGAAGGCGAAGGCGACGGCACGGAATCCGGATGCGGAGACGACGTCGGCTGCGGCGATGGCGATGGCGATGGCGATGGCGATGGCGATGGCACGGAATCCGGATGCGGGGACGACGTCGGCTCCGGTGACGGCGACGGCTCCGGTGACGGCGACGGCGACGGCGACGAATCAGGATGCGGAGATGACGCCGGCTCGGGCGTCGGCCCTCCCCACGACCCGTCGTCGGGAACCGCAGCGGCCCGCTGAGTGAATGACACTGCCAGCAACGCCGAAAGCGCGAGTGCCGATCCTGACTTCACCAGCAACGAGCGCTGCCGGCGGCCACTTCGAAATTGAGAGTCACCTTCACAAGGGCTCGTCGGCTCGGTCGTCGGCACATGGTCGCGCATGAGGGAAACTCCTGGCTGATCTCACAGACCGACGATCGGCCTGCAGTGACGCAGATCCAGCACGTTTCTGGCTGGATCTGCACGCATCAGCTCCGTCCACCCTGAGTGGCCGATGACATCGCCGAGTATTCACCAGATTCGAGTTGAGCGAAAGTCCAATCTCAAGATTTCGTCTGTTTTCTGCTCGACTGACAAAGCCTCGAGCCTGGGCTGGGCACCGGCGCGATCAGTTCACTACGCGAGCGCCTGCTCCTTCGCCCATCGATAGTCGGCCTTGCCGTTCGGTGCGCGATACACCTCGTCGACGAATACGACGTGACGCGGGGCCTTGTAGTCGGCGATCGTCTGCTTCACCGTGGCGATGACTTCCTCAGCCGTGGTGGGTTCGGACACCGAACAGACGAGTGCGACCGACTCGCCGAAACGCTCGTGTGGAATCCCGACCGCGTTCGCGTCAACGACCGTCGGGTGAAGCCGGGCCGCGACCTCGACTTCTTCGGGGTAGATCTTCTCTCCGCCGGAGTTGATGCAGACCGAACCGCGACCGAGGAGGCTGACGGTTCCGTCCTCCGCAATCGTCGCGAAGTCGCCCGGCACCGTGTAGCGGACGCCGTCGATGACTCGAAACGTGTCGGCGGTCTTGGCGTCGTCGTTCCAGTAGCCGCGTGGCATCGGGCCCGAGGCTCCGAGCATGCCGGGCTCGGCGCTGCCCCGCGGAAGGATCGAGTTGCTGACCGGGTCGATGGTGACAACGTTGGGCGGTGCGGTGAAGATCGCCGTCTCGGGAGGCTCGTCGCCCGGCATGGTCATCGACAGTGCGAACGGACCGCCCTCGGACGCTCCGATCATGTCGAAGATCACCGCCTGAGGCATCGCCGCTTGGAACGAGCGCTTCTGCTCGGCAGACAGCGTCGCACCCGTCGACACGATGCGACCGATCGACGAGAGGTCCGGACCGTCAGCGCCAGCACGGTCGATCGACTCGTTCAGTGGGCGCGCGAACGCATCGCCCACGAGCGACAACTGCGTCACTTTGTGACGATCGACGAGACGCCACAGCTCGTCAGCATCGAAGGAACGACCTCCGAGCAGGACGACGCTGCCGCCCATCACAAAGGCCCCGATCGCGAGGAACAACGCCGTCCCGTGCATCAGCGGTGGGGCACACAACATCACCGGCGACTTGCCGTCGGCCTGCAGTTCAGCAGCGATGCGACCGACATCGGCGGGCGATGTGGGCACTTCGATACCCGCGGCCGAATACGCAGTGAACGCCAGTGCACCGAACAGGTCGACGTGTCGCCACACGACGCCCTTGGGGTTGCCGGTCGTGCCGCCCGTGTAGAGCATCAGCGTGTCTTCGCCCGAGCGCTCGATCCGCTCGGCCGGAGCGGCAGCCTCGACGATCTCGTGGTACCACTCGGCTCCCTCGATCAGCGGTGAGCCGTCATCGACCTGGACGAGTGTGGTCAATGTCGGAATCATCGAACGGGCCTCGGCGACCCGATCGCCGAGCGAGCCGTGAAAGACCAACACCTCGGCGCCAGCGTTCTCGCAGATGTAGGCGATCTCAGGCGCCTTGTAGCGGTAGTTCACGTTCACGGGAGTGGCTCGCAGCTTGAAGGCCGCATACGCAGACTCCAGGTACTCGGGACAGTTGAACATCAGCTGCGCGATGCGGGTGTCGGCGCCGGCGCCTCGTTCGCCGAGCGCGCCCGCCAGGCGGGCAGCTCGATCATCCAGCTCACGCCAGGTCTGCTCGTGCTCGCCGATCACGACTGCGGTGTGTTCCGGCTGGGCATCGGCGAACGCCTCCCAGAGGGTCGCCCAGTTCTCGCTCATTCCGGTCGGCTGATCACTCATGTCTCGTCGCTCCAGGTCATCACGAAGTGAACGGTAGTGATCGACTCGTCCGCCGATCTCAGCGGGGCGATGTCGGGATCGTCAATCCCTGACCTTGCGATCCATGTTCTCGTGGAAGTGCGCGATCTTGCACTCACGCTCGTTGAGGATGTGCTGCGTATATGCCGACGATCGCTTCGTGCGTTCGAGCTGCTCGTAGATCCCGATGTCTTCGCCCACAACGCGCTGCAGACCTTCCCAGTGGCGCATCGTCCGGTCGAGATACGTCGCGTATTCGGGGTCCTCCGGGTCCCCCGGGTAGATCAGTTCCCAGCAGAGGAACCGAGTGCGGTCCACGTCGATGGGGATCGGGTTGAACACCTGGATGTGCTCCGGATTGCAGTTGAACACGGTGTTCGGGAACACCACGTAGTGACAGATCGTGTGCTGGTGATGGTCCTGGTCGGCGGCGAGTTCTTCGAGCTTGTCGGCACGCGGCACGAAGCACATGTAGTTGTCGCCCACGATGTGGAACGACGTCTCCCGAGCGGCTTTCACCCAGTTCGCGTCGACTCCGTGCAACTGCTTCGTGTGGTAGATCTCGTTGAAGCCGTCCACGATTGCCTTGTAGCTGACGGGGACATCCCACTCCATCACGTCGTGGAGAATCATGTCCTCCATCCGGAACCTGCCGAGGTCGGCACTGATGTCCGGCCCGATGGCCTCCACGAGTGAGCCGGCATTCGCGGGTCCGGCCAGGTTGATCCACACCCATCCGCCCCATTCGTCGACGGCGACGGCCGGAGCGCGAAGACCCTCGAGGTGATCGGGGTCGAAGTCGCCGCGCTCTGGAATTCCCACGACGAGGCCGGTCGTGTCGTACACCCAGCCGTGGTACGGACAGGTGAATCGCTTGGCACCGCACCCGACGAGTTCGCCCACGATCGCCGGACCTCGGTGTTGGCATACGTTGTGAAACGCAGCGAGCGACCGATCCGGCTGTCGGGTCACGACGACGGTCTCGCCGTGACCTTCGAAGGTGATCCAGTCGCCCGACTCAACCAGTTGCTCAGACCGGCCGGCCAGGATCCAATGACGGCCGAGGACCCGCTCGCGTTCCAACTCGAAGCGCACCGGGTCGGTGTAGACGTCGGCGCGCATCGTTGACGGCCCGTAGTCCGGCACCTTGCGGACGTCCGCGCCGAAACGCACCGGAACGTCACCTCGCGTCGGAATGTGCACCATCACTGCTCCGTTCGTTGTTGGTGCACAAGATATAACAGCTGTGATATCTTGCGTCAATGTCGAAGATCGTCGATGTCGAACAACGGCGCCTCGACCTCGCGCGGGCAACGGCGAACGTCATCGCTCGTTGCGGTGTCGCGGGAGCGTCGATGCGCGAGGTCGCAGCCGAGGCAGGCTGGACCACCGGCACGCTCGTCCACTACTTCACGAACAAGCAGGAGCTCCTGGCGTTCACACTTGCGACCTCGCTCGAGCAGCGACGCTCCAAGCGTGCCGAACGCGCAGCACTCGGCCTCGAAGACGGGCTGCGAGCAGTGTTGTCCGTCGCGCTTCCGGCCGACGACGAAGGGCGCCTGCACTGGACGGTGACCGTCGCGTTCGCAGCCCACGCGGCTGCCGACCCCGAGCTCCAGCGTGTGCAACGCGACGCGTACCGCGAGTTTCGGTCGCACCTCGTCGTGCTGCTCGTCGACGGCACCGAGATGACGCTGGACGAGGCCACCACCGAAGCCGAGCGCTTGATCGCGCTCGTCGACGGGATCGCGCTGCAAGCACTGTTCGACCCCGACACCTGGCCCGCGGCCCGTCAGTACGAAGCGTTGGAGGCCGGCCTCCACGGGGCCAGTTCGAGGGCCCGACCGTGACGTCGCCGGTGCCACGCCAGCTTCGTGGCGACGACCTCGTGCTGAGCCACTTCAGCTTGGAGCGCAACCACGACCTGAGTGATCGCATCACCGCCGCAGGCGCTGCGGGGTTCGCCGGAATCGGACTCTTCGTTGGTCAGTGGCTCTCACTGCTCGCGGACGGCTGGTCGCCGGAACGGCTCCGAGAGGAACTCGACGCGGCATCGATCTGTCTCGCAGAAATCGAGGTGTTGATGTTCTGGGGCCGCGCGGAGCCAACCGCAGACCAGCTCGCCTTCGAAGCGGCCGCGTTACAGCTCGCCGACGCGTTCGAGTCGCGCTACATCCAGGCAACGGGTCCCTACGACGGGTCGATCGAAGACGCTTCGAGTCGATTCGGTGCTCTGTGCGATCGAGTCGCCGATCACGGACTCGTCGTGGGTTTGGAGTTTCTGCCGTTCACGAACATCGTCGATGCTCGCGATGCGCTGCGGATCGTCGAAGCAGCGGACCGCGCGAACGGCGGCGTGTGCGTGGACATCTGGCATCACGTCCGCGGCGCGAACGACCTGTCGCTCATCGAAGCGATTCCCGGCGAGCTGATCACCGGCGTACAGATCAATGACGGTCCACTCCACGCCCCGGTCGAAAGCGAGTACGACTACAAGAACGACTGTCTTCGTCATCGCGTGCCGCCGGGTCACGGCGAGTTCGACGTGCTGGGCTTTGTCCAGTTGCTCCGGTCGAAGGGCGTCGACGTTCCGTGGGGCCTCGAGGTGTGCAACGCGGATGCGTGGGGCCGACCGGCGCACGACCATGTGCAATCGATCGGTGACGCCGTGCGAACGGTGCTACGTCGCGCCACACCCTGAGGTCGGCCGCTCGCGTCACCCGGTGGCAGCGAGGAGGCGCTCCAGGCGTCGGCGCTCCGCTCCGTGTACGTCGTAGGTCAACGCTCGTTCGGCGAATCGGCGGGCGTCGCTCATCTTTCCCGCACGACGCGAGAGTTCGGCGCGCACCGCCCACAGCAGGTGGTAGTCGTCGAGTCCTTCGAGCTCATCGGCGAGCGCGAGACCCACCAGCGGCCCATCGGCCTCGGCGACTGCCACGGCATGGTTGAGCGCAACCACCGCTGAACCGGTGACCTGTGCGAGTTGTTCGTACAGGCGCGCGATCTGCGGCCAGTCGGTATCGGCCGCTGTGCGCGCATTCGCGTGCTGGGCCGCGATGAGAGCTTCGAGCTGAAATCGGCCCGGACGCATGTTGGCCAGTGCGGCTCCGAGAAGCCGATTCGCCTCACCGATCTCGTCGATGTCCCAGGCCGTGCGATCCTGGTCGTCGAGAAGGATCAGGTCCCCAACGCTGTCGAACCGCCCAGCCGACCGAGCCCGATGAAATCGCTCCAGCGCGAGCAGACCGATCGCTTCAGCCGACTCCGGTGCGAGCTCGGTCACCACGGCGGTCAACCGGACCGCTTCATCGACCAGCTCGTGGCGGATCGGCTCGCGCTCTGCGTCGTGAGCGAGATAGCCCTCGTTGAACACCAGATAGAGCACGGCGAGCACGGCATCGAGTCGCTCGTCGAACGCCGACGGAATGGTCAAGGCCATGCCCGCCGTTCTGATCTTTCGCTTGGCTCGGACGATTCGCTGCGCGAGCGTCGCCTCGGGCACGAGGAACGCACGACTGATCTCGCTGACCGTCAGACCCGCAACGAGGCGCAGCGTCAAGGCGACCTGAGCATCGGTGTCGAGCGCAGGGTGACAGCACAGGAGCATCAGCCGCAATCGCTCGTCGCCGTCGAGGTTCTCGACGTCGAATCCGGCATCGCCGATCATGTGGTCACCTCCTGCATCTGAGTCGTATCTGGCCTCGTCGAGATCGGGCGCAACCGCGTCGAGTCGGGCTCGCTCACGCTTCTGGCGTCGGTACACGTCGATGGCACGTCGCTTGGCGACCGTCATCAGCCAGGCAGCTGGGCTGTCGGGCACGCCGGCAGCGGGCCAGGAACGAGCGGCATCGGTCAGCGACTCCTGTACCGCCTCGTCGGCGAGATCGAGGTCGCGAAACTGGGTTGCGATGACCGACATCACGCGTGGCGCATCGCGGCGCGCCACGCGTGTGAGGGCCTGCGCAACAGCGCGGTCAGGCGTCGGGGCGGAAGGCAACAGGCCGCACCTCGAGCGCTCCGTCGTCGATCGGCATCGCTGCGGCGAGTTCGAGCGCCTTGTCCAGATCGGGTGCGTCGATCAGATAGAAGCCGCCGATCTGCTCCTTGGTCTCGGCGAACGGACCGTCGGTGGTTCCTGACACCGATCCGCCCGACTTCTGCACCGTGGTCGCTGCGTCCGTCGGCGCGAGGCTTGCGCCAGCAATCCAGTGACCGCCATCGATCAGCATCTGGTTGTAGGCCATCCACCGACCCATGACTGCTTCGAACTCCGGGGTCCCGTAGTCGGGGCCCGGGGTCTCAGCGGTGTGGTTCAAGATCATGTATTCCATTGGTTTCTCCTGTGTGCTTTCTAGTTGGTGTGGTGTGTAGTGAGCTGGATCCGGTCGCCGTGTGCGGCCGTCAACAGCAATGACGAACGACCCGACGAGAATCGACAGGAGTCTTCGAGATTCTTTTTCGCGGGCTGCCAGACACCGGATTGCCAGAATCTTGACTCGCACCGGAAGCGCCGACGACCGATACGGGAGGGACCGCATTTCCGTGCGGTCGATCGTTTCCCGTCGATTGCGGGACCACACCAAGGGACCGCACCGATGAGCAACATCGAAGACATCGCAACCGACCTGATCGACGTCTTGCCGAACCCTGTCCTCGTGAAGGATGACGAGACTCGCTACCTCTGGGTGAACCGCGCATTCGAGCGGCTGTTCGAAGTTCGCCGCGACGAACTCGTCGGACGTCTCGACAGCGAGGTCTTCCCCGACCGGCAGGTGGCCCAGTGCAACGGAGGCGACCTTCGCGTTCTCGCCACCGGTGAGATCGATGAAGCTGACGAAGTCGTCGTGGACCCCACTCGTGGTGACCGACAGATGATCACTCGCAAGACTCGCCTGTCGAGCTCGGCCGGCAACCACGTCCTCCTGGGCGTGATGCACGACATCACCGACGTCACCGAAGCAAACCACCGCCTCCTCGAGACCTCGGCGAAGCTCGAAGAGCAGTCGGCACTCCTCAGAGTCATGGCGAACACCGACGGTCTCACCGGCTGCCTCAACCGACGTGCGCTGTTCGAGTCAGCAGCAAGCGTCTTTGCTGCTGACGACCCGGTCGCATCCCTGCTGGTCCTCGACCTCGACCACTTCAAGACCATCAACGACACGCTCGGTCACGACGCCGGCGACAGGGTCCTGGAGCACTTCGTCCAGATCGCTCGCGGCGTCCTGCGATCTCGCGACCTGTTCGCTCGCACCGGCGGCGAGGAGTTCGCGATCCTGCTTCCCGATACCGAACCCGATGCCGCAGTCGCCATCGCAAATCGCATCTGCGAAACCGTGCGCCAGGCTCCGACGACCGTCGACGGCCATCCTCCGATCGATCTGACCGTGAGCATCGGCGTTGCTCACACGATCAACTGCGACGAACCCTCCATCGACGGCTTGATCAAGCTGGCCGATCGCGCCATGTACGAGATCAAGCACAACGGTCGTGACGGCGTCGGATCCTCGCTCGCGCCCGCCGCGATCTCGCGCTAGGACCGGCACGCCGCACCGCTCAGGGGACGGCGACGATGGTGACGGTGCCCGTCGAACCGTCGATCTCGATCGTCGCACCGTCAGGGATCCGCTTGGTCGCGTCGATGACCGACACGGCGCACGGCAAACCCAGCTCGCGACACATGATCGCTGCATGACTCGCGACGGCTCCGACGTTGACGACCACGCCTTCCGCAGCGAGAAACAGCGGCACCCATGACGGGTCGGTGGTTGGAGCGACCATGATGTCGCCGGGGCCGATCGCGCCGGGATCCGATGGGTCGAGCACGACGCGGGCGGTGCCGGAAACAACGCCCGGAGAGCCCATTGCACCCTGCAACACGTCGCCGACGCCAGCGAGCGTCGAACCGGTGTCCGCTCCTCGCGCCGGCCACGACGAGATCGGTGGGACGCCTTCTTCGAGCTTGATGATGTACGGCGGCTCGAGCGTTGCGAGCACGCCGAACGTCTCATCGCGATCGCGAATGGTCGCTGCCATCGAGCCAGGGTCCGCCAGGAACCCGTCGACCTCGTCGTCGAGCAGCATGAACACCTGTTGAGCGTCATCGAGCACGCCGGCTTCGACGTGGCGTCGGCCCAACTCCATCAGGGCCAACTTCGCCTCGTGGATCAGACGAATGCACGCGTTCTTGCCCATCTCGCGCATCCCATAGAACACCGCTGCAGAAGCGATGCCGGCCTGCAAGCCACCGTGAGCTTCGGGATCGCCTTCGACGATCGCGAGCAGCTCCGGGGTGAGTCGCTCACGTTCAGCCGCGCCTCGGGCGTGTGCCTCGGCAGGCGACTTGGAGTCGTCCTGATGTCGCAAGCGCTCGAGCATGCCAAGCGGCATCGACGGAAGTGTCGTCCACGAATGCGCATGAAGATCCCACTCATTGGGGCCGCGGTGGCCGTGCACCGCGATCATCTTGGCCCACTGTTGGAGGAATGCTGTCGAGTCTGCGTCGTCGGATGCTGCGAGACGGTCGAGCAGGCCGTCGACCCCGGCGTCGAACGCGGCCATCAACGAGGCGGAGTTCTTCACCGTTCGCGAGAGATCCCACATGACGACCCCGGCATCGGCCGACTCGATGTTGCCGACCGCAGTCATCACCTTCACCGCGTCGGGTCCCCTCCCGATCGCTTCGCAGATCGCCTGGACCGCACCGGGCCCCAGCGATGCACCGAGTGCTGACTGGCAGTACGAGGTCCACGCTTCTTCGAGTTCCGGGCCTGCGATCGTGCGGGCCCGTGCCACCAACTCGGCATCGGACAGCGCGCTCAGGTCAGGGCGCTCGGCGACGAGCTGCATCGCACGCTTCGACGACGCTTCCTGCGCAGGGAAGTCGGTGGTGCTCATCGCCCACCCCATCGTCTCTGCAAGACGTGCGCTGCGCGCTTCGTTCTCGTCCTCCGGGTGCGGCGTGTACGGCGGCACTCCGGGATGGTCACCGAAGTACGCGAGATCGATGGCTTCGGGGCTCGCTCCAGGCATGCGAACACCCATCACGCGAGGCAAGGACAGCTGGTTGTAGAAGTAGCCGCCCCAGTTTCCGAATACTTCAGGCGGATCAAGCGCAAACTCTGAAGCATCCAAGACACCGAAGTCGATAAAGCCCTGGGCTACGCCGGGTACACAACCTTTGACCCAGCCCAGGCTCCATCCCAATGGGCTGAATGGGTCGGGGCCAACCTCGTCGGCGTTGGCTCGGGTGTACCACGTGAACCGTTCGCTGATCCGCGTATCGGTAATCCACGTTTCCATAGTTGTCATTCCCCGGTTGAAGTGGCCGTTCGTCGGCCATAACGACACTAGTACCCCGATCTTCGCCCTGTTTATGCGGATCGGGAGAGATGCGTGTCGCAAGACACAGACGTACTGTAAAGGCAGTGACACTTCGCTCGAGGGTGATCATTCACCATGGGGTCATACCCCGAACAAAAGGATG
>CALIOL010000033.1 GCA_938044705.1 uncultured Ilumatobacter sp. | reverse complement strand
GGGTCGTCCTCGTCGACACCGATCAAGAACGGTGCGTCCGCTCCGTCGATGGCCGACTCACCGACGCGCCGCCGATGCTTGGCGATCACGGTCACCGCAGGGTTCGTGCGCTCGATGTGCTCTCGGAGCTCCGGCGCGGTGGCCATCGGGTCCGACGGGACGATGTACGAACCCAGGCGGATCGTGGCGATCCACGCAGCCACGAACGCTGGCGAGTTGCGCAACGCCAGATGGACCCCGCGTTCGCGTCCGACACCGAGCGATGCCAAGCGAGCGCCGACGCGTTCGACCAGATCATCGAATTCGCCGTAGGTCCACGACACCGTGATGCGGTCGCCCCGTTCGAAGATGAGGAACGGAGCCGCAGGACGCGACGCCACCGACGCTGCCCACTGAGCCGCAAGGGTGGGTCGAGCGGTCATCAGCTGGACACGGCTCCGTATCCGCCGCCACCGGGAAGGTCGAGTCGCACCTTGTCACCGGGTTGCAGCGTGATGCGTTCCTGTGTCTTCACGCTCTCGCCGTTGACGCTGAACGAACCAGCGGCTCCCGGCTCACCCCCGAAGATGCCCTGGGGCGCCTCGGCGAGGCGGCTGGTCACGGCGTTGAGCTGCCACTCGCGCGTCGTGTCCACTTCGAACTCGATGGTCTGTCCCAAACCGCCGGTCTGGGCACCCAATCCTCCCGAGTCCTTGCGCAGCGCCTTGGCGTTGAACCGGATCGGCGCCGACGCTTCGACGACTTCGATCGGCACCGCCGCGACCCCCGTCGGATACGAGCATGCATCGAGTCCGGGCTTGGTCGCACGACCACCGACACCGCCGGCGTAGGTGAACATCGCCGTGATGAACGGGCTGCCGTCATCGTGGTTCCCACTGACCTGCATGGTCCAGACCGCGCCCGAACCTTCGGCCATCGCACCATCGGGGCGAACCTGCGCGAGTGCTTTCAGCAACGCGTTGGGGAGGAACATCCCGACCACGTGGCGAGCGGTACACGGTTGCGGCGACACGGCGTTGAGAATCGACCCTTCCGGCGCGATCATCTCGATCGGAGCGAGGCTGCCCGCGTTGTTCGGGATGTCGGGGCTGAGCACCGAACGCACCACGAAGGTCGTGTACGCGTGGCTGTAGTTCTTGACGACGTTGATGCCCCATCGACTGGCGTCGGCCGAGCCCGTGTAGTCGACGGTGATCGAACCGGCGTCCGCATCCACGATGAGCGCGCACTTGATGAGGATCTCGCTGCCGTCGGCGAGGTCGAGCAGCGCTTCGGACTCGTAGCGACCGGACTCCAATTCGCGGATGCCCTTGCGCGTGGCATCTTCTGACCGGGTGATGATCTCGTCGGCAAGGGCCTCGATGTCGTCGAAGCCGTTCAGATCGCAGAGTGCGAGCAGCCGCTGCGCTCCGATCTGCCCCGACGCCATCTGAGCGTGCAGGTCGCCGGCCATGTGATCGGGTTGACGCACGTTCGACAGGATGAACTTCCAGACGTCGTCGTTGCGTTCCCCCGCCTTCATCAACTTGACGATCGGAATCCACAGACCTTCCTCGAACACGTCACGGCCGCCGGCTCCGATGCCGTAGCCACCGACATCGGTGTGGTGGATGGTCGAGCCGAACAGCGCGATGATCTGGCCTTTGCGCCACACCGGCACCAGGACGGTGACGTCCAGCAACTGCCCCGCGGTCTTGTAGGGGTCGTTGGTGATGAGGACATCGCCCTCGGCCAGGGAGTCGAGCGGATACTCCTCCAAGATGTTCGCAACGGCGATCGCCAGTGAGTTGATGTGGCCAGGCGTGCCGGTCACCGCTTGTGCGACCATCCGGCCTCGGCGGTCGAAGACCGCGTTCGCGAGGTCACCTGCTTCGCGCACGATCGGGCTGAACGCCGAGCGTTGAAGTGCCTTGGCTTGCTCGTTGACGGTCGCGATCAGGCTCTGCCAACAGATCTCGAGTTCGATCGGATCGAATCCCTCGGAGGAAGCCGAACGTTCTTCTGTGATGGTCATGCTGTTCTCTCCGTCAGGTAGCGGCCCGAGTGGCAAGGAGGCTGCCGTCGGGGCCGACTTCGACATTCCAGCCGGGTCGGATGACCGCGGTGGTCTCGCGTTCTTCGACAACGGCGGGTCCGCTGAACGTGGCTCCGCCAGCGAGTTCGTTGCGTTTGTAGACCGGTGCGTCGATCGGCTCCATGCCACGACCGAACACCATCGGGCGGCGCGCGAAGGGCTCCGCTCCGGACCCTGTAGGGACGGGCTCGGGCGACACTCGCTCGGCATCGGCGGAGACCGCGAGGCGCCACGTGACGATCTCGACCGCCACGTCGGGGATGGCAAGCCCGAAGATCCGCTTGTATTCGGATTCGAACGCGTCGAGCACTGCGGCTTCGTCGACGGGCCACTCCTCGCCTTCACCGACCCAAACGGTGACTTCGTTGCCCTGCCCGGAGTACCGACAGTCGAGCCCGTACCGGAAGCGAACGTCATCAGCCGATGATCCCGCTGCCGCCAGCACACGCCGACCTTCAGTCCGCAAGTCGTCGAGGAGCGCCGTCCGCTCCGTGGGGTCGATCGCGTCGAGACGCCGCGGCATCGATCGAGCAAGGTCGATCCGTACCGGGGAAACGAGCGTGCCGAATGCGGAGAGGACGCTGGCGTTGACCGGGAAGATCACGCGATCGGACTCGAGGAGCTCGGCGACACCGCATGCGTGAACCGGGCCCGCTCCACCGAATGCGATCATCGAGACGCCGCGCAGGTCGACACCCTGCTCGACTGCGTGCATCCGTGCAGCCGCAGCCATGTTCTGATTGACGATCTCGTGGATGCCCGCCGCAACGCTCACCGCATCGAGGTCGAGCGAGTCACCGACGCCTGCTGCGGCACGCTCGGCAGCGTCCGCGTCGAGCGGCATGTCCCCGCCGAGGAACGCTGCGGGGTCGAGCAACCCGAGCACCACGTCCGCATCGGTCACCGCAGGCACGGTTCCCCCGCGGCCGTAGGACGCTGGGCCCGGCTCTGCGCCGGCCGACTCCGGCCCGACCTTGAGGAGTCCGAACTGGTCGACCCACGCGAGCGAACCGCCACCGGCGCCGATCTCGACGAGGTCGACCGATGGCACCGAGACCGGGAAGCCCGACCCCTTCTTGAATCGATACGCACGGGCGACTTCGAAGACGTTCGTGAGTTCCGGTTCCCCGCCGTCGATGAGGCAGGCCTTGGCGGTCGTGCCGCCCATGTCGAAGCACAGCAGGCGGTCCTCACCGAGACGTTCGGCGAACCACGTTCCGGCGAGCGCGCCGGCGGCGGGTCCACTCTCCACCAGGCGGATCGGGACACGTGCTGCATCGTCAGCCGAGACGACGCCGCCGTTCGACAACATCATCAGCACGGAGCCACCGAAGCCTTCACCGGACAGCCACTTCTGGAGCTCGTCGAGGTACGGCCCGATCACCGGCATCGTCGCGGCGTTGCACGCTGTGGTGACCATCCGCGGGTACTCCCGGATCTGGGGCGACACGTCGGACGACACGCAGACCGGCACGCCGAGTTCGCGTTCGAGGAAGGCAGCAAGGGTCCGCTCGTTGGTGCCGTCCACGTAGGCGTTCAAGAGGCAGATGCCGACGGATTCGACCTCCATGGCTCGGAGCTGGTCGGCAATCGAGGCCATGTCCTCGACGCTTGGTGCGAGCACGACGTTGCCTTGAGCAGACGTGCGCTCGGCGATCTCGACGGTGCGATCGCGAGGGACCGGCGGAGCCGGGAACTCGATCTGCAGGTCGTACATGTCGTAGCGATGTTCGTCGCGGATGAGCAGCGTGTCACCGAAGCCTTGCGTGGTGACCAGACCGGCGCGACCGGTCTTCCCTTCGATCAGCGCATTCGTGATCAGCGTGGTCGCGTGAACGATCGGCGCGGTCACGTCGGCTGGCTCGAGGCCCGCTCGGCTGAGCAGTTGCCCGACGCCGGTGCGCACGCCGTCGAGCGGGTTGGACGGAGTGGTCAACGTCTTGTCGACGACGACGTCACCCGATGTCGCGTCGAGCAGCACCACATCGGTGAACGTGCCGCCGATGTCGACAGCGAGACGCCAGTCGGCAACCGTCTCGTCACTCATGCGTCGCCCTTGTCGCCCGCCGCTTGTGCAGCATCGTCGGAGCGCGTGACGGTCGGTTCAGCTTGCGCCTCACGCAGGTCGTCTCGCGGTGGGCTGAACACATCGAGGATCCAGCACTCGTCGAACTCGTCGTCACCGACGAAGACGGAGTCGCCATGCCACACCTGTTGCGGAGCCAGATAGATCTCACCGGCGCTGAGGACCGTGCGGGTCTCGTCATCGACGTCGCCGATCCGGAAGTCGAGTGCTCCACGCATCACGATGCCGAGCTGTTCGTGCTCTTCGTGGTGGTGCATGTAGGAGCCAGTCGCTCCTCCAGCGATACGCCAGAAGCAGAGCTGCAACTTGTCTCCGGTGATCACACGGCGGCGAAAGCCCGGCCGCGTCGTTGCTTCGAACGCGTCGTCATCGAAGAAGTAGCAGTACTTGTCGGCGAACGGTTGGGCGTCGATGGCGGTCATGAAGAGGCTTCCTGCGAAATGGCGGGCACATGCGTCGTCGATGCGCGGTCAGCGCCGTACTTCGCGATGTCGGCGGCGAGGTCGAGTGGCCGGATGATTGCTTGATGCTCCTCGTCGCCCCACAATTCGGGCGGGGTGAGCCACATCACTTCGAACTCGATCCCGTCGGGGTCGACCGCGTACAAGCTCTTGTTGACCCCATGATCAGACGACCCCTTGAGCGCTCCGGCCTCGGTGAGGCGGCGCTCGTGTTCCACCAGGTCGCCGAGCGTCGAGACTTCCCACGCAAGGTGATAGAGCCCGACCTGGTCGCGACCTGCCGTGGTCGCCCCGGCGCCTGCGCCGATGGTGAAGCATGCGAGGTCGTGATGGTTGGGTGACCCAGGTGCTCGCATGAAGGCGAACGCTCCCTCGGGGTGCGCGACAATCGTCGTGAACCCCAACACGTCCTCGTAGAACTGCTGCTGTCGCCGCGCGTCTCGCACGTACAGCACAGCATGATTCATCCCGGTGATCATCGAAGGCCCCTGGCGTTGGGAACGAGACGGTCGACCCGACACGTTCGGTCTGATGGTCTGACCATAAACCCTGTCCCCCTCCTCGTGTCAAGCGGAGGCTCGACGAACCACAGAATGGTATGGTCAGACCATCAGACCGCCCCGGTCTGACCGACCATCGCCAGGAGCGCCATGACCTACCCGAACGCCCTCGTCTTCGTCGACTTTCCCGTCACCGACGTCGACGCTGCCAACACGTTCTATTCCGAAGTCTTCGGGTGGGAAGTCGAAGAGCGAATCCCCGGGGTGTTCCATCGGATCATCCCCGGTCAGAATTTCAAGACCGACGACGGCACCCAAGGCCCGACCGGCAACCTCCACATGGGCATCTCGAACGCGGCGAACATGCGGCCGCACCCCGACAGTGCCGCGCCCACGCCTCACGAGATCGGACCCGGCAGAGGGACCCGCGCATGGATTCTCGTGAGCGACGACGATTCCTTCGACGCAATCCTGGAGCGCGCGGCAGCCCACGGCGCGACCGAACTCTGGCGGAACCACTTCTGGACCGAGTTCGGTGGAGCGAACTGCTCCTTCCTCGATCCGTGGGGCAACCAGCTGATGCTCTGGAGTCACCCCGAAGGCGCCGAGCAGGATCCCGACACGCACCAGCTGATCGGCGAGTGGCAGCTACCCGACGGCTGGACGATCGAGTAGTCGTTCCACGTCGTTGCGGTGCGGCTGCGACGGCACCGCACCCGGTGCGGTCGTCGCGAGCGCACCTGCAGCGGACGCGTAGCGCAACGCATCGGCCAGGTCGTCGCCTGCCGCGAGTCGGCTGCTGAACGCACCGCAGAACGCGTCTCCCGCGCCCGTCGTGTCGACGACGTCGACGACGAACGGACCCACCCGCGTCGTGACGCCCGCCTCGATGTGATCGGCACCGGCTGCACCAAGCGTGACGATGAGCTGGTCGACGCGCTCGGCAACATGTCGTCGCCCACCGAGCAGATCGACCTCGTGCTCGTTGGGAATCAGTACGTCACAGAGCCCGAGCAGATCGTCGGTCAACTCGATCGCCGGCGCCGGGTTCAGGACCGTGACCGCACCATCGCTGCGAGCCCGGGCGAACGCGGCGGCCACGCCTTCGAGCGTGGTCTCCAGTTGTGCGAGGACGACTCGCCCCGAGGGGATCTCAGCAGACGCTGGCTCGGCATTGGCTCCTGCCACGATGATGATCGAGTTCTCACCAGCATCGTCGACGGTGATCAATGCTCGCCCCGTGGCGACGCCATCGATCGTCCGCAAGCAGGTGTCGTCGATGCCTTCGTCTCGAACGATCGAGCGCAATCGGACCCCGGCGTCATCATCGCCGACGTTGCCGACGAGGGCGACCGACGCCCCCGACCTGGCTGCCGCCACCGCTTGATTGAGTCCTTTGCCGCCGGCGTACTCGGCATAGTGCGAGCCACTGATCGTCTCTCCGCCGCTCGGCTGTCTCGGGGCACGCACGACGAGGTCGAGGTTCAAGCTGCCGACGATCACCACGTCGAACTCCGGCGATGGCCTGTTCATGATGCGTCGCCGAGGCCGCTTTCTCGCCGTCAGACCAGGCGGTCGATGAGGCTGCGCTCGACCGCTTGCAGATGCGCCACGCCCTCGGCGGCTGCCTGCTCCACGTCACCGTCGGCAACGGCTGCGGCCAGGCGCCCGTGCTGTTCTGCGGCGTCGCCGACGATCTTGTCCACCTCGGCACTGTTGGCTTCGTCGGACAGCAACGACTCCAGACCTTCGGAGCGGAACAGGCGAGCCATCACCTTGCCGTACACCTCGACGAGCAGTGGGTTGCCACATGCACTCGACAACGCTGTGTGGAACTGCCGGTCGAGTTCGCGAAACGCCGCGAGGGTCATGTCGGCGCTGAACCCGTCGGCGAGCTCGGAGATCTCGCGACGTTCGTCATCGGTGGCGCGAATCGCTGCCAACTCGATCATCGGCACTTCGAGGAGGCGACGGGTCTCGAAGAGCTGCTGGACGAACTGCTTGCGGTCGTCGACCTGGTCGAACGAAACGTCGGGAAGCCGCTCGGCCACATAGGAGCGGTTACCGCGCCGCACGACGACGCCGAGGGACAGCAGTCCCTGCATTGCTTCGCGAACCGAGGTGCGAGCAACACCGAATTGCTCGGACAGCGACCGTTCCGACGGGACCCGCGCTCCCGGCTCCAGCGCTCCCGACGTGATCCGCTCGAGCAGCCGATCTCTGATCTGCGCGCTGAGGGTCTCTCGCGTGATGGGCGCAAAGTCCATGGCCGCCTCAGCGCCGCGATGGTCGGAATCGGTCTCGGTCATTGCGTCGGTCATTGCGTCGGCTACTCCTCGAACGGCCGGTCAGACCATCGGACCACCATGCTAGCCCAGACCGTTTCTCGCTCAGCTCACTCCGACTGCCCCACGATCCACTGTTGGTCAGACCATCAGACCTTTGCTACGGTTCCATCGATGAGCGACACGACCGAGATCTCGGACGGCGAGGCCACCCACGAGCTGCGTCCCACCTCGGCCCGATGGACTCACATCGCACTCCGAGTCAAAGACATCGACGCCACGATCGCCTTCTACCAGCGGTACACGAACCTCGAACTCCTCGACCGGCGCGAAGACGAACAGGGATACGGAGCGTGGCTCGGCCACTCCGATCAGAAGGAGTTTCCGTTCATCCTCGTGCTCGCCCAGTTCTTCGAAGGGAGCGACCCCTTCGCGGGTGCACCGCTCGCAAAGATGGCGCCGTTCAACCACATCGGCATCGAACTTCCGACCAAGGAAGATGTCGATGCAATCGCAGCACGCGCTGCGGAGGACGGCTGCCTCGGCATGCCAGCGAAGATGATGCCCGACCCGATCGGCTACATCTGCATGCTCGAAGACCCCGACGGCAACTTGGTCGAGTTCTCGTTCGACCAAGCGGTCTACGAGACCGTTCGCGCCAAATGGGGATGACCGTCAGCGACGAAACCGAGAAGGCGGACCTCGCGATCGCGCTCGACTACGTCGCGGCCCTCGGAGGTTCGGAGCCTGCACACGTCACTGCACTGGTCAGCGACGACTTCCGAAACGAACACCATGCGGAACTCGGCTCGGGCTGTGTCGGACGAGAGGAGTACGCGCGTCGTCTCCCCGGCTTCTTCGCGATGTTCCCGAACCGGCGCTACCAGGTCACCGAGACCTCGGTCGGTTCCTTGGTCGGCGACGGACGTGACGGCCACGAGGTGATCGTGCGGTATCGATTCGGAGCAGACGTCGACGACACGCGTATCGACATTCCCGGCGTGATGTGGATCAGCGTTCGCGACGGTGCGGTGACACGGCGCCTCGACTGCTGGGACTCCCTGACCTTCCATCGCCAGACCGGCACGCAGCCCGAGATCGGCTGAGTCGGTCCGCCGACGTCATCGTCGAAGCCATGCGTCGAAGACTCGCGTCAGCGTCGGCATCAGGAACCACGTCAGCACCACGATCCCGATGACGTTGCTCACGAGCACCGTCGGCACCAGTGGCAGGTCGGGGAGCAGCCACCCGCGAAGCAGCGCCAGGGTCAGCGCGGTCGGGAAGAGCGCCAACAAGATGATCGACGCTTGCTTCCAACGCCTCACCGGACGCTCGTCGCCCACGCCGCGAAACCAGCCCCCGAAACTGTGGCCCATGCTGCCCGCCAGGTCGTCGACGACATTGATCACGCGTTCGCCGTCAACGTGAGGCTCGATGGTTTCCAGCAGTTGGGTGCGCTCGGAGGAGTTCAGCCAGGCGTCCAGATCTGCTCTCGATTCGAACGAGAACGCGATCACCGTGTCCTCTTGGACTCCTTCGACCGGCTCGAAGACCTGGCTGTCGAGGTAGCCGTCGAACGACGCGAGCGCGGCGCGCACGTCTGCGACGAATGTCGCGAATCGCTTCTGACTGTGCGGACCCAACCGGAACGAGGCAACCGCCGTGACCGGCTCGGGAACGTGAGCCATCGCGAGCACCTGCTCGGTCGCCACACCGTCGACGAGGTCGCGCCCGTCCTCGAGCAGCGCCGTCCGCGCCGGCGAATTGATCCACGCCTCACGAGATTCGACGCTGTCGAACTGATAGACGATCGTCCACTCTTCGGGGTGACGCTCGTTCGGCGCACGAACGTCGGAACGAAGGTGTCCAGGCGCTTCGTGAGCCGCTGCGTGCAACCGTTGAATCCACCGTTCGAACTCGTGCTCACGATCGGGTCGCGCACGTCGAGACACGACCACGGTCGGAACCGTTCGCGGGGAACTCGTTCGGTCAGCTGAGCGAGTCACGCGTCGGGCTCAGCCGCGCCGCGGTCCAATCGCAACGACGCCGAGTTCATGCAGTAGCGATCCCCTGTTGGCGCCGGACCGTCGGGGAAGACATGACCGAGGTGAGCATCGCACGTCCCACATCGCGCCTCGATCCTGGTGATGCCGAACGACCGGTCCTTCACTCTCGTCACGGGGCGCGTTGACACTTCGTCGTAGAACGACGGCCAACCGGTTCCCGAGTCGTACTTGGATTCGCTGTCGAAGAGCTCGACGTCGCAGACGACGCATCGATAGATGCCGGCGTCCTTCGTGTCGTGGTACTTCCCGCTGAACGCACGCTCGGTTCCGCTCTTCTGGGTCACGCGATACTGCTCTGGCGTGAGACGCTCGCGAAGGTCAGCATCATTCGGGTTGGTCGTTCGCTTCCACGGCAGCTTCATTGCGTTCCTCTCGTTGTGTCGTTCCCACTGTTCAACCACGGAGCGAGCGAGTTCATGCCCGACCGTCGGTCACACTCGTACGGCGTCGGTGGCCTCTCGGGCCGCACGAATTCGCGAGCGGAGGTAGACCGCGAGGAGCGAACCGATGAAGAGCGTCACCGCGCCGAACAACCACAGTGCCCGGTAGCTGCCGTTGTCGATGATGAGACCACCGAGGGCAGGCCCCAGCGCGGCACCGACGAACACGCCGACTTGGCTGATGCCCGTCGCCGCTGCGGGTGCCGATGGGTTGTTCCGAATGACCGACAGGTTGAACAGGCCCGGCCACGCCCACCCGAACGCGAATGCGGGAAGCGGCGCCAGCAGGTAGGTCAGGGGCACATCGACAGCCAACCCGAGCACACCGAGGGCGCCGAGGCCGTAGAGCCAGACGAGCCGCTGGATCGGGAGGATGCCTTTGCGATCGACCTGCCAGCCTTGAAACAGCCGGCTGGCCACACCGACGAGCGAGCCCAGACTGAGCACGAGGCCAGCGACCCCAGGCGCGAGTCCGGAGGCTTCGGCACCGCTGGTGATGAAGCCGACCATCGCACCAGCGTTGGTTGCACCCAGCATGCCCACGGTGGCGTACAAGACGAGCAGTGGCACTCCGAGATCGGGCCGGGCGGAACGTGCGCCCCCCGACTCGTTCGTCTCGACGTGGCGCGACGAACGGCCACCAACGTCAGCTGGGAAGAGCGCGATCGCGCCCACTGCGAGCGCCGCACCAGCCACGTACGCCCACTGCCACCCGACCGTCAACGCGACCGCAGGCACGGCCACTCCCCCGAGCAGCGCAGCTGCCGGCATCCCGGACTGCTTCGTGGCGAGTGCGAATCCGAGTCGGTCCGCGCTGATGTGAGTGGTCAGCATCAGGTTCGCCGACGGCTGGTTGAGCGCGTTGGCCATCCCGGCCACTCCGAGGATCAGGCAGAACTGCCAGAAGCTCCGGGCGAACGATGCTGTGGCGAGCATCGATGCCGCGGTCAGCGTCAGGCCGACGGTGAATCCGCGGCGCGGGCCGAGCCGCTCCGCAACTCTGCCCATCGGAGCGGACAGCAACGCGGCGACGGTGAACGAAGCTCCCATTGCGAGTCCGATCTGCGTCGCAGACAGTCCGACCTCATCCGTCAGTTGCACGCCGAGCGCTCCGGTCAAGAAGACCGGAAACGCGCTGCACATCGTGCCGACCGCGACGATCGGCCACGTCGAAGCTGGCTTCGCGATGACCGCGCGGCGGTCGGTCAAGCTGCGCCGACCGGCGCCGTCGGCGTGAACCGCACCGGCAGATGCTTGATTCCGGTCACGAGCGGAATGCCCGCCACGTCGAGCGGCACGACCTCGCCAGCGACTTCGATGTCGGGAAGTCGTGCGAAGAGGTCCCGGAACACGACGGCAAGCTCGCGTCGCGCCAGGTTGGCGCCGAGGCAGAAGTGCGGGCCGGGTCCGCCGAACCCGAGGTGCGGGTTCGGGTTGCGGGTGACGTCGAACCGCTCGGGATCTTCGAAGACCGAGGGGTCCCGATTCGCCGAGCCGTAGAGCATGACCACCTTGTCGCCTTCGACGAAGTCATGCCCGGACATCGTGAGATCGGTCGTCAGCGTTCGCCGCATGAACGTGACGGGCGCCGAGTACCGCACGATCTCCTCGACGGCGGTCGCTGTCACACCGTCCACGTCGTTCTGCCAGATTGCGCGCTGCTCGGGGAACTGCGACAGCAGGTTCATGCCGTGGCTGATCGCGGTGCGGGTCGTGTCGTTGCCCGCGACGGCGAG
>CALIOL010000032.1 GCA_938044705.1 uncultured Ilumatobacter sp. | reverse complement strand
CGTCGTGGCCGGCGCCAGATGGCATGCGCCGAGTCGACAGGCCCGCTTCGGTGGCGGCTGCTTCCACGATGTCGATGACTCGGGCATCGAACTCGACCGGTTCGAAGCGTGCGAGGACGCGTGTTTCGACGCTGACGCCTTCGACCTCGGCGACCTGGGCGAGGTGACCGCGGAAGCGGGTCTCGGCCTGATGGAGGACCTCGTCGTCGGTGTTGCGCAGGTCGACGGTCATCACCGCGGTGGACGGCACGACGTTGACGAGGTTGGGGTGCAAGGTCAACGAGCCGACGGTCGCGACTTGGGCACCACCGAGTTCCGACGTCAGGCTGCGGACGAACAGGTTGATGTCCGACGCAACGACCCCAGGGTCGTGGCGCAGGCGCATCGGCGTGGTGCCTGCGTGGCATGACTGGCCCGTGAGGGTCACTTCGGTCCAGGAGATTCCCTGAACTCCTTCGACCACGCCGATGGTGATGCCCTCGTCTTCGAGCACGGGACCCTGCTCGATGTGCAGTTCCACGAACGCGTGCGGAACGCGGCCGGGTGTGGGCGCCGCGCCGCGATAGCCGATGCGATCGAGCTCGGACCCGATCGAGATTCCGGCTCGGTCTTCGATTTCGAGTGCCTGTTCGAGTGGCATGCCGCCGACGTAGACGAGGCTGCCGAGCATGTCGGGCGGGAAGCGTGCGCCCTCTTCGTCGGTGAACCAGCCGACTGCGAGGGGCCGATCGAGCGAGGTGCCGGAGGCCATGACCGTTTCGATGACCTCGAGCCCTGCCAGCACGCCGAGGTTGCCGTCATAGCGGCCGCCGGTGGCAACGGTGTCGATGTGTGACCCGGTCATGACGGGCGCCAGCGCAGGATCGAAGCCGGGCATCGTCGCAATCGCGTTGCCGATGCCGTCGATCGAAATCTCGAGACCGAGTTCTTCCATCCAGGTTCGCACGAGGTCGCGCCCGGCGCGATCCTCGTCGGTGAGCGCAAGGCGGGCGCAGCCGAGCGTTCCGTCGATCGCTCCGATCGCGCCGAGCTCGTCGAGCCGGCGGTTCAGGCGCTCGCTGTCGATCCGTAGGGCGGTCGCGGTCACCGTGTCGACAGTATCAGTGGGGCTTTACAAAGTGTGAAGCTTCGACGGTGTGCAACGCGGCGTTCACGAACGGGTCGTGGTGCTTGGACATTGGGTTACTGTCGACCGTGTGGGACAGGCAGCGAGCGACGTCGACTTTTTGCGTTCCGTGCGTCCAATCGTCGAGTTCCTGGGCGGCGAGCTCGTCGCTGACGGCGGCAACGGCGAGTTTCCGATCGAGCGCAACGGTTCCGTGATCGCTCACGTGCGTAACGCAGAGCTCCACGGTGCGCTCGAACGCCTCATCGAGACGGTGGAACGCGAGGCCGGCGAAGAACTCGGTGCGATGAGTCGATCGCAGAAACAAGTGGCGGTGCGCACGCTGGACGAGCAGGGAGCGTTTCTGCTGCGTGGCGCGGTCGATCGGATCGCTCGTGCGATGGGCGTGAGCCGCGTCACCCTCTACAGCTATCTCAACGCACTGGAGCGCCGCGCGTGAGCGATGAAACAACCGTCAGAACCGAGGTGCTCGTCGAGCCCTTTCACGTGAACGATCCCGGCCCGCACGTCGTTGCTGCGATCGATGCGCTCGAGGAATCGGGGCTTGCACCGGACATGGGACCGTTCGCAACGGAGGTCGAAGGAGATCTCGCCGTCACGATCGAAGCGGTCGCCCGCCTCCTTCACGCATCGTTCGCGGCTGGTGCCGACGCCGTGCAGGTTCGGATCGAACGCACGGACTGAGACCGCTGCGGGTTCAGGCGAAGGCGTCGGCGAAGAGCCGCGTCGTGGTGGCCCAGGCTCCGGTCGCGGCGGCCTCGTGGTAGTTCGGGAAGCCGGGCCACGTAAAGCCGTGGTCGGCTCCCTCGTAGATCTCGACGGTGACGTGATCGAGCGGCTCCACCGCGTCGAGGAACCGTTGGTGCATCTCGATCGATTGCACCTGGTCGGCATCGCCGATCGCCAGGTGGAGCGGCTCGACGAGCGATGACGCCGTGAGGTGCGGTGAGTCCGGCTCGTCATCTGCGAGGAACGATGGGTGCCATCCCGACCCGGCGAGGGCTCGGGCGTCGGCGCGCAACCGGCGATACACCGCACGAGCACCGAGACAGAATCCGATCGTGACGAGGGGTTCGTCATCGGCAACGCCGGCTGCGGCGAGACCCCGGTCACCGTCGTGCTGGATTTCGTCGTCGTTCATGGCGGCGATCCAACCCCAGACCATCTCCTGAACGCTGGTGCCTTCGGGTGGGGCGGTCTCGAGTGCGTTCAGCAAGCGGCCCTGTCGATGGTGAAGGTCGGGGGTGACGACCTTGTATCCCTCCGCAGCGAGCTTCGCCGCGAACTCGTGTGTTGCCGACCGGATTCCCGGTGCGTCGATGAAGAGCAGAACGACCGGCCACCGGCCCGCTTCTGCGGGTTGCGTGACCAGCACCGCCATGTCCCCATCGTCGGTCGACGTGTCGATGATCTCTTCGCGAGTGTCCATCCCGCAACCGTACGACAGCAGGGGTCCGA
>CALIOL010000031.1 GCA_938044705.1 uncultured Ilumatobacter sp. | reverse complement strand
GTGCCCGTCCCAGCTGCAGGCCCGGGAGAGGTGCTGATCAACGTTCGAGCTGCCGGCGTCAACAACACCGACATCAACACGCGGATCGGCTGGTATTCGAAGGCGGTCGACGCCGGAACCTCCGACGGCGATGCCGCCACCTCCGGCATCGACTCCGTCGTGGCGAGCGACGCCGCATGGTCTGGTTCGGCGATCACGTTTCCCCGGATCCAGGGGGCGGACGTCTGCGGTGAGATCGTTGCCGTCGGTTCTGGGGTGGAGCCCTCGCGGATCGGTGAACGGGTACTCGCTCGCACCATGGCTCCGGTCAGAAACGCAGACGGCTCGCTCATCCCGTTTGCGTTCGAGACGCTTGGTGCCGAACGCGACGGTGGCTTCGCGCAGTTCACCGTGGTCGCGTCGATCAACGCGATCGCCGTCGACAGCTCGTGGAGCGACATCGAGCTCGGGTCGATCCCCTGCGCGAGCTCCACGGCCGAGAACATGTTGCGTCGCGCCGAACTGGGGTCAGAGCGCCTCCTGATCACCGGAGCATCCGGTGGCGTCGGCTCTGCCCTGATTCAGCTCGCGGTTCGACGGGGCGCCGAGGTCGTCGCGGTCAGCGGCGCATCGAAGGCTGCTGCGGTGCGAGACCTCGGGGCGAGCGTGGTCGTCGATCGCGACGCCGATCTGCTCGACGCGCTCGGACCCGACAGCGTCGACGTGGTCGCCGACCTCGTCGCGGGCGAGCAGTGGCCAAACCTGTTGGACGTGTTGCGACCGGGCGGCCGGTACGTCACGTCCGGCGCCATCGCGGGACCGATCGTCGAACTCGACGTTCGCACGCTGTACCTCAAGGACCTGTCGCTCCTCGGCGCGACATACCAACCGCCCGAGGTCTTCACCGACCTCGTCGGCCACATCGAGCGCGGCGAGATCCGCCCGACCGTCGCCGCGACGTTCCCGCTCTCCGAGATCGCCGCTGCCCAACGGGAATTCCTCACCAAACGCCATGTCGGCAAGATCGTGCTCGTGCCGCCGCCGATCAATTGACCGACCAGATCGTCGCGTCGCTCAGGGCGGCGGGGCGATCTCGAAATCGACGTCGTCGGGCATCATCGGATCGCCAGCTGATGCTCCCGCCACGCCGCTGCGGAAGTCGTCGGAGGCGTCCGGGTTGCGGAGGTGGTACGCCTCGGCCAGCCACCCTCGGAACTCGTCGTCGAAGATCTGCCCGAAGTCCTCCCCTGCGTTGACCACGTGGAAGAACTTTCCCCCGTAGTCGACGACCTTGCGCGACAATCGACCCGTCTCGAGCTGACGTCGCAGCGTGAACCCGACGGCAACCCACTTCGTCTTCACGTCGAGGATGCAGAACGTCGGTCCGTTCTTGAACAACACCTTCGTGCCGAGCGGATCGACGATCAGGTCGCCCCCGGCGTCAACGTCGACGTCGACGAGGTGATCACGTACAGCGTCGAAGACCGGCTGGACGAATGCGGGGCTGGACGCCAAGAACTCGTCGACCGAGAGACCTGGAGTGCACGTGTGCCTGCGCCCGACGGCACCGAACTCCCGCGTGCACTTCGGGCACGTCCACGTCGCCATCAGGTCGTGATGTCAACGCCGAAGATCTGCTCGAACCGGGCGTTGTAGTCGTTGTCGTCTTCGATCGCCCCGAGGCCGATCCAGTCGGCGTCGTCGATCCGGTCGTGGAGCCCCGCCATCTCCGGACCCGCCCAGCTGACCGGGTAGCGGAGCTTCGGGTCGTCTGTCGTGATCGCGTGTTCGATGACCTTGCCGACCTCGAGCGCAGGCGTCGCTCCGGCCATCCCGGCGGCGTAGAACTGGAACATGCGCCGGTAGTGCGCCTCATACGCACCGGTGTGGTTCGGCAGGTCGACGTTCTTGGCGAAGATCGCCGACTGCGTCACGCCCGGCTCGATGATCGCCACGCGGATGCCGAACGGCGCAACCTCTTGAGCGAGGAGCTCGCTGACCCCTTCGAGTGCCCACTTCGATGCGACATACGGCGCTTGAGCGAGTGCGGCGATCCGGCCGGCAACAGAGGTGATGTTGACGATCGTGCCACTTCCTCGCTCACGCATCTGCGGCAGCACTGCCTGTGTGCAGCGAGTCACCCCACACAGGTTGATGTTCATCACGTCGAGGTACTCCTCGGAGCTGGTTTCCTCGACGACGCCGTTCCCTCCGACGCCTGCGTTGTTGACCAGGTGATCGACGCGCCCCGCACGCGACAGGATCTGACCGAAGCCATCGACGACCGATGCCTCATCGGCAACGTCGGCCACGACGAGATCGACGCTCACGCCTGTCTCGCTCGCCTTGGCCAGCAGCTTGTCGGCTTTGTCGAGCGAGCGAACCGTCCCGACCACGTGGTGGCCGACTGATGCGAGGTGCAGCGCGGTCGCTCGCCCGATTCCGGAGTTCGCTCCCGTCACGACGGTGACGGGCTGATCAGCAGACGGCGTTGAGCTCATCTCGCCATGCTCGCACACCGCCTCAGCCGTCGATACTTCCTCTGACGCGAGCGAGCGGGAGGTCAACCATCGTTGGATGCGAGGCCGACTGCTGCTGCAATCGTGGCGGCCGCGCTGTCGACGACGAGAACACCGAGCTCGGCGGTCAGCGACTCGGCGACCGCCGCTCCTCGGAGGTTCGTGCACATGATGAAGATCACGTCAGGACTGGCAGCGCTCGCCTTGCGGACGAGTTCGGCGAGGACGGTCGGCTCGATTGCGGCGAAGTCGCTGCTCAGCGATCCACCGAGGTTCTCCGATGCGACGCAGGCGTGCCCCAGTGCTTCGTAGTTCCCGACGATCCGTTCCTGCACATCATCGGTGTACGGCGTGATGAGGCCGAGCCGACATGACGAGTGAGGCTCGAGCAGAACATTCATCGCAAGGACACAACTGGTGGCTGGAGTCCCGGTGTCGGCTGACACCGCTGCGCACATGTCGCGATCGTGAGCTTCCCCGAGCCAACTCGCGGAGGTCCCTCCCCACACGATGGCGTCGACGTCGGCGTCGGCCAGCAGTCTCGATGCCTCGACGTGACGTTGTCGTTCGAACTGAGATTGCGATGCCTCGTCGAGTGCGACATCGAAGACCGACAGTCGCGAGAAGTGCGCAGACCACCCGCCCGCCTCAGCTGCTGCGGCAGCCAAGGGTTCGACGACGGTGTTCGACGAAGGAACAACGAATCCGAGCCGCATGTTCAGATGATCGAGCGTCGGGAGGCAATCCCGCCATCGACGGTGACGATCGTGCCCGAGGTGTAACCAGAGCGGTAGGAGCACAGGAACACGATGAGGTCGGAGACCTCGTATCGGTGAGCCGGGCGCGACAGCGGATAGTTCGCAGCGAGCTCCATGTAGCGGGATGCATCGCCGAGGTCCTTCGCTGCGCGCTTCTCGAGCATGTTGTAGATGCGGTCGGTGTCGACGGGGCCGGGGTTGACACCGACGACTCTGATGCCATCGTCGAGGCTGAACCCGCCGAGTGCGCGGGTGAACGCCATCAAGCTCGCATTGCCTGACGCGCCAGCGATGTATTTCGGGTCGAGCACTTCTCCGCCGTTGCCGATGTTGTTGATGATGACGCCGGCACCGGCCTCTTTCATCTTGGCGTAGAAGATCCGGCACAGGCTGATGTACCCGAAGACCTTGAGGTCCCAACCTTTGCGCCAGGCTGCCTCATCGACGTCCCACAGGTCACCGCTCGGGATGGCACCTGCGTTGTTGATCAAGATGTCGACGTCGCCGACTGCTTCGGCGAGCTGATCGCACGCTCCCGGTTCGGCGAGATCGGCGGCGTGCAGCGTGACCTCGACACCGTGATCGGCCACGATGCGCTCTCGCACTGCCTCGAGCTTGTCGAT
>CALIOL010000030.1 GCA_938044705.1 uncultured Ilumatobacter sp. | reverse complement strand
GCGCAGGGTCTGTGCCAAGCCGATCACATCGGAGGACTCCGCGAGATGACCGTCGTCACCGACGTCTTGGTCCTCGACCTTGTCGCCATCTGCGTCGGCATGAATTCGATCCACGATCGCTGCGACCCCGATCACCGCTTGGGCCCAGACTCGGGGCGGCAACGCATACGGCGGGTGCTTCTTGTCGATGACGCCGTCGAGTTCGATCACCTGGCGACGCGCTTTGGCGTCGAACGGATCCTTCGCCAACTTGTTCGCGACGAGGAAGATGTCGCCCAGCACACCTTCGGGAGGCTCGTTTGCCCCACCGTCGTCGACCGGGCCGAGTTCACCTGCCTCGATCGCGTCGAGCAATTCGTCGACATCTTCCTCCGCGTCCGCAGCCACGAACAGCGTGGTCGACATCCATCGGTGAGGAATCTCCGCCTCGACGAGTGCCTCGGTCAGAGTCGTGCGGTCGGTACCGCTCCATTCGTCGAGGCCGTACTCCACGGACTCGTCGTCGGGGTCGAGGCCGACGGGGAACGGACCGAGCTCGGCTTCGAGCTGCTCGAACATGGCATCGGTGGCCGCCTCGACCGCCTCGGGCACCACGAGCTCTTCGTCGTCCCAGTAGTGCGGGAGTCCGGCCCCAGCCAGCGCCTCGGCCAACTCGGCACGATGATCGAAACTCCACGCCGACAGGTCGTAGTGGACCTTGACGATGTCGTCGTCGTTGGGGTCGAAGTCGATCGGCAGGCCGCTTGCGGCCTTGTCCTGCTGCTGCTCGCCGCCTTGCTTGTTCACGAAAGCCACGCCCCGCACGCTACCGGCAGGCGGATGCTCAGTGCCGCCGACTCAGCACCTCATCGAGAAACGCCTCGGTTCGTGCGTACTCGGCCTCGACGTTTTCGGGCTGACGAAATCCGTGGCCTTCGCCGTCGAACACGACGAGTTCGACGTCGCTACCGACGGCCTCCATCGTCTCGACCAATGACTCGCTCTGAGCGAGCGGAACAACGGGGTCGTCGGTGCCATGGAAGATCAAGAGGGGCGCAGTGATTCGCTCGCAACGATGGATCGGCGACAGCCGCTCGAACGCTGCTTCGGACTCCGCCGATCCGTCGTTCGGAGCGACGAGCGTGTCGGTGTAGTGAGCCTCGAACCGGTGGGTGACCTCGGTGAGCGCTTTGAGGTCGCTGACCGGATACGAGGCCACTCCGCCGGCCACGAGGGAGGAATGGTCAGCGAGCACGCCGAGTACCGTCAGGCCGCCCGAGGATCCTCCGATCACCACGGTGGACTCCGGCGTGGCCCACCCGTTGCGGTGGCCGTCGCGGATCAGATCCGCGGTGTCGTCGACGTCGAGCCGTCCCCACTGGCCGTGCAACGCCTGCTGATAGGCGCGTCCGTGTCCCGTGGTTCCTCGCGGGTCCACCACCAGCACGTCCCACCCGCGACTCAACCAATACAGGATCCGCGGCCGCCAATCGCACTGCCACTGATCGGTCGGACCACCGTGCACCCAGGCGAGCATGCGCCCCTCACCAGCAACGAACCGGCGGGCGTGCAACGTGGTGCCGTCGGCAGCCGGGGCCTCGACGATCTCGGGTTCGGGGAGCAGCGATCGATCCCAGACGTCGGGCTGTGTATGGGCGAACTCCGTGCGACGCCATGTGTGCGCGCTGTAGAGCACGACGTGTGTCGGGGTCTTGGCACCCGACCGGATCGCGAACAGGCAATCGTCTCGCCAGGTCAAGTGGCCGTGCACCCCTCTGCCGATCTGTTCGACTTCACCCGTGGCCAGGTCGGCGACGCACAGCGCGCCGTGCCCGGCCTCGTTTCGCACGAACGCCATGCGTTGTCCGCCCTCGTCGACTGCGTAGGAGCGGTTGCCCATCCCCCAGGTCGGGCCCGCATGGTCGAGCGGTTCGGACACCACCGGGCGGTCGCCGATGAACACGTTCAGCCAGCCCGATGCGTCATGAACGTGGATCGGCTCGCCGTGCGGTGTGAAACGCGGCTGCTGAATGGCACCGTCGGCGAGCCGCCACTCGAAGAAGGCTCCCGTGGACAGGTCGTGGTCGACACGAACCGCCGCGTCCCACGACATGTCCGGTGGGCTCCACCCCTGCCACGACACGACCCGTTCGTCCGGCGAGATCGCCGGATCGAAGCAGAACTCGTGGCGACCGTCATCGATCCGACGGTGCTCGCCGCTTCGCAGATCCAACAACCAGATCTCGGCCTCGTCGACTGCGTACACGATGATGTCGTGTTGGAGTTCGTCACCATCTGGCTGCGCCTCGGCGACGGCGGGAGCACGCGCCGACCGTTCGTGATCGGTAAGTCGGGTCAACGATCGACCCTCCTGCCACCACAGTTCCCCGTCTGTCGCCGCGTACACGATCGACGCTCGAGTCCCGCGCGAGCTCACCCAGGTGAAGCACCCACCGCCGAGCCCACGCCCAGGAGCTGGACTCGGCCCAAACGTCAACTGACGCTCGACCAGATCGCCAGCGATCTGAACGCTGTTGATCGACGTGAAGCCACCAACACGCTGGACGAACGCAACAGACGAGCCATCCGGCGACAGCCGTGGCTCGGTGAGATCGCGACCGGCTCGAACCAGTGACAACGCAAGAGGTTCCACACCAGGACCCTAGACAGCTTTCACGTCACCGCCGGCCGCTGACTACGGTCGAGACCATGTCAGCACAGCACCGCGAGCGTCCCGACCGCAACCTGGCCATGGAGTTGGTGCGCGCGACCGAGTCCGCGTGCCTCGCAGCTGCGCGTTGGGTCGGTCGCGGCGAGAAGGAAAAGGCAGATGGTGCTGCCGTCGAGGCAATGCGCCTCTCGCTGTCGACCGTGCAGATGACCGGCACCGTGATCATCGGTGAAGGAGAGAAAGACGACGCTCCGATGCTGTTCAACGGAGAAGAGGTCGGTGACGGTTCGGAGCCGCATGTCGACGTCGCCGTGGACCCGATCGATGGAACGACGTTGACCGCCCACGGCAAGACCAACGCGCTCTCGGTCATCGCTGTCGCGGATCGCGGGGCGATGCTCGACCCTGGTCCGTCGTTCTACATGGAGAAGATCGCCGTCGGCCCCGAATCGGTCGGCTCGATCGACATCACCGCCAGCGCCAGTCAGAACCTTCGGTGGATCGCCAAGTCCAAACGCGAAGAAGTGCGGGACCTCACCGCGGTCATTCTCGACCGTCCACGCCACAAAGACCTGATCGCCGAAGTCCGAGCTGCGGGTTGTCGAATCCGGCTGATCACCGACGGCGACGTGTACGGCTCGGTTGCCACGGCGTGGCCCGATGCTGGTGTCGACGTGCTGTTCGGCATCGGTGGCACGCCCGAAGGCGTCATCTCGGCGGCGGCGTGCAAGGCCATGGGTGGCGAGATGCAGGCGCGATTCGCACCGCAGAGCGATGAAGAGCGCGCCAACATGGAAGCGGCCGGTTTCGACCTCGGTCGAGTAATGGACCAGAACGACCTGATCACGGGCGACAACTGCTTCTTTGCAGCCACCGGCCTCACCGATGGAGCGCTGTTGCGCGGCGTGCGATTCGACAAGCTCGGGGCTCGCACGCAGAGCCTCGTGATGCGGTCCCGCAGCGGCACCGTCCGTTTCGTCGACGCTCGCCACAAGGTGCGCAAGCTGCAAGAGTTCTCCGCAATCGACTACTGACAACGTGAGCGGCTACCACCTGGCTCAGCTCAACCTCGGGCTGTTCCGTGCTCCACTCGACAGCGACGAGATGGCTGAGTTCCGTTTCGCTCTGGATCCGATCAACGCCTTGGCCGAGTCGACACCGGGATTCGTGTGGCGACTCAAAGCCGACGACGGCGGGTCCTCCAGCACCGTCGCCGTGCCCGACGTCGAGGATCCACTGTGGGCACCGAACATGTCGGTGTGGGAGTCGCTGGCTGCGCTCAAACACTTCATGTACAAGAGCGGTCACGCCAGCTATCTGCGTCGTCGCTCCGAGTGGTTCCAGCGGCCCGAGGGGTTGATCAACGTCCTCTGGTGGATTCCTGCTGGCGACATCCCGTCGTTGAGCGATGCCGTTCGCCGCCTCCGCCACCTCGAGGCGAACGGGCCGAGCCAGGAGGGTTTCGGCCTGACGGCACCGTTCGATCCTCCTGCTTGACGCAAACTTGAATCAAGCTCGCCGCCGGTCCGGCCGATCGGAGCTGCATGGGAGGGCGAGGAGGTGGGAAGCCACGTAACGACGGGTTCACGCTTGTCGAGCTGCTGATCGTCATCGTCATCCTCGGCGTCCTCGCAACGGTGGTCGTCTTCGCGGTACGAACGGTCACGAGTCAGGCCGAGGAGTCGTCGTGCGCCACTGATCTCAAAACCCTGGAGACCGCCCAGGCAGTGCACTTCACGACGAACCGAGTGTTCGCTGAAGAATCAGCATTGGTATCGACCGGCGCCCTGCGAGAGGCTTCGAGCCTCTATGACACGACCGGTGACGCCGACGGTTACTCGATTTCACCGGCCGCAGGTTCGGCCTGCACCGAATCGGCGGCCGGCGGCGCATCGACCGGTAGCAGCACTCCCCCACCGACACCCCCTCCCCCGATGACCGGCAGCTTCAACTGGCACGGCGGAGTCGACGCATGGCGACTGACGAACGACGCCAACGGCGGCAACGAGATCGTTGTGATCGGCGGCGCGACCGGCTGGGCAGACTGGAGTGCGCTCGAAGCTGCAGGAACCGCCTCTCCCCGACGAACCCACTTCGTCGACATCGCGTCCCTCGACCCCAGCTCGCTCGATCAACTACTCGTCGATGTGAACA
>CALIOL010000029.1 GCA_938044705.1 uncultured Ilumatobacter sp. | reverse complement strand
GTCGATGATCCTCGGACAGGTCTGCTCGCTGAACCCGGTACGCGACGGCCTCGGCGAGACCGAGGTCGTGGGAACGATCGTGTACGAGCCGCCACCCGGACTCCCCGGCCCCGAGCCGGGCTCGTACTACTCCGTACTCGTCGCTCGCGCCGCTGATCAACGCTGCGACCGGCTTGGGGCGGACGGCATCGGGCACGGCACCGCCAACGAATCGGTTCGCAGATTCACCGGCGCCACGGTGGCTGCCAACGGCACCGATTCGCAGTCGGGCTACTGGAGCCTTGGTCACTTCGTTCGGGAGCAGCTCGACGACGGTCCGATCTTCGGCGACGTGATCTTCACTGGCGCACATCGAGACTCGGTCTGCGCGGTCGCGTCCGGTCGGGCCGACCTTGCCGCGATCGACGTCCACTCCTGGCGTCTCGCCACCGAACACGAGCCGGCAACATCGGAGCTGACCGTGATCGGAACGACCACGCCGACGCCGGGCGTCGTGTGCGTGGTGTCGTGGGAGCTCAAGCAGTACCGCGAGGCGCTCGACGCCGCGTTGTCCGCGGCGATCGACGCACTCGCCGGCACCTCGGCACTCGAACGCCTGCACATCGGCGGCTATCGATCGCGGCGCCTCGAAGAGTTCCAGATCGTGGCCGACCAGGTCGAACACGCAGCGCGCCACCCCTGGCACCGCTGACCGACGCTTGCTCTAGTCGAGGTGGGTCATCAACGCGTCGAGGGCCAGCTGGTAGCTCTTCGGTCCGAAACCGAGGACGACGCCGAGGCACACCGCCGACAGCATCGAGGTGTGCCGGAACTCCTCACGAGCGTGGACGTTCGACAGGTGGGTCTCGACCACGGGAAGCCCGGTGGCCGTGATCGCATCACGAAGCGCGATGGAGGTGTGGGTGTAGGCGCCGGGATTGAAGACCACGCCGAGCAACCCGGCGGACGCGGCGGCGTGCAGCGCATCGACGAGTTCGCCTTCGACATTCGACTGCATCGCCCGCACCTCGTACCCGCGCTCGTCGGCGAGACGCTCCAGGTTCGCCACGATGTCGTCGAGCGTGTCGCTCCCGTAGACGTCAGGCTCACGAGTGCCGAGCAGGTTCAGGTTCGGTCCGTTGAGGACGAGGATCTCGCGCGCCATGGTCCGAGCGTAGGCGGTGCTCAGAGCGAGAACTGCGACATGAAGGCCCAGGCATCTGCCGTTGCGTCGATGTCCTGGGTGAAGAACCCGAAGTCGGCGAGGACATCGGCCAACGGCGACGCCGGCCACGTGTGCCCGCCGCCGACGATCTCGTAGAACGCCATCGGCGCGCCGTCCTCGCAGCCCGTGTAGTCGTAGCGGACCACTTCAGCGGTCTCTTCGACTCGGGTCGGCTCCAGTGCGCAGCCTGCGTCGCTCGCGAACTCGGCGAACTCGCCAGGTGTCGACTCGTCCATCAGTGCGGTGACGCCTTCGGGCGGTAGCAGTGTCGAGGGGTCATCGGCATCGAACGGCACGACGTCGTCAGCGGTGCCGTGGAACGAGATGTAGGGAACTGCTCGTTCTGGGTCGCACGACTCGGGGTGCGTGGTTCCCGCAACGGAGGCAGCGGCGGCGATCCGAGTCGAGCGGTTGCACACCAGCTCGGAGGTGAAGAGGCCACCGTTCGACATGCCGGTCGAGTAGATGCGTGTCGGGTCGGAACACCAGTCTGCGACCACCGTGTCGATCAGCGCATCGGCGAATGCGAGGTCGTCGCGGACATCGGTGTCGAACGCGGACAGCTCCCACGAGTTGCGGCCATCTCCGGCGTCGATGCCGGTCGCGTGGACGACGATGAAACCCTCCTCCTCGGCGAGCGTTTCGTAGCCGCTGAATGCGGCCTGCTCCGGTCCGTTCGATCCGAGACCGTGCCAGTTCAGCACCGTCGGCGCCGGGTCGGACGAGATCGACTGCGGGACGAAGATCCGGACGTCGTGAACGGCGCCACCTGCGTCGAGCGTGAAGTCGCTCACGCCAGGGGTCAACGATGCACACGACGGACGCACCTGGGCGGGTCCGTCGATGAGCAGTGGCGGATCGGTGTCCGAGGGCTCGTCGGCCGAGTCGTCCCCGGGCTCAGCGACGGCCTCGTCCTCTACCTCGTCCTCTGCCTCGGCCTCTGCCTCGGCCGCCTCGGTGGTGACGACCTCCTCAGCTGCATCGTCGGCGTCATCAGCCTCCGTCGTTGCCGGCTCTGTGGTCGGCGCCTCGGTGACCGGTGGTGCGGTGTCATCGGAAGCAGCGTCGTCACCGCCGGAGGAACATGCTGCGAGCAGCAGGGCAGAGACGACGAGGAGGCTTCGAGCGGAACGCATGCGTGCATCATCGCACGACGACCCCGGCACGCCAACGAACGTCGACGCGGATTGGTGGGCCGCTAGAAGATCGCAGCGAGCGTCGCGGCACCAGCGACGACTGCGCCGGTGGCGGCGGCGATGCCCAGCTTCGCTCGGGTCGAGAAGCGGTTGCGCGTCGGCTCAGCCTGGGATGCCGGGGATGCTGGCGCCGCAGCGGGCATCGGTGCTGCCCAGTTCGCTGCGGGAGCCACCACCGGCGGAGCAGCGGTCAGCGCTGCAGCCGAGGCGGATTGCAGATCCGGCGGAGTGACTTCGTATCGAGGCTCCACGAGATCCGTCCACGGGACGAACCCGTCAGCTGATGCGACCTTGCGGACCAGTGTCGGCGCTGGCAGGTCGAACCGCATGACGGGGTCGGGAGCCGGCCACGCGGCAGGCGTGACAGATGAGTCCACCGGCATGCCCCACCGGTCGAGCACGCGGGCCGCGGCAACCGGAGCAGGCCAGGCGTCGACCACGCGATCGAGCGCAGAGGATCCGTGCTCGCGAACAGGCGGCACTGCAACGGGCAGCGGACTCGTGCGCAAGTAGGTGTTCATACGACACTGAGTTTCACAGACCGGCAACGACAGATGGTGGATGTCCGAACTCACTGCGTGACGGTTTGGGTCAGCGAGTCAATAGGTTCGATGTAAGTGAGCGAGCCCGGAACCCACGTGATCGTCGCCGGTGGCGGAGTGAGCGGGCTTCGAACTGCGGATCTGCTGGCCCGGCGAGGTGTGCGCGTGACGGTGCTCGAAGCCCGTGGCCGAACGGGCGGGCGGCTGGCGAGCAAGGGTGACGGCCTCGATCTGGGAGCCTCGTGGTACTGGCCTGGTGAGCATCGCGTGGCCGCGCTCGTCGACGAATTCGGGATCGACGTACACGACCACTTCCTGGTGGGCGACGCGATGTACGACGACCCAGCAGCGGCCGTGCGCCTGGACGGCAACCCGATCGACGTTGCGTCATTCCGATTCTCCACCGGAGCGGACTCGCTGACCGATGCGCTCCACAACCGCCTCGAGTCGCACGATCACAGCGACGTCCGTCTGGACAGTCACGTGCAGTCCGTGCGCGTCCACTCCTCCGGCGTGGCGGTCGGCGTCGAGACCAACGGCAACGCTGGCGCAGAGGAGCTCGACGCCGACCATGTCGTGATCGCGCTCCCGCCGGCACTTGCCACCTCAGCGATCAGGTTCGAGCCTGCGCTTCCCAGCGACCTGGTCGCGGTCGCCGAGCGAACTCCGGTGTGGATGGGCGCGATCACCAAGGTCGTCGCTCGCTACGCGTCGGCGTTCTGGCGCGAACGCGGTCTGTCCGGTTCGGCCGTCAGCCATCGCGGCCCGATGCGCGAGATCCACGACCTCAGCGGACCAGGTGCTGAGCCGGCGGCACTCTTCGGGTTCGCGAGCACGACTGCATCATCGGGCCCCGTGAACGACGGCGACGTGCGCGATCAACTCGTGCGGCTGTTCGGACCAGAAGCCGCGACGCCACTCGAACTGACACTGACCGATTGGCGAACCGAACCACTCACGTCGCCGAGCGGCGTCGAGGAGATCACCGACTACTCGACGTTCGGTCACCGAGTCTTCCAAGGCCCGACGCTGAGCGGCCGCGTTCACTGGACCTCGACCGAGACCGCGCCGGTCGCTGCCGGGCACATCGAAGGCGCACTCGCTGCTGCCGAACGAGCAGCAACACACATCGCCGAACACACCAACCAATCAGGAGCACCAGCATGAGCAACACCCCGAGCTCGTCGATCGCCGAACTCCTCGGCGAGTACGAACGGGCGCTCGACTACACAGCCGCACTGTGGACCGACCTCGGTACCGACGAAGTCCACTGGCGCCCGAACGACGACTCGAGCGCGATCGGCTGGCACCTCGGCCATCAGGCAGCAGTGGCCCACTTCATGGTCCGGAACCTCACCGCCGCCGAACCGAGCCCTGATCCGGATCTCGACGGATTGATGGACGGCGCGACCGCCGAGCCCGACCGCGGCGCGCTCCCGTCGATCGAGCGACTCGGCGCATATCGCGATGCGGTCGCGGAACGCCTCCGGTACCGGGTCGGGAACATCGCCAGCGGCGACGTCGGCGCACCTGCCCAACTCGAGGTCATCGCGCGCACCCTGCTCGTTGCGGTCGTCAACCACGAGTATCAGCACTCGCAGTGGATCGGCGAGGTCCGCGCACGCGACCTGGGCCACGCCACTCCCCCGCACCCGACCTCACCGCTTCTCACCGAGATCGACGGCTACTGCGTCCTCACTGGCTGACCCACGCGGGGCGATACATGGGGCGCGACGACGGCCGCGAGGACGAGTGATGCGCCGATGAACTGAACACCGGTGAATGTCTCGTCGAGCACCGCCCACCCGGCCACGGCGGCGACCAGCGGGCTGAGGAGTCCGAGGAAGCTGACGACACCAATCGGCAACCGTTGGATCCCGGCGAACCAGTTGGCGTACGCCGCTCCCGTGCCGCCGATGGCGAGCCAGGCGAACCCGGCGATGTGCGTTGCGGTGATCGAAGCCGGAAGTCCTTCGACGATGAGGACGAGTGGGAGTAGCACGATTCCACCCGCGGTGAGCTGCCATCCGGTGAACGTGACGAGGTCGACCGGGCGCCCCCAGTATTTGGTGAGCACGACGCCGGCCGCCATGCAGACCGCACCTGCAATGGCTGCGGCGATGCCGAGCGCATCGAGTGTCGCGTCGGGCCCGAGGACGAGCAGCGCCACCCCCACGACTCCGGCGGTGCCGGCGACTGCAGTGCGACGGGTGAAGACTTCACCGAGGACGACGGCGGCGATGCCGGCGGCGACGAGGGGTTGGATCGCTCCGGCCGTTGCTGCGACTCCGCCAGGCAAACGGAACGCGGCGACGAAGAGCAGCGCGAAGAAGGCGCCGATATTCAGCACGCCGAGCACCGCAGACCGCCACCACCACACTCCTGCTGGGAGAAGCCGGGACCACAGCACGAATGCCACACCGACGGGCAGTGCCCGGACACAGGCGGCGAGCATCGGGCGACCGTCGGGGAGCAACTCCGTCGCCACGATGTAGGTCGTTCCCCACACCGCTGGCGTGACAGCCGTTCGAGCAGTGACCGCAGCGGTTGAGATTTCTCTTGACATGAAGATAGTTCTATCTTGCATTTATCTTCACATCAAGAGACAATGCGCTATGCCCGACTCGCTGCCGGTCGACCACGTTGACGAGATCGTTGAGCAATGGGCCCGTCAACGACCCCACGTCGACGTGTCCGGCATGGCGATCATCGGACGGATCGCCAGGCTGGAGAAGCTCATCCGACCCCGCCTCGACGCCGTGTTCTCCCAACACGGTCTCGAATCCTGGGAGTTCGATGTGCTTGCGACGTTGCTCCGCAACGGTGAACCCCACCAGCTCACACCCGGCCAACTCCTCGACTCGATGATGATCACCTCCGGCGCGATGACCAATCGGATCGACCGCCTCGAACAGCGCGGCTTCGTGAGACGGACCAAGAGCCCGACCGACGGCCGCCAGATACTGGTGACGCTCACGAAGAAGGGGCAGCGAGTCGCCGACGCAGCGCTCCTCGATCACGCCGAGAATGAACGAGCCATCGTCGGGACGCTCACACCCGAACAGCACGATCAGCTCGTCGGCCTCCTCCGGGACCTGCATCACGACCTCACGAAACAACGGGGCGCGTAGCCGACTCCTCTACGCTCACCGGCATGGCCTGCAGATCCATGCTCACGGCCGCAGCGGCGATGCTCATGTTCTCGGCGTGCGGATCCGACGATGCCGGCGGCCAGGGCGGCGATGTGGACGCGGTGGTCGAACTCACCGCAGTGGAGTTCGCATTCCGAGCCGACGCTCGGATCACGATCGAGGCCGGCGACACCGTCGAGTTCCGCGTGCGCAACGAAGGCGCACTCGAACACCAGATGGAGATCCTCACCAGCGAAAGCCGCCGCCTGGCGATGACCGAACGCATCGCGCCCGGAGGCTCCGACACCACCGTCGCAACCTTCGACGAGCCCGGTGTGTACCTCGTCATCTGCGATATCGACGACCACCGGTCCCTCGGTCATCAAGCCGAGTTCGAAGTCGTCGCCGCCACCTCCGAAGCAGGCTGACGAACGAGACCGAACTCGCGCGTCGCCGCGGCTCCGTCGAGCATGGCAAGGTTGGCGCATGAGCACGACCGAGACCCACGACACCACCGGCTGGACCTTCACGGACGGCAACGCAGTCGACTGGTCGCCCGTCGGCGACAAGGTCGAGATGAAGACGCTCGCTGGAGCCGACGGACGCGTGATCGCG
>CALIOL010000028.1 GCA_938044705.1 uncultured Ilumatobacter sp. | reverse complement strand
GGTCGTGGTCTGGGGAGACGAGGACCGTGTGCGTGCCGGCATCCAAGCTCACTACGACGCAGGGGCCGATCACGTGTGCATTCAGCCGCTCTCGGTCGACGGGCCGATCACGCTGGATCGACACGCGCTCGAGGTGCTCGCTCCGAACGCTTGATCAGCCTTCGCCTTCGGCCGCTCCATCCGCAGCCGGGTCGACTGGCGCTGAGGCGACTGCGATCACGTCGGTTGCTGCCACCTCGACAGCGGCGATCAGCTCGGTCGGGGTCGTGCCTGCTGGAAGTTCTGCAGCGGCGAGCGCAGCCGGCGACGAGCCGACACCAGCAACCGCCGCTGCGATCTCCGCATCGGTTCCACCGTCTGCGATCACCAGGTTCGTGACTGCCAACTCGATCGAACGCCACGAGATCAGTTGGCGCGAAGCACCGAACCGGATGTTCGAAACATACGCCCCGACCGGATCGCAGGAGCGGAGCTGAACGCTGGAGTCCGGAAGCACCGTCACCGTCGCCCCGAGCTCTGGGGCAGTAGCGGCGACCCATGCCTCCAGATCTGTCTGAAGGGCAGCGTTGACGCCGTTCGTCACGAACGTGGCGACAGCGCATCGGCCATTCTGCCCGTCGACCATCTGCAGCCCGGCCGCTTGCAGATCGTTGGACATCCGATACGCAGTACCGGGATCCAGATGGCTGGCGAACGACATGTACCAGAACGAGCGATCCGTGACCACCGAGGCTCCGACGTCTGCATCCCCGACGACCGTCGAGGTGCTGGGGATCTGCTGCAGCGGTGCGACCCTCAGCGGACCCGGCCCGCCGACGCCCAGCTCGGTCAAGGGATTCGGGGCCACCTCGTTGACCGGGGCCAACAACTCAACGAACACCAAGGGTGCCGTCAGTTGGTAGTCGAGCACCGAGGGCAGGAATGCGAGCGCCGCGACGTCGGTGGTCTGCACCGAACCGCGTGTCGTGGCGTTCTCGGCGATGATCGCTGCTTGCTGTCGAACATGGGCCTCGATGAGTGCTGCGTCGTCGAGCGAGCGGTTCGCCGCGTCGGCGGAGAAGGTGAGCTCCTGGTCGAGCGCAGCGGTGGCCATGGCCCGTGAGATCAGCGTGGATCGGTCGGAACGGGTGAACGCGGTGTCGTAGTAGACCTGACCATCGACGGTCGAGTACAGCACTGGCGCCTGATCGGAGATCAACGTGTTGAGCGTGGCCTCGTCGGTCGAGTCGGGCCCTGCCAGGCCGAGTGCACGCCACATCGGCAGGCTCGCCGCCGGGTCGCCGAGCAGCTGCGCTGCCACCATCTCGCGGTGGGCGATCGACGGTTGGGGCGTCAACAGAACAGGCTCGATGAAGTCGACGCCTCGGGCGCGCTCGATCGGCTCAGCGAACTCGAGTGCATCTTGTTGCCACTCAGTCGGAAACAGATACGGACGACCGAAGATGACCGCTACGGAAGCGATCGCTCCGACGATCAAGAAGAAGAACCCGACCTTCGCGATGCTTCCAGACCGGTCCTTTCGGGGCTGGCGCTTCGGGATCGGCGCCGTCGCCTTCGTGACCTGCGAGGACGGCGCGGCAACCGCCTTCGGCAGACTCGGCGCCTCCTGCTTCGGCCCGGGCGCAGGAACCACCGGCGTGACCTGAGCTTCGACTTCTGGTGCCGTGGCAACGACGGCAGCCGCTGTCGGCACGGTCGGCTCGGGGGCCGATACGACGGCCTCTGTCACCTCGACGACGGAAGCAACAACCGGCTCGCTCGGAGCGACCGGAGCAACGACGGAGGCAGCTGGAACCGTCGGGACCGACGGAGCTACAGGCGTCGACGGAGCTGGCGCGGCCGGGGCCGCCACTGACGGAGCCGCTGGAATCGACGGAGCCGCTGGGACAGACGGCGCTACTGGCGTCGTGGCAGGAACCGTCGGGATCACTGGCGCAGGGGACGGCGTCAGATCGATGGACGGCAGTGCCGGGGTCTGCAGCGGCGCCGCAGACCGATCTAGCGTCGGCGACGGCACCTCAGGAGCGGCGACAGCCGGGGCAGGGGCCGGGGCCAGGACAGGGTCGGGAGCTCCCGGCGCGGCTGGTACGACAGAGTTCCACGAGAGACGCGGGGTCTCCGAGCGTTCGTCACCTTCGAGCGGGGCCATGCCCCTTCATCGGCACCGCTTGACGCCGACTTGACCGTACGTTGAAAAATCTGGACGAAGCTTGACCGTGTGGACCTCGTGCGTCGCTAGTCGTCTGCCGACTGGACGGCCTTCGATTGCAACTCTTCGACGATCGAAGAGTCGGCAAGCGTCGTCGTGTCGCCGATGTTGCGTCCTTCGGCGACATCGCGCAGCAAGCGCCGCATGATCTTGCCGGATCGGGTCTTCGGTAAGTCGGGCGTGATGAAGATCCGCTTGGGTTTCGCGATCGCACCGATCTCCCCGGCGACATGCTCGCGCAGCGTCGCTTCGTCCGCATCGGACCCGCCACGAAGGATCACGTAGGCGAACACAGCTTGCCCGGTCGTCGCATCGGTCGCGCCGACGACTGCTGCCTCGGCGACCGAGGGGTGCGAGACCAGCGCGGACTCGACCTCGGTCGTGGAGATCCGGTGCCCGGAAACGTTCATGACGTCGTCGACGCGCCCGAGCAGCCACAGGTAGCCGTCGTCGTCGAGCTTGGCGCCGTCTCCCGCGAAGTAGCGATCCGGGAACCGCGACCAGTAGGTGTCGACATACCGCTCGGGGTCGCCCCAGATTCCGCGCAGCATTCCCGGCCACGGTCGCGTCAGCGTGAGATAGCCACCGCCGACAGCAACGGGGTTTGCTTCGTCATCGACGAGCGCAGCACTCACACCCGGCAATGGGAACGTCGCCGAGCCCGGCTTCGTGGTCGTCGCACCCGGAAGTGGGCTGATCATGATGCCGCCCGTTTCGGTCTGCCACCACGTGTCCACGATGGGGCACTTCCCTTTGCCGATCACCTCGTGATACCACATCCACGCTTCGGGGTTGATCGGCTCGCCGACCGTGCCGAGCAGTCGCAGCGACGACAGGTCGTGCTTGTCCGGTTCCTCCGCACCCCACTTCATGAAGGTGCGGATCGCGGTCGGAGCGGTGTAGAAGATCGTGACGCCGTACTTCTCGACGATCTCCCAGAATCGATCGTTGCCGGGGTAGTTCGGCACGCCTTCGTACATCACCTGCGTGCATCCGTTCGAGAGCGGGCCGTAGACGATGTAGCTGTGCCCGGTGATCCAACCCACGTCGGCGGTGCACCAGAACACATCGGTCTCGGGCTGCAAGTCGAAGACGTACTTGTGGGTATAGGTCGCCTGGGTGATGTAGCCACCGGTCGTGTGCATGATGCCCTTGGGCTTGCCAGTGGTCCCCGACGTGTACAGCAAGAACAGCAGGTGTTCGGCCTCCATCGGCTCGGCCGGGCAGTCGGTGGACGTCCCATCCATGAGCTCGTGGTACCAGTGGTCGCGGCCATCCACCCACTCGACATCGTTCCCGCCGCGCTTGACGACGACGACATGCTCGATCGATTCGGTCTTGTCGCACGCTTCATCCGCGGCAGGCTTCAGCGCGAAGACCTCTCCACGCCGGTAGCCACCGTCAGCGGTGATGACGACCTTCGCTTCCGCATCATCGATGCGGTCGGCGAGCGACTGACTCGAGAACCCTCCGAACACCACGCTGTGCGGTGCCCCGATGCGGGCGCAGGCGAGCATCGCGACCGCGGCCTCGGGAATCATCGGCATGTAGATCATGATCCGGTCGCCCTTCTCGACGCCCAGACCCTTCAGCACGTTCGCAAACTGCGACACCTCGTTCAGCATGTCGCTGTAGGTGATCGTGCGCTTGTCGCCCGGTTCACCCTCCCAGTGGAACGCGACCTTGTCCCCATTACCGGCCAGCACGTGGCGGTCGAGACAGTTGTAGGACACGTTGAGTGTGCCCCCGTCGAACCACTTGGCGTACGGAAGCTGCCAGTCGAGCGTGGTCTCCCACTCTGTATCCCAGTGCACCAGCTCACTCGCCTGGCGAGCCCAGAACGCTTCGTCGTTCTGGGCGGCCTCGTCATAGAGATCGACACCCGCAACGAGCGTCGTCGACTTGAATTCCTCTGAGGGCGGAAAGGTTCGCTGCTCGTCCGCCAGTGCTTCGATTCCCGACGTGTGCTCGTGCTCACTCATGAACGGGATGGTAGATCAGCTCGGCCCGTCGGCGGGAAGGGGCCGACTCGGCCACCTCCCCGCCGCCAAGCGTCAGGTTCCCGTACTGAGGTTCAACGTCTGATCCGTCGGTGGGATGTTCAACGCTTCGGAGACCTGGTTGCCTTCGCAGTCGAAGGCACGGATGTCGTTCTCGATGAAGGGCGCGACGATCGTGAACCCGGCACCGGGGTCCACCGACTCATCGAAGTCCGCCGACTCGGCAAACTCGAAGAACGTGTACCAGTTCGTCAGGTTCGGGCTGAACCCGACTCGACAGACCGCAACACCGGTGTCGTTGATGAAGGCGAGCTGAGTCTGAGCCCGACCAACCGTGAACGTCTCGACCTCGGACTGGACGTCTCCTCGCTCGAGGTAGACCTGATAGGCGCCTTCGTCGAACTCTGCGCCGCCAGGCGGGATGCACCGCCCGACCTGGCCACCCTCGGTGGAGACCGGGAATCGGGCGATGACCGCCCGGTTGAACTCCCACACCATCTCCGCTTCGAGCGGACCGACGACGTTCCAGGCACCGCAGATCGCCAGCGACTGATCCTCGGTCGCGATCCGGAGGTTGCTCTCCGGGTCGAGGAGCAGATCGATCACGATCTGTTCGTCATTCGAACCGTTCGCAACGGCGACATCCAGCGAGCCGATTTCGCCATCGGTGTTGAGCAGCTCGCCATCGGTGATCTGCGGGGGCGGAGGCGGCTCAGTGGTCGTCGGCGGGATCGCCGCACCAGAGGTCAAGCTGATCGGGTCGGCGCCAGGCGACCCGAAGAAGCTCTCCAACGGCGCGTCGGCGCAATCGATGCCGCGGAACTCGTGCTCCGTGTCCGCCATGTCGATCAGAATCGAGTCACCCGGAACGAGCGGCTCGCCACTCGTCAGCTCGAACGACTGGAAGAATCCTGCCGTGCTCGGGGCGATCTCGACAGCACACAGGTCGGCACCGGTGTCGTTCAGGAACTCCTGAGTGACCGTCGCAACGCCAATCGAGAACAGTGCAACACCGGAGGTCGAACCATCGGCATCGGTGAACGACACCTCATAGGAACCATTCGCGAACGGTTCGCCGTTGTTGTTGATGCAGTTTCCGTCCGCCGGCGTCGCGAAGACTCGTTCGGCCCCCTCGGACAGCGTCTCGTTGTCCATGCTCCACGTCACCGTGGCAGCGACCGGCATCTCCACGGGAATCGCGGCGCACAGGTTGAGCACCGGGTCAACGGAGGACACCGGGTTGTTGCCCTCGGCCAGACCGATGCGCTGGATCGTGCTGTCCAAGTCCCCGTCGGCGATCACCGCAGGGAACGCTTCGACGTGGACGAACAACCCATCGACCGTTCCATCGGCGACGACCTCTGGAACGGTCGTCGTCGCCTCGGTCGGCGGCGGAGTGACCACCGGCTCGGTGGTCTCCACCGTTGGTTCGGGCTCTTCCTCTTCTTCCTCTTCTTCCTCCGTGGTGACGGGCTCGGCGTCCTCTTCGTCGTCGCCGCCCTGGAGCGCAACGAAGCCCAACGCCCCGACCAACGCCACCACCAACGCGATCAGTCCACCCACGAGCAGACCGCTCTTCTTCTTCTTCGGTGGCTCGCCGCCAGCTGGACCTCCATACGGCGGCGCCCCGCCCGGAGGCTGTCCGCCGATTCCAGGACCACCGGGCGCGTACGCTCCGGGAGGCGGGCCCGAGACCGCTGGTTGCTGCGCGGTCGGAGGATATTGACCGGGCGGCTGCTGGGCGGGCGGGTACGCACCAGGGGGCTGCTGGGCCGGCGGTTGCTGAGCCGGGGGATATTGACCAGGTGGCTGCGCCGGAGGCTGTCCGCCGGCCTGATTCGTCAAGCCACCGGCCGGGAAGACCACGGTCGCGTCAGCCGGCGGCGTGCCTGCGACAGGTCGAGCGGCACGATCAGGAGTCTGGTCAGACGGCGTTGTGGCGTCGTCTCCAGTGTGATCTTGGCCGGTTGATCGCTCGTCGAATCGTGGGGGGTGTGCAGGCTGTTGCCCGTCTGGCTGCGTCGGCTCGCTCATGGTGAGAACCATACGCGGCGGGTGGTAACCGAATGCCAACATTCGCGCGGGGATCACTCCCCTTTTCGTTCTCCTCCGTCACGCACGCCAATGTGCAACGAGGAAACCACCCAGCCCCGTCGGGTCGAGGAGCGCCTCGGACTCGCTGATCCGGCTCCGCATCCGCATTGCTTCGAGTCCGGGGCGAGCGGCCTGCTCGGTCCAGATCCGTCGACCTTCGTCCACCAATTCGGTGATGCCATGGAGCTGGAGAAACTGTGCCTGGGTCCGAATCGAGTCCGGCTCGGGCAGCTGATCGAACGGAACGTCGGTCGTGATGTCTTGGGTGCCGGGCCCGCGCAAATAGTGCTCGCCGCGTTCGTTGCCGCGGTACGTGCGCAGCCAGTCTCGCCAGGGCCGCATCGCCAGCTCCGCGGTGCGGGCCACGCCATAGTCGATGACGAGGAGCGAACCGGACCGCAGTCGGCTCCGGGCATCACCGACCCAGGCGTTCGCCCGATCGATGATCGGCGCCCGAGCTCCGATTGTCCCCTTGGCTGGCAGCACGGCAGGAACCGGATCGAGGGGCTTGCTGAGACGCTCGATCCACTGGCCGTTGCCCGTCGTCTCGGCGTGCGCCTCGCGCCACCCTTGGTCGAACACGGCGAGCCGGAAGGGCAGGTTGTCCAGCAGTTCGTTCGCAACGATCACGCCGTCGAACGGCGCAGCGGGCAGCGCGTCGGTCGACTCGACACCATCCGGATGACGTGCGCGTTGAGCGGCCGAGACTTCGACGGCCACATAGTGCATGGCCGCCGCACAGTCGGGCGCTGCGGCGAGGACTGAGCGTGCCAACGTTCCCGGGCCCGCTCCAGCGTCGACGACCGTGAACTTCGCAGGCGACCCGAGTCGGCGCCACTCGACGTCGAGGTACCGAGCGAGCACCGCTCCGAACAACGGCCCCACCTCCGGCGACGTGATGAAGTCACCGCGCCGACCAGCAGAACCCGTCTCGGTGTAGAAGCCACCCGGCCCATAGAGCGCTTCGCTCATGAACTCTTCGAACGAGACCGGCGGTGTCATGACCGCCAGTCTGGCCCACTCCGACGCAGCTTCCGATGCCAAGCGTCCGCCCGAACACACCGCTCAGGAGAACTGCGCCGCGCGACGTGACGTATCGCACACGCACGTCTGTTTCTCACACTGTGAGGTGGCGTCTCACGCCTGTTGGGCAACGCCTCGCAGATCGACTGCGGCGCGAACCCAAGGGAGAAGCTGATGAAAACACCACACACAATGCGGGCACGCTGGGCTGCGGTCGGCGCAGCCGTAGCGGTCGCGGTCGGGGCGGGAGGGGCGTGGGTCACGCACGCGGCGTCGCCGCCCTCCTCGGTCGTATTGATCGAGCCGGCACGAGTTCTGGACACACGCGACGGCATCGACCTCGGTCTTCCCGGACCGTTCGTATCGCCCGTCTCACAAGACCTGCGCGTCACCGGGGAGATTCCGACCGCCACCGGCGACATGATCGTCGTGCCTGAAGGAGCAACCGGCGTGCTGCTCAACGTCACCCCGGTCGGCGCCGAAGCAGGCGGATTCATCTCCGTGCGGCCCGCCGAGGCTGCAGGCGACCCGACGACATCGAACGTGAACTTCACCGCTGGTCAGACGAATCCGAACTCGGTGCAGGTCGAAGTGCCGATCACCGGGCCGGGTACCGGGGAGATCGAGATCACCTACAACGCATTCGAGGTCGCTGGCCCGACAACGGACATTCTCGTCGACATCGTCGGCTACACCCTTGCGAGCGGCTTCGACGACGAGCTGCTCGAACAGTTCGAGGAGCTCCAGGAGAAGGTCGCGGCACTCGAGAACTCGCAACCGTTCTCGAAGACCGACAACTCGGTTGCGTCCGTCGTCGGCACAGACGATGAGATCGTCGCCAGCGTCGAGATGGTCGTACCCGCCACCGGCTCGGTGACCGTCGTCTCGTCGGCGAACACCGGCGAACCAACCGCCGATGACGAGGTGAGATGTTCCATCACCACAGGCTCCGCAATCGAGTTCGGCCACGTGCAGCGATGGGAATCGGGCGGAGCCGGCGACGGCCAACACGGTCAGCTGGCAGGCGTACGCCTGTACTCACCACTGCTGGCAGGGACGTACACCTTCAACCTCGTGTGCGATCACGCAGGTGCCGGATCAGCCGACAGTCGTCTCGAGTCGATTGCGCTCGTCGCGACGTTCAATCCAGCAGAGTAAACGGAGTCATCGTGCGACGCTGAGACGGGATCAGGCAGCCCGTCTCAGCCGCCGAGGGCGCCGGCGAGATCCGACAGCTCCCCGAACCCGGCGACGAGGCGCGGATACACGCCCACGACGATCGTGCCGATCACGGTGATCGCCAAAGCGGCAACGATCGGCTGCGGCGGGTTGATCGGCGCCGTGTTGCCGTCCGGAGCGTCGTCGACCCAGACGGTGCGGAGCACCTTGAAGTAGTACGCCGCCGAGATCACGGTATTGACCGCCGCGATACACGCGAGCACGTAGGCGGGCGTGTTGCCAGCATCGAGCACCGCCTTGAAGGCGTTGAACTTGGCGAACCATCCGCCGAGCGGCGGGATGCCGGCGAGCGACGCCATGAAGACCGTCATCGCAACGGCCATGCCTGGTGCGTAGTTGAACAGACCGCCGAACGAGGAGATCTCCCCCGAGTTGGTCTTGCGGCTGACCGCAATGACCACGGCGAACGCACCGAGGTTCATGAATGCGTAGACCAGGAGGTACACGACGACGGCATTGAGGGCCGATCCCGACGCGTTCGGGTCACCGGCGAAGGCGAGCGGCATCAAGATGAAGCCGCCCTGGCTCACCGAGGAGTACGCGAGCATGCGCACGATGTTCGACTGACGCAGCGCGAGCACGTTGCCGACGGTCATCGTCAACGCTGCCATGACCCAGATCATCGGGCCGTACACGTCACTGGCACCGGGGAACGCCGTGTAGACGAGGGTGACCAGCGCGACGAAACCGGCCGCCTTGGAGGCCACCGACAGGAACGCCGTCACCGGGGTCGGCGCGCCTTCATACGTATCGGGCGCCCAGGTGTGGAACGGTACGGCGGACACCTTGAACGCGAAGCCGACGAGGACGAATGCGATACCGACGACCGCAAGGCCGTTCAGATCCCCGTTGGTGAGCTGCGCACCGATGTCGACGAGTTTGGTCGTGCCGGTGATGCCGTACAGGTACGACATGCCGAACAGCATGATCGCTGAGGCGAACACACCGAGGAGGTAGTACTTCACGCCGGCCTCGTTGGACACCGACGAGCGCTTGCGCCACGCCGCCATCATGTAGGCCGGGATCGACAGCAACTCGAGCGAGACGAAGATGGAGACGAGGTCTCGCGACGAGGTCATCATCACCATGCCGAGCACTGAACACAGCATGAGGACGTAGAACTCGCCCTGGTAGTAGCCGCCCTCTTCGAGTTCGTTCTGGCTGATCAAGATGATCACGTAGGCGACGAGCAAGAAGAACGCTTTGAGCACGAGCGCGTATTCGTCGATGACGTACCGCCCGTCGAACATCTCTCTCGGAACGCCGTCGAGTTCGAGCCCGAGCGTGATCACGGGGATGAATGCGGCCAACACTACGAAGCCAGACAGGGTGGCCATGGTCCACTTCTTGGACTCGCCGATGTTGAGATCGATCAGCAGCACCAGGTTGATGCCGATCACGAGGATCAGCTCGGGCGCGATCGCATGCCAGTCGATGGCGGGCGACACCCACTCATCTGCCTGAGCAAGCGCTGACGAGAGCAGGGCGATCACGGGAGCTTGATTCCCGCGTTGATCGTCTCAACCAGTGCCGTGACAGCGGGGTCGAGCACTTGGAACATCAGCTGCGGGTACACACCGAACACGACGATCGCGATGAGGAACGGCGTCCACGCGATCCACTCGGTGCGCTGCACGTCCTTGATCACTTCGTGATCGCCGTGGTCGTTGGCGGCCGAGCTGAGCGAGTGCGCCAAGCCTTCGTGCTTGCCCTGTTCGACTTCGGACTGGCCCTTGAACTCGTCGCCGGGTTCACCGAATGCGGTGCGCTGGTACAGCCAGAGGAGGTAGGCGGCGGCGAGCACGGTGCCGACTGCAGCAACCACCATGAGCACTCGGAACAACTCTTCGCTGAGCGCTTCGTTCGGGTTGTACGCCGACAGGATCGCAGGGAACTCGCCCCAGAAGCCTGCAAGACCCGGGAGGCCGAGCGATGCCATGGCAGCGAAGCCGAGGATCCACCCCATCTTCGGCATCTGGAGGAGCATGCCGCTGAGGCGCTTGATCTCGAGCGTGTGGTAGCGGTGCTTCACGGACCCAGCGACGAAGAAGAGCATGCCGGTGATCAGGCCGTGGGCGACCATGCCGTACAGCGCTGCGTTGATGCCGAATTCGGTGAGCGTCGAGATGCCGAGCATCACGTAGCCCATGTGAGCGACCGAGGAGAACGCGATGAGTCGCTTCATGTCGGTCTGGGCGAGGCAGCCGAGTGCGCCGTAGATGATGCCGATCACGGCGAGGATGCCGATGACCGGCGCCCACGCTTCGGCACCCTTCGGCAGCATCGGCAGGGCGATACGCACGAAGCCGTAGGTACCGAGCTTGAGCAGGATCGCAGCGAGGATGACCGAGCCCTGCGTCGGGGCCTGCGTGTGCGCGTCGGGCAGCCACGTGTGGAAGGGGAACATCGGCACCTTGACGGCGAAGCCGAGGAACATGCCCGCGAAGATCCACACCTGCACGTCGCGATCGATCAGCGCACCGAACTCGTAGAGGTGAGCGAAGCCGAAGCTCTCGACGCCGCCGGCGGCATCGCCGGCCTGGAAGAACAAGGCGAGGAAGGCAACGAGCATGAATGCCGAGCCGAACATCGTGTAGAGGAAGAACTTGAGCGAGGCGTACTTGCGCTGCTCGCCGCCCCACACGCCGATCATGAAGTACATCGGCAGCAACACCACTTCGAAGAAGACGAAGAAGAGGATCAGGTCCTGCGCGATGAACGATCCCGCCATGCCGGTCTGCAGGATCAGCATCAGAGAATAGAACGCCTTCGGGTTGCCGGCGTCGGGCATGTTGTCCCAGGTGTAGATCATCACCAGCAAGGTGACGACCATCGACAGGAAGTACAGCGGCAGGCTGATGCCGTCCAGGCCGATCGTGTAGCCCGAGGAAATCACTTCGATCCACTCGGCGTCGACGAAGAACTGCAGCCTGTCGGCCTGGTCGTAGTCGAACTGGATCAAGGTGTACACGCCCACTGCGAGGGTCGCAGCTGCGGTGACGATGCCGATGACCTTGGGGGTCTGGTCATCGTCCTTGCTCGTGAAGAACATGATGACGACGGCGCCAAGCAGCGGGAGGAACGTCCCGAGGCTCAGAACCCAGTTGCTGTCAGTGAGGTTGTTCATGATGTTTCGTTTCTCGTTGCTTCGAAAGTTCGTTCGCGATGGGACGTTGAGGTCGCCGGGTCAGTTGACGTTGAGGATGACGAGGACGATGGCGCCCACAGCGGCAGCGCCGAAGATGAGGGCGCCGTATTGGTTGACCTTGCCGGACTGCGTGCTCTGCAGGCCGTGTCCGGTCTCGGAAGCCACGGTTCCGGAGCCGTTCACGGCCCCGTCCACGACCTTCTGGTCGATGTTGTTGTAGATCCAGGTGCCGGTGTTCTTGCTGGTTTCGCCGACCTTGTTGACCGTTCCGTCGAGGACGTTCTGGTTGACCCAGTAGGCAGCCTTCGACAGCGGGTGAGCGACGAAGCGGACGATGAAGCGCTCGTAGAGAATGTCGAGGTAGTACTTGTTCTTCAAGAACAGGTAGCCGCCTCGAGCGACAGCGTTGCGCTCGGTGAGGCCGACGAGGCGCTCGTCCTTGCGCCCATAGTACGCAACGCAGAAGGCACCGGCGAGCGCGTAGCCCACCAGCACGATGATCAGTGCCAACGCGATCTTGCCGTACGTCGGCACGGCGTGGGAGACCGCCGGGAAGAAGCAGACCGAACCTTCGGCCGGCGTGGTGAAACCGCAGCCTTCCTTCTTGCCGTCTTCTCCTTCGGCGTCGGCGGCGAGCACGCCGTTACCGACGAGCGACAGTTGGTCGACCGAGGCCGGTGCCAGTGCTTCTTCGCTGTGGTCATCACCGTGGTCGTCGCCGTGATCGTCAGCGTGGCTGACGCCACCGACGACTTCGATGTCGACAGGGACCGCACGCGGTTCGACATAGGTCTTGATGCGTTCGACGCTCTCGCCGGCCACTCCGAAGGGGTGAACGAGCGGCGTCGGGTTGGCGAAGCCGGAGGTGAGCGCCAGGAACGCGAGGATCACGATCGGGACGGTGATCAGCTTGCCCGACTCGTGCGGTCCGTGATCGCCATGGTCACCGTGGTGATCGTCGTGGCCGTCATCGTCATGGTGGTCTTCGCTGTGCGCCGCAGCGGCGCTCAACGACTTGGCCGGCGCTCCGGCGGTGACCAGTTCGCGGTCGATGTCTTCGGCGTGCAGGATCGTCTCGTGGAACTCGGTGGCGAAGCCGTGGTCGTCATCGTGATGAATGCCCGCAGCGGCCCCGCGTGGCTCACCGAAGAACGTGAGGTACGTCGCACGAGTCATGTACATCGCCGTGAGGAGCGCACCGAAGAGACCGACCCACATCAGGAACGTGTAACCGTTGTTGCCGACGTTGTCGACGATCTCGTCCTTCGACCAGAACCCGGCGAACGGGATCATGCCGGTGAGCGCCAGGGAGGACACGATCCACGCTCCGAACGTGACCGGCATGTGCTTGCGCAGGCCGCCCATGTCCTTCTTCATGTCGAACGAGTGATGCGAACCGGAGTGGCTGATGGATCCGGCGCACAGGAACAGGCAGCACTTGAAGAACGCGTGGGTGAACACGTGGAACACGGCGGGCAGCCAGGCACCCGTGCCGAGCCCGAGCATCATGTAACCGAGCTGTGAGACCGTCGAGTAGGCGAGCACCTTCTTGATGTCGTCCTGCACGAAGGCCAGCAGCGCAGCGGCGACGATCGTGATCGCACCGATCACGGCGATGAAGCTGAGTCCACCGTTGGCGATGTTGAACGCTTCCCAGAACACCGGGTAGATGCGGCTGACCAGGAACACGCCGGCCACGACCATGGTCGAGGAGTGCAGCAACGACGACACCGGCGTCGGGCCCGCCATCGCGTCAGGCAGCCAGGTGTGCAGCGGGAACTGACCCGACTTGCCGATGCAGGCAATGAACAATGCCGAAGCGCCGACGATGATGGCCGCGCCGCTCGCAGACGAGTCGCCCGACAGCGCCCACGCCTGGATGGCGGTGATGTCGAAGCCGCTTTGGCCCGGCAGGTTCTCAGCGATCCAGTCGGCCGACGCGAAGTAGATGACCGCCGTACCCACGAGCAGCCCGATGTCGCCGACGCGGACCGTGAAGAACGCCTTGAGCGCCGAGTGGCTGTTGTACTTGTCCTCCCACCAGTGCCCGATCAGCATGAACGAGCAGAGGCCCATGATCTCCCAGCCCAAGATGAGCTGGACCATGTTGCCCGCCATGACCATGACGAGCATGCCCGAGGAGAAGAGCGTGAGAGCAGCGAAGAACTGCGTGTAGCGACGGTCGCCGCGGACGTAGTCGAGGCTGAAGATCTGCACGAGCAGCGAGATGAACGCCACGAGCCAGAGGAGCAGGACGGAGAGACCGTCGGCGAACGAACCGATGCCGAACTCGAGGCCAGAGTTCTGCCACCACACCCACTCGGTGATGACGGGTTCGATGTACGGCTTGACCTCGCCGCCTTCGGCGGCCCGCGGGACCGATCGGCCGAAGGTCTGCAGCAGACCGAACGCTTCTTCGCCCTTCTCCTTGCCGGAGTCGACGCGAGCCAGCCACTGCCACGCGGCACCGCTGGTGACGACGAGCGACGCCGCCATCGAGGCGAGCCCGAACTCGGAGCCGCCGTTCGGCATCTTCTTGCCGAAGAACAGGATCAGCGCGAAGCCGATCGCCGGGATGAGCGCCGCGAGCCACAGGTTCTCGAGGAAGAAGCCAGAGGTCAGCTCGAGAGCTCCCTGAACTTCGTTGCTTACTTCTGCTGCCAGCACCGGGTCAGCCCTTCAATTCCGAGAGTTCATCGAGCGAGATCGAGCGACGGTTGCGGTAGATCAGCAGAACCATGGCGAGGCCGACGCCGACTTCGGCAGCGGCGATGCCGATGACGAATAGGGCGAAGACCTGCCCATCGACATCGTCGTTCATCAGCGCGAACGCGATGAGGTTGAGGTTCACCGAGTTCAGCACCAGCTCGATCGACATCAGCACCATGACCGCGTTGCGGCGGGCGATGACACCGAAGACGCCGATGCAGAACAGCACCGCAGCCAGCAGGAGGAAGTTTGCAGCAAGCATCAGCGATCAGTCTTTCCGAGCCAGGACGATGGCGCCGATGGCGGCGGCGAGCAGGACGAACGTCATGCCGAAGAACGGCGCGAGGTACTGGAACAAGACCCGGTCGGCAATGTCGACGGTGGCCTCGTTGTTGTCCCCGGTGAGCGGAGCTTCAGCGAGCGTGTCGTCACCGAAGGCATCGAGCACGACGAAGGCGAGCAAGCCGAACAACACGACAGCGACCGGGATCCCGATCTGCCATCCCGTGTTGTTGAGCCCATCCTCTGCGCCGATCTGTGCACGCGTCAGCATGATGCCGAACAAGAAGAGCACCATCACGGCGCCGATGTAGACCATCACCTGCGATACGGCGACGAACTCCGCCGCGGCGAGGATGTACTGAGCGGCAACGCCACCGAGCACGATCACGAGCCAAAGTGCGGCATGGACGACGTTCTTGGTCGTCACGACGCAGAGCGCGGCGAAGATCATCACCGCAGCGATCAGCCCGAAGCCGATGTTCTGCGCGACGTTGACGTTGCCGTCCGAGACCGACTGGGCGAGCAGAGAGAACGCAGTCACTTACCCGCTCCCGCTTCGAGTTCCGGCGCCTCAGGAACGGTCTCCATCCATTCGCCCAGCTTCGACTTGTCGTGCAAGAGGTCGGCGATCTTCGGCTCCGAGTACTCGTACTCCGGGCTCCAGAACAGCGCGTCGAAGGGACACACCTCGACGCAGATGCCGCAGTACATGCACAGCGCATAGTCGATGTCGAAGCGGTCGAGATGGTTGACCTGGCGCGGCTTACCACCGGCGCGGCGCGGCGGTGCGAGCTGCTTGTGGCCTTCGATGTAGATGCACCAATCCGGGCAGCTGCGCGAGCACAGCATGCAGGCCGTGCAGTTGTCTTCATGCAACGCGATGACGCCACGAGCGCGAACGGGAGGCGCTTCCTTCTCATGCGGGTACTGCGTGACGTCGTGGCCGTCCTTGAGGGTTCGCCCGAGGGTCCCCATCGTGATACCGAGGCCCTTGAACATCCCGGGAATTTTCGGCATCAGAACACCACTTTCAGGATCGCGGTCACGGCGATGTTCGCCAGCGACAGCGGAATGAGGAACTTCCAGGCGAAGGTCTGCAGCTGATCTTCACGGAAACGAGGAGAGCTGAAGCGGACCCACATGATGATCAGCACGAGACCCATCATCTTGGTGAACATGATCAGCGGGCCAACCACGTTCATCCACCAGGCGACGTCGTCCAGATTCTCCCAACCGAACCATGTGAACGGCACACCCCAACCACCGAGGAACAGCACCGACGCGATGAAGGCGAACACGCCGGCGGTTGCGAACTCGGCGATGAAGAACATGAGGAACCGGAAGCCGGAGTACTCGGTCATGTACCCCGAGACCAGTTCGGATTCGGCGATCGGCATGTCGAACGGCGGCTGTGTGAGTTCGGCCTGCACGGCGATCATGAAGATCAAGAAGCCCACACCCTGCGTCAGGATGAACGGGTTGCCGAGGATTCCGATCCCGAAGATCTCACCGGTGTTCTGCACCTCGACGATGCGGTTCAGGTTCATCGAGCCGGCCTGGATCACCACACCGAGCGTGGCGAGCACCATCGGCAACTCATAGGCGATCAGCTGACCAGCAGCGCGCAGGCCGCCGAGGAGCGAGTACTTGTTGGCGCTCGACCAACCGGCCATCAAGATGCCGAGCACGCTGACCGAACCGACCGCCAGGAAATAGAAGACTCCGGCGTCGAGGTCGGCAAAGAATGCGTCAGGTCCGAACGGCACCACGACGATCAGCAGGAACGTGGACAGCAGCACGACGACCGGCGCCATCTTGAAGATGGTCTTGTCGGCGTTGTCGGGCTGGATGTCTTCTTTCTGGAGCCACTTACCTACTTCGGCGAGGAGCTGCATGGAACCGAACGGACCAGCTTCCATCGGGCCGAGGCGCGACTGCATGAACGACATCATCTTGAACAGGAACAGGTAGACGATGCCGCCTGCAGGGAGCAGCACCGCGACGAGTCCGCCGAGGACGCGGAAGATCGACTGCCCCCAGTAGGGGATCTCAACAGCGAGTTGATGCATCAGCGATCAATGTCTCCGAGAATGAAGTAGAGCGAGGCGAGAATGGTGACGATGTCGGGAACGTAGACGCCCTTGAGCACCCACGGGGTGATCGACATGTTCGAGAAGCTCGCCGAGCGGATCTTCACGCGGAATGGGCCGAGACCGCCCTTCGACGCCACGTAGTAGCCCATCTCACCCAGCGGGTTCTCGGTGGAGACGTACGCTTCGCCCTCGGGCACCTTGATGATGCGCGGCACCTTGGTCATGATCGGTCCGGCAGGAATCTGGTCGAGGAGCTGCAGCACGATCTTGCAGGACTCGCGCGTCTCTTGCAGGCGAATCCAGCAACGCGCCCAGGAGTCACCGTCGGGGTGCGTCCACACCTTCCAGTCGGCCAGGTCGTACGACAGCGCGATGTCCTGGTCGCGGCGCAGGTCGTAGTCGACGCCGCTGGCGCGCAGGTTGGCGCCGGACAGGCCGTACTCCTTGGCGATGTCGGCGGGGATCACACCGATGCCACGCATCCGGCTCTGGAAGATCTCGTTACCGAAGAGCAGATTCTCGTTCTCGTCGCAGAAGCCGATCAACTTCTTCATGACCTGCTTGGTCTCGTCGATCCAGCCCTTCGGCAGGTCGTCCTTGAGACCGCCGATGCGGTCGAAGTTCGGGTGGAACCGGCCGCCCGTGGCGCCTTCGATCAGGTTCAGCACGTACTCGCGGTCGCGGAATGCGAGAAAGACCGGGGTGACGGCGCCCATCTGCACGCCGAGGTCGCCGAGGAACAGCGACACGTTCGCGATGCGACTCAACTCGAACAGAATCGTGCGGATGACCTGGGCACGCGGCGGTGCTTCGATCTCCATCAGCTTCTCGGCGGCGAGGATGAACGGCACTTCGTTGGCGAAGCTGCCGAGCCAGTCGATGCGGTTGATCAGCGTCGTGACCTGTGGGAACGTGCGAACCTCGGTGAGCTTTTCGTAGCCGCGGTGCATGTACCCCGCCACCGGCTCGGCCCAGATGACCTGTTCGCCGTCGAGGCGGGCGATGATCCTCAGCGTGCCGTGGGTGGCAGGGTGCTGTGGGCCGATGTTGAGGGTCATGCCCTCGGTCTCGAGTTCGACGTTCAGACGCGCGTCTGCGGCCTGCGAGGCGATGTACGACAGCTGCTGTCGATCAGACATCATCGTCATGATTCGTCTTCCTCTTCTTGGACCGGCATCGGTTCGACGTCGACGATGCCAGGCCACGGCTTCACCATGCGAGCCAGCAACGGGAAATCCTTGCGCAGCGGGTAGCCCTCGAAGTCGCCGGGCAGGTACATGTTGCGCAGGTCCGGATGGTTGTTGAATCCGATGCCGAACATCTCGTGGCATTCCCGCTCGTGCCAATTGGCGCCGGCGAACGAGCCCGTCCAGGAATCGATCACCGGGTTCTCGTCGTCGACATCAGCTTTGAGCGTGATGCCCACGTGACGATTCAGGTCGGTCAGGCGAGCGAGCACTTGCATGCGCGTGTCGCCGCCGCAGACACCCTGCTTGATGGTCATGTCGATCGCATCTCGCTCGGCGGTCGGGTCTTCTTCACCCGTTCCGTAGGGCGACGGCATCCAATCGATACCGGAGAGCCAGGAAAAGAACGTGAAGCCGGCTGCTTTGAGCGCCGCGCCGGTCGCCGCCCACGACTCGTTCGAGACGCGAACGGTGAGATCGTCATTCGGGACGATGTGCGTCTCGATCAGCGCATCGCCGATGCGTTGACGCAGGTCGTCGATGATCCCTTCGCGGAGGCCGTCACCGGGCAGCGCTTGAGGCGCGTCCGATTCGCCAGAGGTCGTGTCGGTGTCACTCAATGGGGCCACCGCCAACCACGATCGGCTCGGGTCGGTTCCTCTCGGGGATCGGTTGCGGATCGGTCGAGATGTCGTGCGTGGTCTCGCCGGTGGAATCGCCTGCGCTCAACTCGCCTCGCTCGGCCGCCCGGGTCGCCTGCAGCGTCGTGAACGGGTCGCCCTGCCACTTGGCCTGCATGTCCTCGTTCTTGATGCGCTGCTGGAGCAGCACGATGCCTTCGAGCAGCGCTTCAGGCCGCGGTGGGCATCCAGGCACGTACACGTCGATCGGAATGATCTGGTCGATGCCCTTCGTGACCGAGTACGAATCCCAGTACGGCCCGCCGCAGTTGGCACACGACCCCATGGAGATGGCGTACTTCGGCTCCGGCATCTGCTCCCAGAGGCGCTTGACCGCCGGGGCCATCTTGTCGGTCACCGTGCCCGACACGCACACGAAGTCCGCTTGGCGCGGGCTGGCCGGGAGCGGGATGACGCCGAGGCGCATCACGTCGTAGCGCGGTGACGCGAATGCTGCGCCCATCTCGATCGCACAGCAGGCGAGGCCCCACTGGTACACCCACAGGCTGTACGAGCGGCTGATGTTGAACAGCTTGGTGAGTGGCGCTGGCATGCGCCCTTTGTCGATCAGACCCATCGGAGGAGCCCTCGCTTCCATGCGTAGAACAGACCATCGAGCAACAGCACGATGAAGATGAGCATCACGACCAAGCCGAACGTGCCGTAGCGCTCGGCGGATGCTGCCCACGGGAACAGGAACACGGCTTCGACGTCGAAGATGACGAAGAGCAACGCGAACACGTAGTAGCGGATCTGGCTCTGGGACCAGCCCATGCCGACGGGGTCGACACCTGATTCGTAGGCGATGTATTTCTCCGCCGACGGGAAGGTGGGGCGAATGGCAGCAGCAAGCCCGAGCAACAGCCCACCGATGGCGAGGGCTGCCACTGAGAACCAGACGACGTTCAGATAGTCGCGAAGGAAGTCCGACATACGGGACCCGAAGATACCAGGGCTCGTGAAATCCTTCCCAAACTCTTCACACGACGATTTCCGCCGCATGTCACGTTGCTGTTCGCACTTCGAGGGCGCGCTGGCGTCCTCCAGACGCACGGCCGTCGTGTCGCGCCCGACACGGGAGGTGTCCTAACCTCACACGCGGAGATGGAGAACCCACGCCGCAACCCCGATCCTGGGCCGTCTCGCACTCCTGTCGTCGCGGAAGTGGTGGTGCTGGCACTGGCGGGGCTGGCTGTGCTGGCGACGGCGCGACTGAGGTGGATCTCCGAGGGGATCGGCTCGACGCTCAACGGGCAGCAACTCGCAGACTCCTTACGCAATGGCGCCCTCGTGCCCGACGGAGGCGTCTGGGTGGCCGCCGGGATGTATCTGCTGGTGGCCCTCGGCGGACTGCTGCTCGCATCGAGCGGCTTCGCCGGGCGCGTGGTGGCAGCGACCCGCCTTGCTGCGGGCCTCGCCATCGCGCTTGCGATGGTGTTCGCCGCGGTCGCGGGCTGGTTTCCCCTGAGCCGGTGGGCATTCGGCCCGATCGTCGTCGTGCTGGCGTGCGTGATAGCGGTCCTGGCGAGCGTTCGTCAGCTCGTTTGGCCGCGTCGCGACTAGTTCGATTCCAATGTGATGAGCACGTCGCCGTACTGGTTGAAGTCCGACCAGCCACCGACTTCCACGGTGAGTGGGCCGCCGACATGGTCGATCAGGCACACCTCGCCCTCTTCGAAGCCGGTGTCGACGTCTTGACAGCGGAGTTGGTCGGCAACATGCAGCACGACGTCTTGGCCCTCTGCCCCGACTGCCACGACAAGAATGCTCCCGACCGGTACCTCGTCGAAGGTGACCTCGCGACGTGTGTCGGTTGCAGCACCATCGAGGTTGATGGTGGCCGAGTCGACTACGGCGAGATCATCCAGCTGGCTGGCGTAGACGTAGAAGTCCACCGAGTCCACGACGTCCTCGTCGACGAACCTGATCACGAAATCGATCGGACCCCCGGCGTGCTCGAACGAGCAGTTGACGTAATCGCTCGGGGTGGCGCACTCGACGCCATCCATCACCACGGAGATGTCGTCACCCGTCCACGTCGACGTGCCGGCATCGAACGACCCGGCGGGCAGGTCGACGGTGAAGACCGTCGGCCCTGCAATGTCGATCGTCTCCCACACCAAAGCGTTGGAGGTTCGTGGGTCGAGTGGCTCGAAGTTCTCGTCGACGGCCCAGTCGTCGTCTCCGACGGTCTCGTCGTCCCACGTCCCGGAATCCCACCCGTCGTCCAGGGCGAGCGTCAGCGACGTCGTGCCGTCGCCGCTGGGGACACACTCGAACCCGCGGCAGTTGTCGGCCACATCGGAGTCGACGACGAGACGAACGGTCGACGGTTCGTACGCCTCGATCCGTCCGTCCCAGAGCCACGCCTTGGAGAATCGATCCTCGTCGCCGTAGCTGGTGAACACCTCGTAGTCGTTGTCGCCGGTCAGTTCCACGCTGTACAGGCCGGCGGTTTCGAGTTCGTACTCGTAGACGACGTAGCGACGGCCGTCGAAATCGATGTCGATTTGTGCGCCAACGGCTGCCGCCTGCGGATCGTCTTCGTGAGCGATGTCGAACACCCAGCGGATCGTGTCGGCGTCATAGGGACCGACGAATCGAGACATGACGTCGAACATCGTCGGGAGGACGACGACTCGGTGGCCACCGTCTTCTTCCACCGTTTGGAACCAGAGGGTATCGTCCACCTCGGTGCCGGACGGGAACAGCTCGTCGAAGCAACCCGAGACCACCTCGCCGTAGACGTCCATCGATGCGCATCCATCGCTCAGCGTCGCGGTGATGACATCGCCGTAGCTGTCCTCGAAGGTCACTTCGATGTCGTTGACCTCGACTCGTCCGTCGTCGAGTTCGGTCAGTGTGTAGTCGAAGCCGAACTCGCCTCCGAACGCCTGGTCGAGGTCTCCGATGCTGTCGTCACCGAAGGTTCCGGAACCGTCGAGTGCGTCGCCGAAGACGTGGAAGAAGCGGCCTTCACCGCCGCCGAGCACTTCAGCGATGTCGCTGGCACGCTGGAGGCTGTCGTAATCGTAGTAGCGCTCGACGGCCTCGACCGGGGTCGCCGCAGCACCGCTGCGCTCTTCGCCGACGAGATCGAACTCGCCGCCCGGAAGACCTTCTGCTTCCACCCAAGCGTGGCCCGCGGACAGGAAGGGACTGATGTACCACTTCCCGTCGAGTTCGACCGTGATGAGTTCGATGTCGCTGCCATTGAAGTACTCGTCCTGGGTTCGTGAGTCGAACTCGATCGGGAACTCGTCGTCGGCAGACACGTCGAACATCTGCTGGCCGAGCACCGAGACCCCGCTCGGGTCGACGTCGACTTCTCCGACGACGGCGAACGAAACGATCGCTGCGCGGTCACCTCGAAGGTCGACGTCGAGGTCGACGGCTTCGATCTCCAGTTCGAATCCGTCGAAGTCCGAGCCATCGCCGTCGTCGCGGTCATCTTCGTCGGTCAAGTCATCGCTGAGCTCGGAGAGGTACGGGATGAGTTTCTCGACGAACGCATCCGCACCGGACAGCTCGTCAGGGGCCAGGTAGCCGACGGCGGCGAGGGCGTCGCCCGCACTCAGTGCCTCGGCCATGTCGGTCACGGCGGCTTCGGGCGAGTCCGCTCCCCCGGCGGTGCCGTCGCGACCCGCCACGAAGGCAACGCCGACGAGTGCTGCGGCGCTGATCCCGAGGACACTGCCGGCAATCGCGAGCTTGCGGCCACGCTTGTTCGGCGCAGGCGCTTCAGCAGCGGCGTTGGCTGCTGCGATCTGTTCGAAGGTCGGCGGAGCGACGGGCGGCTGCCCTGGCAGCGTCGGCACTGCTCCAGATTGGAGATACGGCGCGAATTGCGGGTGCGGCGTCGCCGGTTGGTGTTGCTGGCCGGACTGCGGCTGCGGAGCGACCGGCGTCGTCCAGGCCCCGACGGGAGGCTGAACGGGAGGCGGCGTCACGAACTCCCTCGGAGGCGGCGAGACGAAATCCTGTTCGGCGCCGGGCGCCCACGGCGATTCCGGCGGTCGCGGCGGAGACTGCGCCTCGGGCGCCGCGTTCCCTGTGGGGTGCTGCATGTAAGCGGGAGGAGGCTCGGGACTCGGCAGCGAAGGTGTCTCGGGGAGCGGCGAGTTCAGTACGGCCGACCCCGTAGCGGACATCTCCGGTGGGGGCAGCGGCGATCCGGCCGCTGCCTGGGTCGTGGGTGCGTGTGATGTCCCACAGCTCGGGCACGCCAGATCGCGTGGGTGCCGAGGCAAATTGCATGAGCTGCAGAAATAGGACAACGTCGTCTCGATTCACTCTTTGGACAGAACATCATCGGTCGATGCGGCGAGAAACTTCAACTGTTGGTGCCGGGCCCGAAAGACCGCCTCAGTGGTCGAAGAGCGCTGCGAGCTCGGTTCGCCCGGAGATGCCGAGGTTGCGATACACCGCCGCGAGGTGGTTGTCGACGGTGCGTACCGACACGATCAACTCGGCAGCCGCTTCTTTGCTCGACAATCCGCCCGCGACGAGTTGAGCGATCTCGAGCTGACGGTCACTCGGCAACTCCAGTTCGGCAGCCACACGTTCCAAACGTCTGGCCGCGCGCACCGGCACGTGCGGCTGCGTTCGCTCGAGCATCGAGCGAGCAACGATCGCACGGCGGCGCAACACCGTGCGATCGGTTCCGGTCGCAATGCCAGCTTCGAGCTCGCGCAACACCGCATCGAGCGCGAACCCATGGACGCCGATGTGCTGCAGCTGTTCGACGGTTCGCCCGAGCAACTCGACGTCGTCCGATGCACTTCCCACTGCGAAATCGCGGATCGCTTCGACGAAGGGGCCGTCCTGCGCCTCGCACAGGTCGGCGACCAACGCCGACGACTCTGGCGACGCCACGCGGCGCACAGCTTCGAGTCCGACGATCGGCGCCCACAGCACATACCCGGCATCGACGGTTTTGCGAACGAGGTCAGCGGCGGCGGCGTCGAGGCGCTCATCGTCGACCAAGCGCAACTCGGCGCGAGCGCGGCCGAGCGGCGACTCGTTGCGGTGGGGCTCGACCGGTTCACCGATCTCCAACAGGGCCGCCCGCAACTCGCCACGAACGAACCCGCCTGCACCGATGTCGTCGACGTGCTCCGCCGCACGAAACGCTTCACGACCACGTAGCACCGCTCGCCCGTGCTCGCCTCGGAAACTCGCCAACTGTGCGCTCATGCCGAGCCAGACCGCGTGCGCCGGTCGAACCCGTGAGATGTCCGCCGCCTGCAACCGACTCTCGACGATCTCGTCGGCCCGGACGATCTCGCCCGAGAACATGTTGCGCAACACGTCGGTGATCGCCAACCGGACCGTGTTGTGCGGTTGCTGCAGCAGCTCGGCGAGTTCGTAGCCCTCGGAGATGAAGGACGCAGCAGCGTGATACCGCCCGGCAAACACTTCGCCGAACGCGTTCGCGATCGCGACCGACAACCTCGCCGGATCGGTGGTGGCTTCGATCGCCAACGCCGAATGCGTGGCTGGCGTCGCCAAGCTCCCCTTGCCCGTCATCCGCATCAGCAACGCGGTGCCACCGTCGACCCGAGCGATTTCGTCGGTTTGGGTCAACGTGTCTCTCAGTGCAACGAGGTGTTCGAACGCTTCGTCACTTCGCCCGAGTTGCAACGACCACAGTTCGGCTCGCGCCAGCTCCGCATTCACCCGCTCGATCTCCGCGGTCGCTGCCCCGACCGCCCGGTCGGCGATCGTTGTCGCCGCCTCGAGATCGCCGGCGTTCGCACACGACCAGATCAATTGAACGAGATCCGCAACGGTCGGTTCGACGATCGACTCGATGAGGCGTCGAGCGAGCACGTTCTCCCAGCGACCGATGGCGACGATCGCTCCCTCACGAGCTGTTCGATCGTCGATGCCGGTGCCGGCATCGACCATCCACTCGGCGAGCCGCGCCGGGTCGACGCCGTCGTCGGGAGAAACGGCCGACGACAGCTTCGAATACAAACGCCTCGTCTCCTCGCCGCTCAGCTGATTTCGAATGACCTCTGCGTACAACGGATGACCGAGCTGCGTCGGATCCCCGCTCACCAGCGCTGCACGTTCGAGTCGCTCGAGTGCGTCGACGTCGAGACGCATCGGGACGACGCGCGGAACGCTGCCTGCGATCGCGATCGTCCGCAACAGGTCCCACTCGGTCTCGGACAGTCGCTTCAAATGCAGCTCGACCAAGTGCTCGAGCGATTGGCCGCCGGGCGCGAAGTCCTCGAGATGCCACAGGCCACGCCGGTGCGCGATCGACTCGGAAGAACGCGCCGACTGCAACAACTCACTCAACGCGAGCGGATTGCCTTCGCTCATTGCTGCGAGCCGCCGCATGGAACCCAGCTCGCCGGGCCCCTCCCATTCGACCAACAGCGCTGCCAACGCGTCGTCGGCAAGCGGCTCGACCACCAAGGAGTCTCCGTGCGCAGCGAGCGCGGCGGTGAGGTGATGGTCCTCGTAGCGCACGCCGTCAACGGCAGTTCGCTCGGTGGCGAGCACCGAGATGTCCCCCGCTCGAAGCACACCTTCCAGAACCGCTGCCGAATTGCGGTCCAAGAGACCGACGTCGTCGATGACGACGACTGTCGGCACCGATCTTGCGACGAGCGCACTCCGCAAACGCTGGATCAGTTCGAACTCGGCTGCCACCGGCGGGGCGTCGAGCGGCAGCAGATGAAGCAGCGCGCCGAAGTCGAGGAACTGCTGCGACTCGCCACCGAACAATCGCCGCACCGCAACGTCGCGGCCCGCCTCGCTCACCAACCGATCCGCGACCGCACGGGCGATGTGCGACTTGCCGATCCCAGCCGGCCCACGCAATACGACCGATCGAGGCGCTGGCGCGCGAAACAGATCGACAAGTTCGTCGACGATCGACTCGCGGCCGGTCAGGCCCGAGGCATTGCGCCCGTGAGGTCCTTGCATTCGCTGACAATCATGTCACGCGGGCCGACACCGTCGACCGGTCGTGGGCCTAGCTCGCGACGAGACGCTCACTCAGCTGCATCGCGGCTTCGCTGACCAGCTTCACCACGCGACGCTCGTCGCCGTCCTCCGGGAACCGGAACGATGGTCCTTGGAGATACAGCGCTCCGACCCATTCACCATCGGGGCCGCGGAAGGGTGCGGCGACGGCGTTGACGCCAGCGTCGAACTCCTCCCTGGAGACGACGACACCATCGAAGCCGACGCGGCCGACGCGGCGACGCAGCTCATCGACGTCGAGCGGCTCTCCGTCGGCAGACACGCGCTCGCTCGCCAAATACTCTTCCAGGGCGTCAGTCGAGAAGCGAGCGAGCATCGCGAAGCCACTCGGAATGGTGTGCATCGCGAACGATTGACCGGTCTGGTCTGCGAGCTTCACGAGTTCGTCGCCGTCGTCGACATCGTCGACCCAGTAGGCGGTGTCACCCTCGCGAATCGTGAAACCGGCGCTGCCTCCGGTGAGCATGGCGAGTTCCTCGATGAACGGCCGAACCACGGAACGCAGCCCTGCGCTCGGGTTACTGCTCGCCCCGAGGGTGGCAAGCGCCGACCCGACCGAGTACCCACCACCTGCTTCGACCTGCTCGACCGCTCCCTCAGCTTCGAGCGCGTTCAGCAAGCGAGACACGGTCGACTTCGGAAGCTCTGCTCGATCGGCGATCTCGGTGACGCCCAGCGGCCCGCGCGCCAAGACCCGAAGAATCGAGAATGCTCGTTCGATCGATTGCACTCCAGACATTTCGTGCGCTCCGCGGGGCTGTAGGGTGGGGCCACGCCGCTCAGAGGAGTCGACCCAGAGGGGTCTGGCGTGCTGTTTCACTATACGGTACGGTTCCGCATGACGGAACATCCCGATGGCTCGGTCACGTGATCGGGCGACGGGCTCACTCCACCTCTGGGGGTTCACGATGACTGACGTCGACAACGACGCACCGGACGACGGCGAAGACGAGATCGACCTCGCACTCCTCGGCGACGAAGATCTCACGCTGCAGATGCACGACGATCTCTACGACGGACTGAAAGAAGAGATCGCCGAAGGCACCACGATTCTGCTGGATCGCGGCTGGAGCGCCGAGAAGGTGCTCAACGACGCACTCGTTGCCGGCATGAAGATCGTCGGCGACGACTTCCGCGACGGCATTCTGTTCGTTCCCGAGGTCCTGCTCTCCGCGAACGCGATGAAGGCAGGCATGGCCATCCTTCGTCCGCTGCTCGCCGAAACCGGCGTCGAGTCGATCGGCACCGTCGTGATCGGCACCGTCAAGGGCGACATCCACGACATCGGCAAGAACCTCGTTGCGATGATGCTCGAAGGCGCCGGCTTCGAGGTCGTCGATCTCGGCATCAACACCGACGTCGACGAGTTCATCGCGGCGCTCGATGAGCACAAGCCGGACATCCTCGGGATGTCCGCTCTCCTGACGACGACGATGCCGTACATGAAGGTCGTGATCGACACCCTCCAGGAGAAGGGTCGACGCGACGATCAGATCATCCTCGTCGGCGGTGCACCGCTCAACCAGGAGTTCGGTGACGCCATCGGCGCAGACGGCTACTGCCGCGACGCTGCGGTCGCTTCCGAGATGGCCAAGCAACTCGTGCTCGCACGCCGCGGCAAACACGAACCTGCCGGCCCCTCGGTTCCCGCCTGACGACATGATCGAAGCCGCTCCGGCGCGCACACTCGTCATTGCTTGTGGAGCCCTCGCACGCGAACTGATCGCGATCGTGAAGCTGAACGGCCTCGACAACGTGACGATCGAGTGCCTTCCTGCCGCGCTCCACAACCGGCCCAAGGAGATCCCGGAGGCCGTGAGAGCTCGGATCCATCGCGCCCGACGCGCCGACTCGGCGACGGCCGCGACACCGGTCGCTCACGACCTCGCACTCAGCGACCCCGTCGATGACGAGGTCCGGGTCGTCACGGACTCCGATTCGACCGACGACTCGCGCTTCGAGTCGGTGTTCGTGGCCTATGCGGACTGCGGCACAGGCGGCCTACTGCAGCAGGTGTGTGAGGAGGAAGGCGTGGAGATGCTGTCGGGTGCACACTGCTACCAGTTCTTCGCGACCGCCCCACGGTTCGCCGAGATTCAAGACGCCGAGATCGGCTCCTTCTACTTGACCGACTTTCTCGCACGCCACTTCGACCGCATGGTGTGGAAGGGTCTCGGTCTGGATCGGCACCCCGAACTCCTCCCGATGTACTTCGGGAACTACACGCGGCTGGTCTACCTCGCCCAGACCGACGACCCGGAGATCCTCGAACTCGCTCGCGCAGGTGCCGAACGCCTCGGGCTGACAATGGTCGTGGAACACACCGGATATGGAGAGTTGGAGACCACCATGGTCGAACTGACGGGAGCAACGAAGTGAACGACGAAGCCAGCAGCTCATCGGACATCACCGCTGAAGGTGCGGCCCTCGGGCCGGACCAGGGAACCATGCGCGAGCGCCGCACAGCCGGACGAGGTGGGCGCCGCCGCAGCACCGGCCCTTCGGTGTCGACGATCTCGTGGCGCGACATCCCGGCGCAGCTGACCGCTCGCGCCGGCGACGAACAGCACAAGGTGCTGTTGCACGCGCGCTTCCAGCACGCCATCGATCGCGCAGCAGCGGTCGCGGGACTCACGACCACCCACGACTACGTACAAGAGTGGCGCACTGCCTCACAACCGCTCGGTGCCGGCGACGTCGCTGCCAAGCTGGACCAACAATGTGCGGAGCTCGAATCCGCCTACCCGCGCGATCGACTCGAGGCACTGGTCGCGAACGGCGGGCTCGAGCCTGCGTCCGGCGACGGGCGCGCAGCCGCTGGCGTCGGCGACGTCGTCGACAACTCGGCGCCGACCATCGAAGAACTCGAATCGACCGATCCGACCAATCACTCCGAACACGACCAGACAAACGACGAGGACTCCTTGTGACCGACACCATCATCAGCTCAGCAACCAAGGAAGTGGTCATCGGCTTCGATCGTCCGTTCGTGATGATCGGTGAGCGGATCAACCCGACGGGCCGCAAGCTCCTCGCCGCGGAGATGAAGGAAGGCAACTTCGACCGGGTGTCTGCCGACGCGATCGCGCAGGTCGCCGCCGGCGCGCAGATGCTCGACGTCAACGCCGGCATTCCGCTCGCTGATGAACCCGCGCTGTTGGCGCAGGCCATCCAGCTCGTTCAATCCGTCACCGACGTACCGCTGTCGATCGACTCCTCGATCGTCGAAGCCCTCGAAGCCGGCTGCGCCGTGTACCAGGGCAAGCCGCTCATCAACTCCGTCACGGGCGAAGACGAGCAGATGGAGCGCGTGCTCCCGCTCGTCAAGAAGTACGGCGCCGCAGTGGTGGCGATCTCGAACGACGAGACCGGCATCTCGGAAGATCCCGACGTCCGGTTCGAGGTCGCCAAGAAGATTGTCAACCGAGCTGCGGACCACGGCATCCCGTCGTCAGACGTGGTCGTCGACCCACTGGTCATGCCGATCGGCGCAATGGGCCAGGCCGGGCGCCAGGTGTTCGCGCTACTGCGTCGGTTGCAGACCGAGCTGAAGGTGAACACGACGTGCGGCGCGTCGAACGTGAGCTTCGGTCTCCCGAACCGAAACGTCATCACGGGCACCTTCTTGTCGATGGCGATCTCGAACGGGATGACCTCTGCGATCATGAGCCCACTCCACGCCGAGGTGAAGGGGGCCGTGAAGGCCGCCGACGTGCTGATGGGCCACGATCAGGACTGCGGGGCCTGGATCTCCGAGAACCGCGAAGGTGGTCAGGCTGCGAGCGGTTCGGCCGAAGCTGGCGGTGGCGCACCGAAGCGTCGCGGCGGTCGCCGCGCCCGCGTCGAAGGTTCCTGATGGCCACCTGCGAACCACCCGCCCACGAGCTCGACCTCACCGTCGCCAACGCCCTCCCCCTTCCCTTCCCCCGCCCCCAGCCCCTGCCACTGCGCCTGCGCCTGCGCGAATGTGGAGGGATCCTGACGCCCATCGCCACGATCGCTCCACATTCTGATGGGATGACGACGGCCCCATGAGCGAGCAGCATCGGGTCGAGTTCGCGCCATCGGGGCTGTCGGTCACCGTCGATGCGGGAACGACCGTGCTCGACGCCGCCCGCACTGCGGGCGCCGATCTGGACTCCACGTGCGGTGGACGCGGCCTCTGCGGGCGATGCCAGGTCGTGCCGACGAACCTCGACGCGCTCACGCCGTGGACGTCGACCGAAGAGGAGTACACCGGACGTCGACCCATCGCCGAGGCCCAACGGCTCGGTTGCGCTGCACAGGTGTGCGGCGACCTGAAGGTCGAGATCCCCTCGGCGAGCCAGGTGCACAAACAGGTCGTGCGCAAGACGGTCGACGTCGGCGACATCGACATCGACCCGACCGTGCGACTGCACTATGTCGAGCTGGCCAAAGCCGAGCTGACCTCCGACCTGCGCGGCGTGAGCGAACAGATCAGCGAACGCCTCGCTGACGACTACGCCGTGACCGTGTCACGAATCGATGCCACCGTGCTGCCGCTTCTGGCACCTGCACTCAAGGCCGGCGAGAACTCGATCACGGTTGCGGTGCGGCATGGCCACGAGGTCTGCGGCGTCTACGCCGGGTTCATCGATCGGGCGCTCGGCATCGCGGTCGACGTCGGCTCGACGACCGTTGCCGGCCACCTGATCGACCTGGCCTCCGGCGAGGTGCTCGCCACCGATGGGGTGATGAATCCGCAGATCCGCTTCGGTGACGACCTCATGTCGCGGGTGTCCTACGTGATGATGAATCCAGGCGGCGACGTCGAGCTGACGCACGCGATCCGCACGGGCCTCGATGCGATGGTCGGCGACCTGCTCGACGAGGCGAACGACCAACACGGAGAGTCGTTCACCCGGGACTCGATTCTCGACATGTCCATCGTCGGGAACCCGATCATGCATCACGTGATCCTCGGGATCGACCCGACCCCGCTCGGTCAGGCGCCGTTCCTGCTCGCCACGGACAGCGCCGTCGTCGTCGACGCCGTCGACCTGGACCTCGACGCTCGCTTCAGCAAGGTGTACCTCCTGCCGTGCATCGCCGGGCACGTGGGAGCGGACACCGCTGGGGCGATCCTGGCGGAGGGCCCGCACCGCTCCGACGAGCTGCAGTTGCTGGTCGATGTCGGCACGAACGCAGAGATCGTGTTCGGCAACGCGACGCACCTGCTGGCTGCCTCCTCCCCCACGGGGCCCGCGTTCGAAGGCGCCCAGATCTCCGCAGGCCAGCGAGCGACGGCGGGAGCGATCGAGCGCGTCCGCATCGACCGTGACACCCTGGAACCCAGGGTGAAGGTGATCGGCGCCGACGTCTGGTCCGACGATGCGTTGTTCGAGATGCAGACCATGAAGCTCGAGATCTCGGGCATCTGCGGTTCGGGCATCATCGAAGTGATGGGCGAACTGTTCCTGGCAGGCCTGATCGACGTCGACGGCACCATCCGGTCGGACGGACCCACGAAGACCGACCGGGTGTTCGCAGACGGGCGAACGTTCTCGTACCGACTGTTCGGCGACTCAGACGATCCGGCCGAGAACATCAACGTGACCCAGGATGACGTTCGGGCGATCCAACTCGCAAAGGCGGCGCTGCGAGCTGGCATCGACCTGCTCTGCGAGCACCACGGCACCACGGACCCGAACGCGATCGCGTCGATCCGACTCGCCGGGGCGTTCGGTGCGCACATCGATCCGCTGTACGCGAAGGTGCTCGGCCTGGTTCCTGACGCACCGGTGGCACAGGTCAGCTCGGTCGGCAACGCGGCGGGCGCGGGTGCGGCTCGGGCATTGTTGTCTCACGCACAGCGCACGGAGATCGAGGAGACGGTCCGCCGCGTCGAGAAGATCGAGACCGCCATGGAGGCTCGATTCCAAGAGCTTTTCGTCAACGCGATGGGCTTTCCGCACACCACCGAACCGACCCCCAACCTTGCGACCGAAACGGACCTTCCGGCCGCTCAGGTACGTGCGGCGGGAACGGGAGCCAGACAACGCACCGGTCGCCGTCGCGCCCGCTCATAGCGCCGTCATCGCGCCGTCGCCGGTTCTGTAATATGGAACTGTTCCGAATTGTGGAACACCGAGCGAACACCAGGGGATTGACATGAGCGAAGAACGACGTGGTGGCCGACGAGGTGGCGGACGTGCAGGTCGTGCAGCCACGCGGGCTGCCTCCGCATCACCCGTTCCCGCGTATCTGACTCGCCGCATCAAGCCCTACGAACTCGTCGTCGACGAACAACTCGAGCAGATCGAGCACAATGCCGACACCATCCTGGAACAGGTCGGTATCGAGTTCCGCGACTACCCCACCGCACTCGAGCGTTGGAAAGAAGCGGGCGCCGAGGTGGACGGCATCCGGGTGCGATTCCCTCGCGGGCTCTGCCGCAAGATCGTGCAGGACTCCGCTCCGAGCCAGTACACCCAGCACGCCCGCAACCCGATGAACAGTGTCGAGATCGGTGGCGACAACACCGTCTTCGCACCGAACTACGGATCGCCATTCGTCTACGACCAGGACAACGGTCGACGGTACGCAACCATCGACGACTTCGAGAACGTCGTGAAGCTCGCGTACATGGCGCCCCACATCCATCACTCAGGTGGGACCGTCTGCGAGCCCGTCGACATCCCCGTCAACAAGCGCCATCTCGACATGGTGTACGCCCACCTCAAGTACAGCGACAAGCCATTCATGGGGTCGGTGACCGCAGGCGAGCGTGCCACCGACTCGATCGAGATGGCACGGATCGCGTTCGGCGGCGATCTCCGCGACGAGCACGGGGTCGAGCGGACGGTGATGTCATCGCTGATCAACGCATCGTCACCGCTCGTGTGGGACGACACGATGCTCGCTGCGGCCGAGACCTACGCGATGGCGAACCAAGCGTGCATCATCTCGCCGTTCATCTTGTCCGGTGCGATGGCCCCGACGACCGCAGCCGCCGTCGCCGCCCAGACGCTCGCTGAGGCCCTCGCCGGCATGGCCTTCTGCCAGCTCGTACGTCCCGGTGCGCCCGTCGTGTTCGGTTCCTTCGCGTCGTCGATGTCGATGGCGACGGGCGCCCCCACCTTCGGCACGCCCGAGCCGGCGATCGTGCTGTACACGGTTGCGGCGCTCGCTCGTCGCCTCGGCGTTCCCTTCCGTTCCGGTGGTTCGATGACCGCATCGAAGGTGCCCGACGCTCAGGCCGCCTATGAGTCGGCTGCGACGATCATCCCGACCGTGATGGCCGGCGTCAACTTCGTGCTGCACGCGGCCGGCTGGATGGAAGGTGGTCTCGCGTTCGGCTACGAGAAGTTCATGATGGACGTCGATCAACTCGGCATGATGATGAAGCTCGGCCAGGGTCTCGACATGAGCGAGAACGGCCAGGGTGTCGACGCGTTCCTTTCGCACTCCCCCGGCGAACACTTCCTCGGCACCGCCCACACGTTCGCCAACTTCGAGACCGCGTTCTACCGCTCGACGATCGCAGACAACTCGAGCTTCGAGCAGTGGACCGAAGACGGTGGAACCTCCGCCGCCGACCGAGCGAATGCCGCATGGAAGGAATCACTGGCGACGTACGAGCCACCGGCGCTCGACGACGCGATCGACGCCGAACTCCTCGACTTCGTCGGTCGCCGCAAGTCCGAGATGCCCGACGCTGTCGGTTGAGTCAGCGCGTCGCGAGACGGAGGGCGACGAGCCCCGGGACCCCGAAGAGCAGCGCCCCCACGAGCATCGGGGTGACCGTGGTGTCCACCTGAGCGTCGACCACCGCGGCAAACAATGCGCCGACTCCGAGCTGACTGAGACCGAGGATGGCGCTGACCGTGCCCGCCTTCGCTTCCATCGGCTCCAGAGCGAGCGCTGACGACATCGGCCCGGCCACCATGGTCATCGCATTGACGACGACGGCCCAGGCGAACCACGGCCAGATCGACGGCACTCCGTCTGCGCTCAACACCACACCCAAACCGATCAGCGAAGCCGCCACGTGCACGATCGACGCGGTGCGCAGCATTCGACGGATACCGAAGTGATCGATCAGCCGGTTGTTCGCCAGCAGTGCCACGGCCATACCAGCGCCGGATAGACCGAAGAAGAGCGTGAACTGATCGTCGCGATCGAAGATCCCAGAGATCGCTGGCTCGGCGCTGCCGAGCCACACGAAGAACTGCGCGGTGAAGAGCGTCGATCCGATCAGGGCCCACAGCGTCTGCGGGGTGCGGGCGACAGCACCGAACGCCTCGCCGAAGGAAGCCAATTCGATCGGACGCCGGTTGGCGACTTCCATGGTCTCGCCGAATCGTATGGTCCAACCGATCGCTACCACGGACAGCAAGACGCCGCCGACGAACACCGTCCTCCAGGAACCGACCGCAAGAATCCCCTCTCCGACAAACGGCACGAGGATCGGCCCGATCAGGAACACGGCCATGAAGATCGAGACCACCCTCGCCATCCGGTCGCCCGAATACAGATCGCGAGCGATCGCGAACCGGAGCACCGACGGGGCGGAGGCACCGAGACCCCAGATGAAGCGAGCGATCAGCAGGGTCTCCAGCGTGGGAGCGGCAGCGCTCGCCGCAGCGGCAACCGCGTAGAGCGCGAGTCCGGCGACAAGGATCGGCCGCCGGCCGAAGCGGTCGGCGAGTACGCCGCACAGCAGCTGGCCGATCGCCATCCCGGCGAAGTACGTCGTGCCCGTCACCGCCGCGCTGATCCCACGCGCGTCGAGGTCGAACTCGGCCCGCAGCTCGTCGAACGCCGGGAGCGCTGCGTCGATCCCGAACGCCATCAACACGCCGATGAAGGCCAGAAATGCGACCACGTGACGCTCGCTACGAGGCTCGCTCGTTGGAGCCTCGGCCTCGGTCACGTCCGTCACCGGCGCACCATAGCGACACGCTCGGTCGTTCCGCGCTGCTCCACGCCACCGCCCCGCCGAGATGAATCGTCTACGGTCGGCGACATGGATCCCGCCGACATCGCCGTAGTCGAAACACCTCCAGAGGTCAGCGCCGACATGCTCGAGGAGCTGATCGGCTGGACACTCAAGCCGCAAGGGCTGTGTCGAGACGAACGCTGCGTGATCGTTCCGGACCGCGCTGTTCTGGGGTCCGACGATTCGGTCAGCCTGCCGGCAGTGGCCGAGCTCCTCGACCGTCCGATCGCAGTCGACGAATCCGCAGGACTCGTTGCGATCGGAGCGGAACGCGAACAGCGCCGCTCCGCACTGCGTGATCGAAAGGCTCCGGACTTCTCACTTCCCGACCTCGACGGCACGTGGCACGCGCTCTCGGATCATCGATCGAAGAAGAAGCTGCTCGTCGCCTTTTCAAGCTGGTGAGGCTGTCTTCTCGATCTGCCAGGTTGGCAGACACTCCAAGACGAACTCGCTGACCACGACTTCCAGGTCATCGCCGTTGCGATCGACGAAGCGGTCAACACGATCCGCACCTACATCGACAACGACACCGACGGGATCACGTATCCGGTCCTGATCGATGCCGATCACCTCGTCAGCGAGCTCTATGCGATCTCGAACGTTCCCACGGTGCTGCTGATCGACGAAGACGACATGATCGTTCACCCCAACTGGAACGCGTATGCGACGAACACGTTCAAGGAGTTCCACGGCATCGACGCAGACGCACAGCTCGAGGCGATCCGTCGCTGGGTGCGAGACGGCTCGACGATGGTTCCAGCCGAGGAAGTCGCCGGCGCGGTGGACGACCTGACCGACGAAGAAGAACGCGGCAAACTCCACTTTCGATTGGCTACGCATCTCCGCAATGCCGGCGACGACGACGGGGCGGAACGGAACTTCGCACTCGCTTGCGACCTGGCGCCACACGACTGGACCATCCGTCGGGCATCGATGCCCCTGCGAGGCGGCGATCCGTTCGGTGCCGAGTTCTTCGAGCTCGTTGCGGAGTACAACGAAGCCGGACGGCCGTATCACGGCATCAATCACGCCGGATCGTCCTGAACCTCCCAAAGCGTTCCTCGTGCGCTCCGCCGACGAGGATCGGTAGGTTCGCGAGATGAGCGATGTGTTCCATCTCGGCCTGACCGCAGACCAATTGCACGGCGCCACGCTCGCGATCGTGCCCGGAGATCCCGGGCGCGTGTCGCGAATCGCTGCGCTCCTCGACCGACCGACCGAGCTCGCCTCGACTCGCGAGTTCACCTCGATGCTCGGCTGGCTTGACGGCAACCCGATCGTGGTGTGTTCGACTGGAATCGGTGGTCCCTCCACCTCGATCGCGGTCGAAGAACTCGCGCAACTTGGCGTGCGAACCTTTCTGCGGGTCGGCACCACCGGCGCGATTCAACCGGAGATCGAACCCGGGGAGCTGATCGTCACCACCGGTTCCGTTCGCCTCGACGGTGCCAGCCTGCACTTCGCTCCTCTGGAGTATCCCGCCGTCGCCGACTTCGAGTGCACCGCAGCGTTGGTGAGCGCGGCGCGCGCCCACTCCACGCAGGTCCACATCGGTGTCACTGCGTCGTCGGACACCTTTTACCCAGGCCAGGAACGATACGACACCGTGTCGGGACGAGTGGTCGAGCGATTCAGGGGCAGTCTCGATGAGTGGCGAGCGCTCGGCGTCTTGAACTACGAGATGGAGTCTGCGACGTTGCTGACGATGTGTGCAGCAAACGGTTGGCGGGCCGGATGCGTCGCCGGCGTGCTGGTCAATCGGAACACCGACGAGACGCCGGATCATCGTGCACACGAACGCGTCGAGACGACATCGATCGCAGTGGTCGTCGAGGCAGCGCGGCAGCTGCTCTGACGGTCGACGCCTCCGAGCGTCAGGCCGCGAGGTCGATGCGGGACGGTGTCGCGGATCCGGCGAGCTGGAGCAACGCTTCCTCCACCGCTTCGGCGACGACCAGTGCGATCGCCGGTGTCCGCTGCCGCCGAAGACGAGCCAAGCCCGTGAGTGGCTGTTCGACGACGTCGACCACGATGCGCGTGTCAGGTCCGGCCGCGTCGAATCGGATCGCAACGTCATTGCGCTCGTCGATCTCGTACCGATAGTCGCCGTCTCGTTCCCGCAGAATCGTGGAGCGGAGTTGTTCGTGGGACTGGCAGGCCTCGGCGATGACCGTGCGGGCGGTCCGGACGGCCTCGGCCGTGGTGCCGTCAAACAGTGTGGTCGTCGTCATGTCGGGTGTCCTCCGATGGTCGTCTTCGGCCGCTTTGCCTCGTCACGCAACGTACGGATCATCGACCGATCATGGAACGGGGAGGACTCCCCGATCAGCAGCTGACCGTGTGGTCCTCTGGGTCGGATGTGCTGATTCGTCGGACGTATGCATCTTGCGGTCCGAACGCCCTGGCGTCGCATGCTTCTTGTTGCGTGGCGTACGGACCGAACACCACGCCATAGATGTCGGCACCATCTGAGAATTCTTGACGAAGAGAAGGGCACGCCTTGGTCCAGACGTAGTTCGTGCCCGGATAGAGATCGAGCAGTTCGTCCACCACGGTGCTGTAGGGGCGGTCACCAATTGCTGAGCCGACGAACGTGACGTACCGGCCGTCGCACTCCTCGTCGAGGATCGGCTGCGTCAAGCCGAGGTCGCCGGGTCCCCGGGTCGGGGGCGGGGGCGGGGACGTCGTTTCGGTGGCAACGGTCTCGGAAGTCCCGGTCTGGGACGTCACGATGACCTCGGCGGGCTCGGTCTCGACGGTCTCGAGATCGTCGACGACGGAACTCTCGACCGCGGCCACCTCGGCGTCGGTCGACGCCGCCGGCGGTTCAGAGGTTTCAGGACGCGCGTTCTCATCGCCACTGGATCCTGAGGCCATCAGAATCGACAATCCGCCCACGATCACGATCACAGCGACGACGACCGCCGCGATCATCACCCGGACCGAGCGCGACGGGGTGCGCTCCGCACCCATCGGGGCAGCATTCGAGGCCGTCTGCCCGTGGGTTGCGCCGTCGGGTTGCGTCACGACTGCGGTCGGCTGCGCGGGTGATGCGCGGACCGCACTGGTCACCGCTGGGCCAGTCTCCCCGAACGCTGGTGGTTCGACGTGCTGGGTGGACGCCGCAAGAGTTGTTGCTTGTTCCACGAGCAGCGGATCCTCACTGACGAGCGAGGCGATCCCTCCCGCAACGGGCAGCGCGTCGCCGCAGCTCCCGCAATACCGAGCGTCTCCGTGATTGGGTTCGCCGCAGCGGCCGCACTGGATCCTCTTCACCTGCGGACCTCCTCTTGCATCGTCGTCAGGCCGGCGTCGGCGAGATCTCGTAGCTGGTGTCGTCGTCGCCACTCGTGTTGATGACGATCATCTCGTATGTGCCAGGCGGGAAGTCGTAGGTGTCGGTGTCGACGAAGATGGTGGAGTCATCTTCGATGCGCCATTCGATGCCGTCGCCGATGACGTCGATGCGCACCCGCTGTTGGGTTTCGACTTCGAGTTCGAAGATCCGGATGTCCCCGGGACCGAACTCTCCTGAGATTCGTGTCGGGAACGGCAGCGACTGACTCGCCGCACGGCGGATGCGAAGTGTCGCCTCACCGTCACCGGTGGGGATACACCCGAGGACACCACACTCACGATCGCGTTCGATCTCCGAATACGTGACCACACGTGCGACACCGTCGACCTGAGCTTCGAAGCTGTTTCCGAACCGCTGTTGCAGCGAGCCGAACTCACCGTCCACGAACAGATCGAACTCGGTGTCTTCGCTCGCCGTGACGTTGTAGACCTCGCCGGCTTCGATCTCGAATTCGTTCACGGCATACAGCTGGCCGTCGAAGTCGATCTCGATGTCGCTTCCCGGCTCGACGATGTTCGGGTCATCGAGCTGTGCGCTGTCGGTGACGAACAGCAGCGTTTGTCTGTCGTCGATGACCGTGAGGAATCTGCCGAGCACGTCGGTGATCGTCGGCACGATCCGCACCCGGTAACTGCCGTCCTCCTGAGCCGTGTCGAGCCAGAGCGTGGTGTCCAGTTCGGAGTCGGTTGGCAGGTCCAGCACGTCGAGAAGACAGTCGTCGGAGATGAGCTCCCCGTTGTCGCGGAACTCGAGGCAGTCTTCTTCGATCAGGACCGTTGCAGAGTCGCCGAAGTCACCGGCAACTCTCAGCTCGATTTCTTCGAGCTCGACCCGACCCGATCCGAGGTCGTCGGTTTCGACGCTCACCTCATAGCGAAACTCACCGGTGTCGATCTCTGCGAACGCATCGTCGATGGCATCCCGGAAAGCGAGAGCAACGCGGCCCTCGCCGCCACCGAGGACCCCTGCGAGGGCGTCGGCGTCGGGGTTGTTGATGACTTCAACGAGCGCTTCGATCGCCTCGACCGGCGACTCTCCGCCCGGGTCCCGATCGCCGCCGATGTCGTCGTACTCGCCGGAGGGCAGCCCTGCTGCTTCGACGATGTAGTGACCTGTGGTCAACATCGGGCTGAAGAACCATTTGCCGTCCAGCTCGACGACGATCATCTCGAGATCGCCGCTTTGCGTCGGGAACGAGCTGTCGAGGTCGCGGCTGTCGAACGAGATCTCGTCCTCACCCAACGTGTCGCTCATTGCGTCGTTGCCACTCGCCTCGATGTCGCCGGACAGCTCGAAGGAGACGATCGCAGCGCTCTCGCCCTCCATCGACACATCGACGCGGTCGGCCTCGATGTCGATGACCACATCGATGGAGGAACCGTCCTCGGTGTTCTCGTCGAGCAGCGTTCGAAGGCCGAGGTCATCGATGTACTGGGCACCGTCTTCGACGAGTTGATCCACGCCGTCGAGTTCGTCCGGCGCCATCAGGTCGACGAGTGCGAGCGGGTCCTGCGCGTTGATGGCGGCGACCATCTCCTCGACCACAGCTTCGGGTGAGTCAGCACCGCCGACGTCCCCGCCACCGGTGAGAAACCGCAGTGCCAGGAATCCGATGGCCAGCAATCCGACCACGCCGAGTCCGAGCCCGATCAGCTTCCCCTTGCCACCGGTCGACGGCTGGTCGGCCGGAACGAACTGCGGCTGCGGTCCGGAGTGGTCGGCACCGGGATGTCCAGGAAACGCGGCGGCACCGAAGTTCGGAGAGCCTGGCGGTGAAGCGTGACCACCAGGCGGCGGCGACTGCGGCGGGACCTGGCCGGGCGAGCCAATCGGAGGCGTATTCGGAGCAGGCGGTGGTCCGCTCGGCGCGAAGCTCGCTGCCGGGGGCACGACGGCGGTTGCCGGGGAGTCGCTGTACTCCGGCTGCCATGGGCGCGAGGTCTCGGGCACCGTCGGTGGGGCCGCCCCGGGAGAGCCATCGCCTGACATCGCGATGTTGTCAGGGCCGGCGCTCGCTGGCCCGACCGCATCAGCAACCGGGGTTCCGCACTCCGGGCAGAACTGCGAGTCCGGGCTCAGCTCATGGTGACAGTGTTGACATGGGGTCATGGAGTCAGTTCCTCAGGTGGTTCACGAGTTGAGCCGTTGACAGCGCAACAGCGAGGCCAAACGCAAGCGTGGCAATGGTAGGTCCGGACGACCAGTTCGACGGCGGGATTGCACGACTGAGCAGCAGAAAGCCGAAGAGACTGGTCACCGCAACGACGGCGCGCACGGCAAGCACCACACGACTCTCCATCACCGCAGTGGCGATGAACCCTCCTCCGAGCGCAAAGAGGGCATACACCGCAGCCGCAACCCAGACGCCCCAGCTGGGCGAGAGCACGCCGGAGCGGATGCTGTCGGCCAGTTCCAGACCACCGAACCGCGATCCGGGTCCGCGCCGGAACCAACGTGTCGACGACGTGGACAGCAGCGCGACCCCGGCAACGACCCAACCCACCGGAACTCCGACGGTGAGCCAGATCGGTCGGTGGACGGCGTCAGCCGAATGCGGTGACATCCCCGTCCGTTTCGACGACGACGACGATGTCGGCGATCGAGACTTCGCCTTCGACTTGTTCCGACCAGATCTCGTCGCCGGTGATCCAGTCGAAGGCCGTGATGGTCGCATCACCCGAAAAGCCCGTGCTGTCAGTGCGATCGATCGCCACGAACGCATTCGATGCCTGCTGCGTCACGACATCGAAACCCTCGGCGTCGATGTCGAATCGATCGTCCCCTGATTCGAGGTCGACGACCACACGCTCGGTTCCGGTATCGATGATGACGACTGCGCCACCATCGGGTTCGGCGACCGAGAAGAGAATCCCGTTCTCCGACCAACGCTCCTCGGCGTCGTCGCCGTCGAGATCGTAGACGACGACCTCGTCGCCCAGTTCGGCCACGAGCGTCGTGGAATCAACCGCGACCAGACGTGTGATCTCGCCATCGAGTAGCGGCCCCGACGTCGTGTCTCCGGTGTCGTCGACGTACTCGATCTCGTCATCGAACGCGACGAGCAACCGTTCACCATCGAACGTTCCGGCGTTCGCCTGGTCGACGTCGACGTCGACCGGACCGAAGATGGGCCGGAGCTCAGTGTCGTATGCCGAGACCTCGCCGTCGTCGTCCACGAGCAGCCCGTTGAGGTCGGCAAAATTCGAGTCGCCGCGAATCCGTTCGATCCGATCACCGGTCGCGGGATCCAACAGCGTCACCCCGTCTTCGTCGCTCACGATGAGCCCGCCGGCGTTCATGAAGGCGACGCCGTCGTCCAGCGAGTCTCTCCAGATCTCGTCGCCGTCTTCGCTGTCGAGGCCGACCACGGCACAGGTGGTGTCCGCGTCGAACGCGCACACGCTGATGACCACCACGTCGTCGAACTCGCCGACGAACCGCCCGAAGTCGGCCTCGTCGATGATGACATCCCAATTCTCGTCGCCGTCGTCGCGGGTGAGACTCGTGACGAGAAGGTCGTCGTCATCCTCCGAGATGACGAACACTGCGGACTCACCGACCGCCGGCACCGGCAACGCCCCCTCGACGTCGGTCGACCACAGCTCCTCGAGTTCGGTGGGCACTGCGGCTCCGACGCCGCGGCCCCCTGCGGCCGAGTCCCCGCCGAGCACGCTGACGAGTCCGATCCCGAGCAAGCCGAGCACGACCACCACACCGACGGCGAGAGTGATCTTCTTGCCAGCACCACCCTTGGTCTGTGACGCAGCAGGGTCGACGAAGTTGAGCCCGCCGTCGTACTGCGGCGCTGCTCCGGCAAACGACTGAGGCGCTGGCGGGTGCCCGGGAGGCGCAACCGGCGATGGTGAGCCCGGCTGCACGCCGCCGTATTGCGGTGCCGCGGCGTACTGGGCCGCGGGTGGGCCCGGTTGCGGCGCGGGCGCTTCGGGAGCGATGGCCGCGGGCGTCGGATTGGCCACGTGATATCCACCCTGAGGGACCACGACGGTGTGCCCGGCGTCCTCATGAGGCGGTTCAGCAGGGGCCTCAGCAGGACGTTCAGGCGCCGCCTCTGGCATCACCGGCGTTCCACATCCATCGCAGAATTTGGACCCCGGCGGAAGGGCGCGATCGCAATTCGAACACTCGATGAGGTGATCTCCTGGCACAGCTGCCGCTGGAGATGTTCCTGCTGAGGTCTCGTCGGCCGCATCGTCGGACCAGAAGCTCCCCGAGATGGCCTCCACTGGCCGCGCCATCGGCTCCACGTTCTCGATCGTTGTCGCGTCGTGCGAAGCGCCATCGACGACGGCGCCCGTTCCAGCTCGTTCGATCGTCATCCGCTGATCGCCGAACTCGATCTCGGCCCCTTCGGGAACCGGGATCCATCGGTCGCTCGGAACCGCAGTTTCGCCAGCAGCGTGATGCAGAAACGTGCCGTTCGAGGAACCGAGGTCGGTGATGATCACGTCGCCCTGATCGGTGTCGAGACTCAGGTGGGACTTCGAAACGAGCGGATCTCCGCTGACCTCGATCGTGACTCCCTCACCAGCTCGCGGGTCGCGACCAACGGTGACAAGGCCGCGCATCGGATGGTTTCCGTGACCCACGATCATCAGCGTCGCGATCGGGTCACCCAGGCCGGCATCGCTCGTCATTGCATGACCTCCTCGTTCTCGGGTCCTCGGTCCACCCCTGTGTTTCTATCCGGTCGACGAGGACGAAGCCGGTCTCAAACCTGGGGAGAACTCCCCACCACTGGTCGCCGAGAATGCTTCACCACAGCGAGTTCGCAGCCGACCCGCGGATCCTGACCGACTCGTCAGGCTTCAGAAGGCACAGGACGACCCGGTCGCTGTTGTTTTCGTACGTCTCCCGATCGGCACGCAACGACGTGAATGAGAGCTGGGAGTCGCGTAACTCGACTCCGACGAACTCCTCGAAGCGGTCCTCGCATTGATCGCGCACCAACTCGTCGAGCGCCAGCGAGTCGTACTGGTCGGGCGCGTTGTCGAGATCGAAGCGACTGATGAGCTGCACGTCGTGGAAGACATCGCAATCGGCGAGTTCGTAGACGAACTCGGAGTCGACGACAGATCGGTTCGCGCAATCACCATCGCCGAGATCTGCGAGGTCGGCCCGCGTGAGCTCGCCGAAGGGCACCGGGTCCGCTGGGGTGGTCTCGGGCGTCGGCTGTACCGAGAGCGTGATCGAGACCGTCGCTCCTGCTGGAAGGCGCTCCGCTGCAGCCGGGCTCTGTGCCGAGACCGCATCAAAGAAGTCCGGGTCGGTCGCGAACGCCGTCGTGACGGAGACCGCGAAGTCGGAGAGACGCGCTTCGGCTGTCGCCTGGCTCACGCCGATCACGTTCGGGACCGGCAGTGTCTCGGCGTCACCGACACTGGTCCCCTCGCTCTCGGACGGCTCGGGTGGTGCGTCGGTTCCGATGACCGCGGGTGCTGGTGGGGCGACCGTGCTGGGCGGCAACGTCGCCCGCGGAATCGAATCGCTGGAAGCACCGCGCTCCGAGGGCCCTCCGAGCCCGAAGAACAACCCGCCTAGGACGAGTGCGGTCGCGACCACGACCACTGCGATGGTGCCCGGCTTCATCCCGAGAGCTTCGGCAGGGCGTGCCGCTCCATCGACCGCAGGCTCACGACGCGAGCTCGAGCACCGCGACGGTGAGATCGTCGTTCACGATCTTTCCGTCGGTGCGCTCCGCGATGAGACGGCCGGCGATCTCATCAGGCCCGTCTCCGTCGAACAGCTGAAACCGCCGGGGGTCGGCGAGTAGCCATTCCGAGACGGCATCGCTTGCCAAGACCAGCAGATCACCCGGAGCGGTGGGAACCGTCGTCCATGTCGGCTCGTCATGTGCACGATCGGCCATCGAACCCAACAGTGCAGGATGCGACCCGAACTGCTCGCTGTCTTCGTAGGGCAGCGATCGTCGCACGACCCGATCTCCTCGAGGCCCCGTGAGGACGAATGCGCATGAGTCACCCAGGCACATCACCGTCGCAACGCGGGACCCGCCGTCGGTCATGATCGCGGCCCCCACGATCGTCGAGAAGGCCCCTTGGCGGGCGCCGTGCTCGCTCCACCAGCCATTCGGGTCGTCGGATTCTGCACCGGCCGCGGCCGGGAGCGCGTGACGCGCTTGTCCGAGCCACTCTGAGAACGATGCGACCGACAGCGGTTTGGGCGGTGCCTGCACGAACTGCTTCGTCAACGTGTCAGCCCAGGGGCCTGCGCCGAAGGACGACGAAGCCCCGTCGGCGACGGCGAGCACACCACGCCGGGGGTCGAGCGCAACAGCATCTTCACACTCGGCAATTCCGTTGCCGTGCTTTGCGATCCGCAACGAGAAGACACGGCTCGTTCCTTGCGAGCTGGTCGAGACCTCGACACTCTGAGGATCGAACAGCGATGGATCCAACGTCGCCGTCTGCTTGTCGGCCACCACGGGCCGGGTTCCCGGATTGACCGGCTCGCCCACGGTCGGCGGCTCCACCCCGCGCAGGGGCGGTTGCGTCGACACGGAGGCTGGAAGCGTCCCGGTGCTCGCCAGCGCCGCTCCGCCGGCGCCTGGAGCCAGGCTGAGCGAGTGATCAGACGACGGGCGAATCGCCGCGTCGAGTACCCAGAATGCCGCCACGGCAGCGAGTACTGCGACGACGGTGAACACTCCCCCGACATCGCTGACAGCGCTCACGACGCCGACGACCACAGCGACGACGGCAGTCAACGCGAGCTTCGCCACCAGGTCGCCGCCCGAGTCGCCCGATCGTGTGCTCATCGCAGCAGATGCCCCACCGAGGTACCCACATTGAGAAACGACACGACCGCCCGAAAGTCGGCATTCATCGACATGCCGCGTGCGCCTGGCTCGGCCTGATATCCCTGACGGACCGCAGCGGTGCGCATGAACTCCGGCAACTCACTCGACATGGTGAAGAGCTGACGAGCGAATTGATCGCCGAGCTGGTTCGCACTGTTCGGAAACATCGCCGGGGTGAGCACGCTGCCGGTCGCAAGCATGATGTTGAACAACAGCAACGGTCCGTCTTCGGATTCGAGCTGAGTCAGCCGAGCAGCCCACGTCGCGGCGTCACCATCGGTCGACTCGCCGTCGGTCAGATTGATCACGATCGGCGGGAAACTCTGCGGATAGGTCTGGATCCAGGAGTGAGCGATGCGGCCGGCGCGGTCCATCGCCGCGCACATCGGCGTCCCACCCTCGTTGAGCGGTTCGACCCAGATGGGCATGCGGTAGGACAGCGGTCCGTCGCTGGTCTGACGGGTCCGGTCCTCGATACGAAGCGGATGCTGCGCCAAGTCCGTCGTCCACGCCAGGTCGCCCTGCTGGCCTGGGACGTTGATGCACGTATCGACGACTGCGCTCGCTGTCTCATCGGTGCGGTAACCGATGACCGACACCGCGAAGTACGGCCGCGGTGGCTCGGTGTGCGACTTCGAGCAGCGCTGGATCAGCTCCATCACCGTCGAGTTCAACTGCTCGGCGACCACCACCGATTTCGGTGTCTCGGTGCCGGCCATCGGCTCATACATCGACGCCGACTGGTCGACCAGAAAGATGAGACAACTCGGCGTTGCTCGGTCAACTCGTTGTGTGTACATCAAGCCTCCTCTGCGTACTCGCAGCTGATGGTGTCGAATGCTTCTGCTCGGTCGTCGAGGAGATCGATGAGCCTCGAATCTGCGGACAATTGGCCGAGGTTGCACAAGAACTCGTCGTATTCGATGTCGAAGAAATCGTCGTCGATGAAGAGATCGACGATCAGGTCGAAGTCGGCGAACGAGTCGACGTCGAACGGGCACTCGCTCCTGAAGCCATCGATGCTCACCTCCACGGCATCGAAGAACTCGAAGAACGACCCGTCAGCGGCGCGTTCTGCAACCGCCGCGACGAGGAACCGGTAGGCCTCGAGTTCGGTGACCTCACCGAGGGGTAGTGCGTCGCCGTATGCGGGGGCCAACACTTCGAAGATCTCAATGGCCCCAACGGAGAGATCGATGCCCTCGCACGGAGCCACGGACTCGCCGAAGGACTCCTCCCCGGTCGGCACCTCACCGAACGGCTCGTCCTCGCTGCACACCGGGCCGAACGCCACGGGCAACCCGTCGTCGAAGGTCACTTCCCGCGGCACGATCTCCAGATCGAAATCGTCAGGCAGCGAACCGACGACTCGACCTTCCGGACCGAGGAGCACGATCGTCGACTCGGACCGGAACGAGATGAACACGAAGTCGGAGAACCCACGGTTGCTGGGAAGACTGACGACGTCCACACAGGCCTGTCCCGACAGTGGGCCATCGAACGGGTCGGTCTCTTCCACCTCCTCGATCTCCATCACCACGGTGGTTGCCGGCGCTGATTCAGCCGGGTTCGCAGGAGCGTCTTGCGACTGCGGCGACTGGTCCGTCTCGGCCTGATCCTCGACCTCGACCGGTGCGTCGACCTCGGCGGGTTCGGGTTCGTCTGCGACTTCCTCTTCTTGCTCGGCAGGCTCGGCAACACCGTCTTGTGCCTCGGCGTCGTCGAGGACGTCCGGGTCAGGCTGCGTCGCTTCGGACTCGACGGTGGCGACCGCGTCGTCGTCAGCATCGTCGAGGGTCACCCCGACCAGCGTGACTCCGAAGCCGACGGCGAGCGCCGCAACAGCTGCAACCAGTCGCTGTGGGGTCACTGCGAGACCCCCTGACCGAACTCGGATTTGATCTCCAAACGAATGAACACACCCGCGATGGCCATCACCTGTCCCGAGTACATCGCAAATCGCTGTGGTTGAACGGCACCATCGACGAGTATCGCAACGTCAGAGGTCGCCTCAGCGTGATGGTCTCCGACGTTCATCTGCACGGCCTTCGCAGGGAGCTCCTTGCCCTTCACGACCAACGTGTCGCTGTTGCTTCCGCCGATGGTGACCTTGCTGGCGTGGAAATCGATCACGGTGCCTTGTCCCGGACCTTCGATCACGACCAACGAGCCGTTCCGGGCGGTCCGAATCGCCACGGCGACGAGCACTCCGATCAGCATCGCGACGAAGCTCGCGATCAGCAGTACCCGAGCGTCGAAACCGTTCACCTGCAACGCCCGGTTCTCGAACTCAGCGGTCGTCGAGCCGTGTACGAATCCGCCGGCGAACCCGGCGACCGCACCGCCCGAGAACGCATAGGCGCCGGCTTTGGGCGACCGCAGCAAACCGACCGCCAAGCCGACGAGTGCAGCAGTGAGCGCCCACACATAGGCGACCAGCACGGCGTTCTTGGTATCGCCCGCACTCAACGTCGCGCGAGTCATCACGTCAGCGACGAAGACCGCGATGATGCCCGCAACGAGCCCGACGGCGGCGCCGATCAGGAATCGACGGAAGGCCAACTCGTAGTTCGAGAGGTTGAGCGCTGGCCACGTGTGCACCATCCCCCCGAGCATCGCAGCGATCATGCCCACGAACAGGCCACCATCGACCTTTGCGTCGGGCAGCACGGCTTGCAACAGGCCGCCCAATATCGAGCCGAACAGCCCAGCGATCGCCCCGCCGACCAGACCTGCCAACACCGGTTGCCCGGTGATTCGCGCCAGCCCGGTCGGCTGCGGTGCACTCGCGCGTGCCGCAGCGTGGGTCACCACCGACGGAGGTCCGGGTGGTGGAGGTTGCCGCTGTGGGACCGGCTGCGGCGGGTGGTGGGCGGGTTGAGCTGCAGGTGCCAGACCGGGAGCACCCGGGGCCGCAGGTTGGGATGCCGAAATATCGGGATGGGCGTCGCCGGCCCAGAAACTGTTCGCGGTCGTGGCGACCGGCGAGACGACCGGAGGGGGCGGCTGCGAGGTGGTATCCACCCACCAGGCATCATTGGCGGTCGTCGTCGGGAGCCCGTCGGGTGTGAGGGCAGAGGCACCGGGATCGCGATCGACGAGAAGTTCCGACGGCTCGAAGGATGCGTCGAGTACTTCTCGAACCGACATCGCCGGGGGTCGGCCCGCCCGTGCGAACGCATGCAGCCGACCGGTGAGGTCGACGACTTCGTCGTCACGCGACCTCGCCAGTGCACGCCAGATCTCTGCGTTGTCTGGATCTTCGAAGTCCGGGGTCGCGAACAGCAGATTCTCGCCGGTCATGAATCGGGCCAAGCCCGGGTCGTGAGCCAGCGCAAACATCGAGAGCGCGATCACCAACGCCGAGAACGTGTCGACGTACGGGCCCCAGTCGGTGTCGGAACGATTGATGTGTTGATAGTTCGGGTGGCCGTACTCGTTGGGAGATCCGACTCCCATGTCCGGAACCCAGATGCCATCGAGGTCGACCAGTTGGAACTCGTCGTCGTCGGTGAGCAAGACGTTGCCGTGCTGGTAGTCGCCGTGAGCGAATTCCTTGTCCTGGAGCAGCTCGACGAGGTCGAGCCAACGGTCCGCAAGACGCGAGAGGCGAGTTGGATCGTCGAGTCGATCCTCGACGGCGATGTGGAGCGGATCACCCGCGACCCACGGCATGACCACGACCGGCCACCACTGGCCGTGAACCCGCACGCCGTCGTCCAGCCACTTCGCTGGCACCACCGACGGCACGTTGTACGCCTCGACGTGCTCCTGCAGCGCCTTGTATCGCTCACGTCCGTCGTCGTGTTCGTTCAACAAGCATCGAACGGCGACCGGCCGGTCCTTCGCCTGCATGTGGAAGGCGATCGCGCTCTGCCCGCTGGCGGATGCCGGAATCCCGAGTGGCGTCAGCGTCAACTCTCCGGTCTGGAGTTCCGGATCGGAGAACGACGTGCTGGGTTGCTGAACAGCGGCGGCGTACTCGGTGCCGGTCGGCCACCGGCTCGTCGTGCCGCGGTTGGACTGGCTCACGTCCACCAGCGTTCGTTCGACGTCGGCGGCAGGGACTTCGGCGCTGGGGCGGGACCGGAGGGATCGCCCGAGGGAAGCAGCGGCGCTGCGCCCGAATCATCTCGGCGATCGGCCGGATTCGGCGGCGGCGGCTGCGACGGTTGCCCCGATGACGGACGGTCCTTGCTCGGTCGCTCCGCCGTGATGTCGTCGCCTTGCGCCTCGCGCCGACGTCGTCGCCGAGCAGCGATCGGAGACTCCCGCTCGTTTTCGATCTTCGCAGCTCCCGGCCCGGTCACGTCCGACAGCAACCCGAAGCACTCGTTGGCGGTCGGCCGGTCCTTGGCATCCTCGGCGAGGCAGCGTTCGATGATGGTCGCAACGTTGTCGGCGACCGGATCATTGCCCCGGTTGTTGCGAGTGAGGTTCGGATCGGCGCCGCGACCGCCTCGGAACGATGGAGGTTCCCCGTACATGAGGTGGAACATCGACGCGCCCAACGAGTAGACGTCGGTGGGCGCTCCGATGTCCGGGTCGTTGTCCAACTCCTCCGGACTCGCGTACCGAACCGAGAGCGCAGTCGTGTGCGTTTGGAACTCCGCTGACTTCTGGATCGCGGCGATGCCGAAGTCGCACAGCTTCACCTGCCCGAAGTTGTTGACCAGCACGTTCTGGGGCTTGACGTCGCGATGCACGATGCCGACGTCGTGAGCAGCTTGGAGCCCGGCGGCAGCAGCAGCGCCGATGAACGCAACGCGCGCTGCCGCGGTGTTCCCCGCCTCGTCAGAGTCCAGCACCGAGCCGCGACTCATGAACTCCATCACGATCGCAGGACCGTTCGCTGTGCTCACGACCTGTTCGACCTGAACGATGTTCGGGTGCCCCTTGAGCGCAACGAGCGCAGCGATCTCACGCCGGAGGCGACGTTCGAGGAGATCGTCGTCGTCACCGTGGGCTCGATCGAGGACCTTCAGCGCCACGACTCCGCCGGTCGACGCTCTGGTTGCCTTGTACACCGACCCGAACCCACCGCCGGCGAGCGGGGCGACGTCGTTGAAACCGTCGATCCGCAGGCTCACGTTGCTTGCCCCGTCGGAGCAGGCGCGTCAGGGCTCCTTCGACTCGTTCCGGTCCCGCCCGGACAGCACTCGCTCGGCGCGTCTGCTCTCACAACGACGCAAACTTAGGAGATCGGGTGCAGCAATGTCACCCTCCGGACCGAAGCGCCGCTCGGCGCAGCGGGTCGAACACGGCGAGCGAGCGCCGGGACCGTCAGGCCAACGGGTCCGCTCCGCCTGGTGGCGGACGTTGGGAATCGTCCGCATGCGGCGACGTTTCACCGGTCTCGCGGCGCGAGCGCGCCCCCAGATACAACGCCCCGGCAGCCGCAGCGGCAACCGTGGCTGCGCCGGCGCCGATCGTCCAAGGCGCCACGCTCGTCGACGTTCGGCCCGTGGCTGCCTGACCGACCCCAGCCGCTCGATCGGCGAACTCGCCGCCGGACGGCACCGAACCGGGCGCAACCGACGGGTCCAGCGCCGTGGTGGGCGCGGCAACTGTCGCCACGGTGTCGGGAGGGACCGTCGTCGTACTGACCGGTTGTGGTGCGGCGGTGGATGAGACCACAACCGACGGTGTCGACGAGACCGGTTCGGTCGTCGGCACCGGCGCCTGCGTCGACGCCGGGACCTGTGTCGACGACGTGTCGGGCTCCTCAACCGGAGCCTGAGGACTCCCACGCAGCGTGTGGACCTCGGCTTGCACCCGCTCCTTGAGATACGGGAAGAACGTGTCACCCGGACATGCGGTAGCGCTCATTTCTCGGTGACCCGAGATGATGTCGGCGGTCACTTCGGTGCCTGCCGACCATCTGTTGGAACCTCGGGACGTGAACGAACTCGTTGCTCCTGGTGACGTGTCGAGTCCGTACCGGTCGGCCAACCACGCCAAGGTCTGGTTGAGCGAGGCGAGTTGTGCGTCGGTCGGGTTCCGACTCGTGAAGTCACCGAGCAGACAGACGAGTTGAGCGAAGCCTTGGTTCCCGCCCGTCGCCGACGCCTCGACCGCCCGACTCAGACTGCCCGCGCGAGCTTCGAACACTCGTCCGCCGGGTTCGACGAAGAAGTTGTACGCCACGTCAGGCCAGCCCTTTTCTGGACCGGTGTGAAAGTCGTAGACCTGACGCATGAGTTCGATCGGGTCACCTTCGCTCGGACCGGCGGTGTGGTGGACGAGGAGGAACCTCACGGTTTCGTCAGGTGGAGTGGCCAACGTCGGGCGGCTGTCGCCGGCCCACGTGGCTCGCGGCTCGATCGCCACGCCGTAGCCGGTCTGGAACGCCCGGGCCGCTGCGGCTGGATTCGGAGGGCCGAGGAGCGCAGCGGCCGTTACTGCCCCGGCAAGGCCCAACACCTGCCGACGCGAGAGCGGCGGCAGGCAGCGTTCACACATCGGATGCTCGCGCGGTCATCGATTGCTCACACTGCACGGACACATCATGACCGACCCACCTGGTGCACCACGGGCACGCAACGATCTGAGCACCTCCGCAGTGCCCACGCCGACGGAGAGATTGGCTTCGTGCGTCAGTCGGCGTGAGCCGTTGCCTGATCGAGCACAGCGAGGTCTTCACGGGTGACCAGGCGGACCGCAAGCGCGTACTCGACCAGTCGCGCCCGGCGATTCGAAGCGAGCCGCCCCGCATCCCCGTGCAACCCGCGAACGCCAAGCTTGCTCAACTTGTCACAGACGTTGTCCAGCTTCCGGTTGAACTTCGTCACCGTCCAGCCGAGCCGGGCTGCGGCCTGAGCGCTCGTTGGCAGCACCGCCGACGCGCCGCCACCCGACGTGAGTCCCGCCTCGGCCAACGCGAGGATCAGCAGCTGCTGATCAAGGGTCAGCATCACCCGACCGATGGTTGCTCGACCGTCCGAATCGTCCATGACCGGATCCTCGAGCGGGCTGGCTCGAAACGCGGGCGCATCGTGGAGCAGCAAGATCTCGTAGGTGGTCGGACCAGCGGTGAACCGCAGGAGTGTCTGCTCGAACACGATCGGCAGGACAGCACCCGGGCCGAGAAAGGCCTCGAGTCGACCCTCGGGGTCCGACACGGTGGCAGCGAGCTGATCACCGACGTTCGTCAGCACCCAGACCCCGCCCGGATCGGTCAGCGTGAGGAATTGCCGATGGAGGAATGGATTGTCGTCGACGACGAGATCACCTTCTCGCCCGATCACAAAGGTCTCGCCGGGCACCAGGGTCGTACGGGCCCCGACGAAGTCGACGACCAAACCCATCAGCGCTCAGCTCGCCGATTCGAGCGTGCAGTGCAGTTCGTCACCGAAGTCGACGAGCGTTCCCGGCACGATCACCACCGGTTCGCCAGCGCGAAGGCGGCGTCGCTGCTGCCCGGGGAGCTGCACTTCGGTCCCGTTCGTGGACTGCAGGTCTTCGATCACGACTTCGCCCGCCTCGACGCGTACTTCGGCGTGAGTCCGCGACAATCCCTGACCCGGGCCGTCGAACTTCATGATGTGCGGGAGCCCGCCCTCGACTGCTCCTGCGACCTTCGGATTGCGTCCGATGAGCACCGCACGGTCGACGTTGATGCGTTCACCGTTCGAGAACGCAAGGACGCCGTACACGGGCGCATCTGTCGGTGGCATCCCTGCGGAACCCCCATCGTCGAGCTCAGCATGAGCTGCAGTCATACCGTCGTGGTCGCCCATCGGAGTACTTCCGGCGGCGTGATCGTCGAAGTCGTCGTCGAAAATCGAGCTGACGGGGCCTCGCGTGGGGCCGTCGTCGGGCCCGACCACCACCGTTGCATCTGGGCGTTCGGCGGGTGGCGGCGGACCGCCTGCACCAGGGCTGCTGGGAGGCGGGCCGGACGGCGCGGCAACCGGTGGCGGCGGTTGCGGCGACGCTGGCTGCGGGTCGGCCGGCGGCGCATCGGCGGGCGGTGCGCTCGCAGGTTCGGCGGCCTCGGGCTCCGGGTCGGCGGTGATGTCGACCGCATCGGCGGGCGCCACCTCGGCGAGATCTCCCTCGATGACGACATCGTCCATCTGCGGTTGCGGTGGGATCACGGCCGCGGAGTCACCGGCCTGCTCGTCGAACCAGTTGTCCCCGGCCTCCTCGACAGCGTCCGGCTCGACAGCGGCGTCCGGCACGTCGATGTCATCCACCATCTCCAGATCGACGTCCGATGTCGCGGCGGGCGCCGAAGCAGCCAACTCCTCTTCTGGAGCCGGTTCTTCCGGAGCCGGTTCTTCCGGAGCCGGCGTTTCCGGAGCCGTCGATGCACCGGCGCCTCTGGCCGTCCATCCCGCGCCGCTCGTCGCAGTCTCGGCGAGAGCGTCGGGCGCGTCGTAGCGCCGAGACAACGAAGTCGCCGGCACCGATCCCGCGAGGACGGCGAACGCATCCGTGCTTGCTGCTGGCGTGTCGTCGTCGCGTGCCGGAAGCGCGATGGTGATGGCGACGACGTCGTCGACGAGTTCCTCGATCCAGGTCCTCACACCAGACGGGTCGATCTCGTGCACCGACCCCGACGAGAGCTCTGCAGCAATCCTGATCTGACCGCGGGCAACAATGCGGATCGCTGCTCCCTCGACCTGTGCCAGCCCGAAGTCGGGAAGTGCCTTCAACCCCGTCGACGAGAGCTCGTCCAAGATGTCGTCCAAGGGAGCGTCACCGGAGACCAGACTCCAGAGCTTCTCTCGAGTCGAAGGATTGTCACGCTCCACGAGTCCAACGGTCTGCTGCGCAACCAGTCCGACGTCTCCACCCGGCTCGAACGACGTCGTGCCCCAAGCAAGCGCAGCATCCTGGCTGTCTGCCTCCGAGCTCGCGGCATCGTCTTCAGTGGTCTTCTTGTCGGGCATTGCCTGTCTCCTCATCGGTGGCGGGGGGCTGGTCGGCACGGTTCGCGTCGGGTGACGCCCATGCTGCACCATCTGGCTCGGTCGGTGGGCGATCGATCTCGATGTGGCGGCGATCGAACGCATCCGGGGGTGCCCACGGACGCGTGATCATGATCTCCTCGGTGGGATCCGCACCGGCGTGGCGCTCGACGACCGAGGCACGGGCGTGGTCATCCAGCGTCTCGAGAGAGATGCCGTGCTCGAGTGTGTCGTCAGCCGGATCTGCGGTGATGTCAGCGATCTCGTCGGTGGTCGCGACCCCGGATTCGGCGGTCACATCGGCAGTGTCGTCAGCCGTCGAATCGGTAGCGGCAAAGCCGTTTCCGTCGGGCAACGTCGACCGCGAAGGATCAGGTTCGGGAAACACCACGTCGACGACGATCGCCGTGACGTTGTCACGAGCCGGACCTTCGAGCACTGCGTCGATCAGAGCGACCGCCGCGGCGGTCGGATCGCCGTGCGAGCTGAGCAGGTCCCAGATCCGGTCATCGTCGATTTCGCCGCTCAATCCGTCTGAGCACAGGAGGATGCGACAGTTCTCCTCGTCGAGAACGTGGAAGTCCGCCTCGACGGCAACATCTGCCCCCAACGCTCGGGTGATGACGTTGCGCAGCGGATGAGTGAGCGCCTCTTCGGGCGTGATTCGGCCGGCCTGCACCAGTTCCTGAACATGGGAGTGGTCGCTGGTCAGTTGCTTCATCACTCCATTGGCGAGCCGGTAGCAGCGCGAATCGCCGACGTGGAACACCACCGCTGATGGGGTGTCGCCGTTCTCCGCGATCGCGACACCGACGACGGTGGTGCCCATGCCACGAGTGTTGTTCTCAGCGCCCTTGCGAAGCACCGCTGCGTTCAGCGCAGACACGAACCTCGGCAGTTCGGCGACGTCGAGCTGGTGTGCTCCGAAGACGTCGGCGACGATATGGGTGACGAGCTGACTCGCGACCTCGCCGGCTTCGTGACCACCCATGCCGTCGGCGACGACACAGACGTCGGGGCTCACGAAGAACGCGTCTTCGTTGTGTTCGCGCACGCCGCCGACGTGAGTGCCAGCACCCCACGTGAACGTCGGGCGAGGTGCACTCTCGGCGGCGAGTTCCTCGGCCCCACTCATGCCTTCGTCCATCAGAAGAAGCGCGGGATCGATCCGTCGATGAGCCGAACGACCCAGATGGAGAGCAACAGGACACCATTCGCCGACGCAACGATTGCGACCGTTCGAACTGAGAGGAGCCGTTCGCGGAGGCGACGGAAGGATGCGTACAACGCCGCCGCGACGAGACCTTGGATCGCGAGGAGCACCATGAACGGGTGGTCGCTCCACGCAGCGCCGACCTCAGCTCTGGTCAGGTGCCGTGCCGAACGCGTCAGACCGCAACCCGGGCAGTACCCGCCGGTGCAGCGCCGGAAGACGCAGACGCCAGCGCCCTCATCGGTACCGCCAGCGTCGACGAGTAACACCGCAACTACTGCGAGCAGGCCAACACGCCACGGAGAGACGAGGCTTCGGCGAATCCACGAGCCGACGGGCCCAGACCCGAACTCGACCGAACCGTGCGCCGACGCGCCAGGACCGACGTCGTGATCGTGGTCGTGGTCGATGACGGTCATGAGATCGGAGGTGCTGCTGGCCCTGCAGCGGGCGGGCCAGCCGCCTGGTTGGGAGCATAGAACACGTCTTGAGACGGCACCGGGGCAGAATCAGACCTCCGTCGAGGGAGCATCAACAACACCGAACCGATCACCGGGAGAACGAACCATGGGATGAATCGGTCGATGTCCTCGGTCAGATCCTCGAACGAGTCGACGCCGATGGTGACAAGGAAGCCGAACAGCACGACCAGTGGAATCGCAACCAGGCCGATGAGGAGCCAGCGAACCGCAGCTCGCGGTGCCAAGAGCGCGATCACCCCGAACACGATGGCGACGATCGGCCCGATGTCCGCGCCACGTGCGAGGAAGCTGAGCGGATCGGGGAGGCTGAGGAAACTGTAGAACTCTGCGAACTCGAGAAAGTCTCGATCGGGCACGACGAAGAAGTCGATGATTCGTCCGTCGACGGCGTCCACAACCGCATCCGGGATCCAGCGCCTCAGGTCGGCAAAGCCGACCGCACTCCACACCGCGAGCACGAGTGCTCCGATGAGGTGAGCCTTCGACCTTCCCGACGATGAGACCTGCGGGGGTGAGCTCGGTACCGAGCCGTATGCAGGTCCGGGCGCCGATTGGAAGCCCGGCGCGGGAGCGGGTGGGGTCGCGGCGGGAGGCGCCGCCGCGGGAGAAATCGGGGTGAACGCTTCCGTGACGGGCGACGCCGGCTGCGATTCGACTGGTGGCAGAGGCTGCGGGGCCGGCGCGACGGGTGGCGGCGGTTGCGCGGCAGGTTGCTGCGGCAGGACAGGAGCCGCGCTCGGCTCGGCCGGAGCGGGTTGGTCGAGTGCCGACCAGTCGACGGGCGCAGCCGCAGGGGGTGGTGTCGGAGTTGGTGGCGGGGTCGGCGCGGGGCTTGGAGCGGGGTGAATCGTCACCGTCCGGTCGTCGTCACCGGCCGGGACACCTGCGTCGATCGTGATGATCGTGTCGGTCCCGATTCGAATGTGTGATCCAACGGGAATCGACAACCGCTGCCCTGGGATCGCTGGCTCGCTCACTCCGAGCGAATCGAGTGCTTCCGATCCATTGGACGAGTGAAGGTCGAGCAACCAGACGCCGTCGGCGTCACTGCCGATGAGCGCATGGGTCTTCGAGACGGTCGGGGCCGACACGCTGACCGAGCGAGCTGCGGGAAACTCCTCGGGTGCGACCGGCGCACGACCGACGACGACGACGTCGGAGTCGAGCTCGACGCGACGACCATCGGGGAAGACCAGGACGGGGTACATGAAGTGAGCCGCCGATCAGGTGGTCGTCAGGGTGCCGTTGATGACCACCAGGATGATCCATCCGACGGCGATGACCAGACCGACCAGACCGACGATGAAGGCGGCCTTTGCGACGCCTCGCTGGTTCGGGTCCTTTTCTCCGCGGTCGATCGCCTTCATCGACGTCCATCCCATGATGGTGCCGGGGATCGACAGGAGGAATCCGATGCAGCAGATCGACAGAACGAGTCCGGCGATGGACAGCCCGAGCGCCCAACCGGGCACTGTCGTCTTCGGGTACACGGTCCCCTGAGCGCCGTATGGCGTGTAGCCGGCAGGCGACCCGTAGGCCGGCTGCGGTTGCCCGTACGCAGCCGCGGGCGGGGTCCCGTAGGCCGGCGGCTGTTGCCCGAACGCAGGAGGCTGCTGGCCGTAAGCGGGCGGCTCCTGCCCGTAGGTCGGCGGCTCCTGACCGAACGACGGGGGTTCCGACTCAGGCCCTGCCGACGTCGCCCCGCCACCGGCGTCAGCTGCACTTCGACGCTGATCGGTCCAGAGCGACCCGTCCCAATAGCGCTCGCCACCCGGTCGTTCGACGTCCGGATACCAGCCCGCTGGCGTTGCTCCCGCTCCCATGTGCGACTCCTCGTTCGACGCGGCGACATCAGTGTCACTGCGAGGCGGATTCTGGTCGCTGCGGTGCGACGACGCAAGTATGCGACGCTGTGCAGAGAGCGCCCAGACGTCGCGTCGGCCCGCGGTGGGTCTGCAGTCCTCGACGGCCGGAGGAAAGGAGGGCTCGTGCAGTGCAACCGCCCGACAGCCCCCCGGCCGCAACGACATGCCGTGGCGCTCGCTGTCGCCGCATGTCTTGCGACGGCATGTTCTGTCGGCTCTTCGGACGCGGGCGACTCGAACGCAGATCTCGAGAGCGCAACGACGACTCAGCCTGCGCCCTCTGTTGCAACGACCGCCTCCGACCTGCCGCCGCCGATGCCTTCCACGTCGACGCCGACATCGACCTCGACCGTCATGAGCGCCCCGCCTGAGACTTCACCGTCGGGCACCGCCGCCGAGGTCTCTCTGACGTCATGTGTGAGCGAGTTGACGGTGCGTGAGCGGGTCGCACTGCTCGTGTGGCCAGCTGTTTACGCCGACGACTGGCCGGGTGCGATCGCACTCGTCCGCGACAACGATGTCGGCGGCGTCCTCCTCATGAGCCAGGACGGTCTCGACGCAGCGACGGTCACCGCCCGACTCGCCGAATTGGAAGCTGCAAGTCGCCACGGGCTGATCATCTCGACCGACGAGGAAGGCGGAGACGTCCAGCGACTGCGGGACGCACGACCGCTCGGTTCGCAACGATCGGTCGCCGAGGATCTCACGCCAGATGCTGCTGCGACGCTGATCGCCGAGCACGGCGCGGTGGTCCGCGATCTCGGCGTGGACATGGTCCTCGGGCCGGTCGTGGATGTGGAGCCCAATGTCGGCAATGTCCCACTCGAGTCGTCGCGATTCTTTGCCGGGCCTCCCCAGACCGTTTCGGACTACGGCGCCGCGTACCTGACGGGTTGGGCGCAAGCCGGACTGTTCGCGACGATCAAGCACTACCCCGGTCACGGCGCGGCGTCAGGCGACACCCATATCGCGGATGGAGTCACGCCATCGCTGAGCGACCTCGAGGGGTTCGACCTCCTGCCGTACCGCGACCTCCGCACCGTGGCGGACGCAACGGACGCGGCCGTGATGATCGGGCACCTGACCGTTCCCGGGTTGACCGACGGCGTCCCCGCCACTCGTAGTCCCGCCGCGATCGACTATCTCCGAGACGACCTCGGCTACGGCGACGCACTGCTCATCACCGATGCGCTCGGCATGGCTGCGGTCGGGATCCCCGAACCCGAAGCCTCGGTACTCGCCTTGCAGGCGGGTATCGATGTCGTGCTGTTCACCCTGAGTTCTCAGACCGACGCAGTCATCGACGCCATCGACGCTGCCGTTGCATCGGGGGCTCTGGCCGAGCAGCACGTCACCGACGCTGCCGAGAAGGTGATGTCGCGACTCGAGCGCGACGGGCACACCTGCAACGCGAATCGTTGACGTCGCTCTCGTCAGGCGAGTGTGGCGGCGATGAGATCGAGATGGCCGAGGTCGTCGAGGTCGAGGACTTGGAGATGGATGCGTTCGGCTCCTGCGGCGTGCCAACGGTCCACCGTCTCTCTTGCCTGGTCCGGCGTTCCGGCGACACCGTTCTCGCGCAGCTCTGCGGGTTCGCGCCCGATCGCTGCTGCACGCTCTTCGAACTCGGCTTCGTCTTGGCCGACACACACGACGAGCGCCGCCGAGTAGGTGAGCGATTCCGGGTCGCGAGAGATCGCCGTACAGGCGGCACGCACTCGGTCGGTCTGCTCGGCGAAGAATTCGATCGACACGAACGGCGTGTTGAATTCCGTGGCGTATTGCGCAGCGAGCGCCGGCGTGCGCTTCGGCCCGCCACCACCGATCACGATCGGCATGGGGTCCTGCACGGGCTTCGGAAGCGCCGGAGAGTTGCGGATCGGGTAGTGAGGGCCGTCGTGCTCGAACGTCTCCCCCACCGTGGTCGACCAGAGACCGGTCACGACCGCAAGCTGCTCTTCGAGCCGATCGAAGCGCTCGCCCAGCCCAGGAAAGGGAATGGCGTAGGCCTCGTGTTCCTCTGTGAACCAACCCGCGCCCAAGCCGAGCTCGACCCGCCCGTTCGACATCTGATCGACCTGCGCCACCGAGATGGCGAGCGGGCCAGGGAGCCGAAAGGTCGCCGACGTCACGAGCGTGCCGAGACGAATCGTCGACGTCTCACGAGCGATCGCTCCCAGCGTGATCCATGCATCCGTCGGGCCCGGCATCCCGTCGCCGTCGCCCATCGAGAGGTAGTGGTCCGATCGAAAGAACGCTCCGAACCCGAGCCGTTCAGCTCGTTGAGCGACGGCGAGAAGTTGGTCGTACGTCGCACCCTGTTGGGGCTCGGTGAAGATCGTGAGGTCGGCCAGTTGCATCGTCGCAGCGTACGAGCGACGCAAATCGACACACCACATCATCGTCGAGCACTACCTTCCGTCAACGATGGGGACCGCCGCACTGCGACGACTGATCGTCGGGACCGGCGGCTCAGGGCGAACTCATCACCTGCGCGTCTGGTCCGACGCAGTCGAACGACAGATCGACGGGCAGGTGGTCTGGATACGAGGAACGGTTGATCAGCGCAGTCGCGCCAACGCCGCACGGCGTCTCCTCGAGACCCTCGACGGTGTCGCGGTCTCAGATGCGCTCGCAGTGGACGATGCGCATTGGCTACCCGACGCTGTCATCGAGCGGCTTCTCGAACTCGCGCCCCGCCTTCCCGTCGCGGTGGCGCGGTCTCCATGGCCGGAGAGCCCGCTGATCCGAGAACTCGACGAGGCGCTGACCGTGCACGATCCGACGCTCCGGCTGGAGCGACTCGACGACGACGGTCTTCGACGAATGCTCGACGAGCTGATGGCGGACGACGAGACGGATCGCGTTGCGCTGATCGAGCTGACGGCCGGATCGCCTGGGCTGGTACACCTGCTCGTCGAGGCGGACACCTTGCCGGGAAACTCGGGAGACGTGCGGGTGTCGTCCACCGTTGTCGACTCGATCGTTCGGCGGGCTCGTGCGTCAGGGCTGGACGTGCTCGACGCAGTGCAGATGATGCGGCTCGGCGCCGACCTGGCGACCGCTGCGCAACTGGCAGGGGGCGGCGATCTCGAACGGCGACTTCGAGCATCGGGTCTCGTGCATGGGGATCGCGTCGTCCCGGTCGCCGGCCAAGCGATCGATGCCGACATGACCGAGGTCGATCGGGCAAAGGTGACGGCGGTGTTGAGTGGAGCCACCGATGCGCTCTCACCGACAGACCGAGCGAGCCTGATCCATGGAGCACGCGACGCATTTGGAACGGTCGACCACGCGTCGGCAGCGGTGTTCCTCGGCGCCGAGGACGCTGCCCAGTCGGTCGGAGCTCTCGACGACCTCAGGAACCCTGACGCTGCTCGCAGCGCCTTCATTCTCGACATGCGGTCGATGCGGTGGGAGCGGGCGGGCCAGCGACCGCTCGAAGTGCTCTCGTCCGCATCGAGCGCTGCGGCGTCCGATACGACCGCGTTGGCGGCCGTCCTCGGTGGCGTGGTCGCCCCGACCCGAGTGGATGTCGCTGCAACCGCTCCGGTCGATCATCAAGTGTTGGGTGACCTCCACAACCTGCTCGACGCGTACGCGTCCGGCGCTGACACGAGGGTCACGGAGCTCGGCGCACGACTCGTCGACGATGCGATGTCGTCGCGTGTCGATATCGCTGCGGGATGGAGCCCCGCGGCGATCGCCGGAGCATTGATGATGTCGATCGGCCAACCAGATGCAGCCCGACGACTCCTGCGCACAGCGATCGGGGCCGCACTCGCTGGCCCCGGCGAGCAATCGTCGCACCACCTGCTCGCTGCCCACGCGGACATCGCGTGCGGCGACTTCTCGGCAGCACTCGACCTGGTGCGCGCCGGCGCCCGACCGGAATGGCAGCTCCGCGACCATTTCCTGCTCGCGGCCCTCGATGCGGCAATCGCTCGTCGCTCCGGAGACACCGCGCGGCTCCGCGACGCTTGGAAGCGGTCCTCATCGATCGTCGATCGCCAATCACAGACGTGGCTGCTCCTCGATCCGACCGTCGAGGTTCTGGCGGCGGGCGCACGCGTCGGTGACGCCGTCTCCATCGGCCGGGCGCGCTCGTGTCTTTCCGAACAGGTTGCCCTGTGGCCTGAGCACGGCCCGGCCCGAGCGATGGTCGCTTGGACCGATCTACAGATCGCCGTGGCCAGCGAGAACTGGCCCGGGGTGCAGGCTGCAGCGGCCAGGCTCGAGGACAGCATTTCAGCCGACGCTCGAACATCGGCACGACGCGGCGCCGCCACGGTCTGGGCCAGCGTTGCGGCTCGGCTCGGAACCGACGACTCGGGCCGACAACTGATCGACCCCCCTTCACCCGCATCGCTCGACGCAGTCGTCGACGCGCTGGTGAGCGTCGGGGATGCGTGGGAAGCGTCGCGGTTGCTCGGTCAGGTCGCCCTCGATCATCCTGACTCCGCGGTTGCTCGCACAATGCTCGAACGAGCCCGGCTCCTGGTGACCGATCCGGTCGAGGCTGCCGATGGTCTGGTCGCTGCGGGGCTCTCCGAACGCGAGGCCGAAGTCGCTCGGCTCGTCGCGGAAGGACGCACGTACAAGGCGATCGGTAGTCAGCTCTTCATCTCGGCCAAGACGGTGGAACATCACGTTGCGAGGCTTCGTCAGCGCCTCGGGGCCAGCTCCCGAGCGGAATTGTTGGCGATGATCCGAGAGCTGACGGGCGCGTCATGAAGCTCGCCAGATGCCCTGTGAGCTGGGCCTTTACCGGCCCTTTGGAGCCAACCCCCAAGGTGTCCGACGCAATCCCCTAACGGCGGGGGATGACCACGGGGATCCCACCGACGCCAGGTTGACGACGATTCGTCATCATGATCTTCGTCCGGTCGAGGCCGGCACTCAGAAGCACCGAAATCACCAACAGGAGAAACAGACCAATGAACACTTCCGAAGTCCAAAACATGCTCGTGGACACGATTCGCGGCCTCATCGGCAACCCCGGTAACGCAGCACGATACGCCGCCGATCCGAAGCGCTACATCGAAGACAAGATGGGCGGCGAGGATCTCAACGGCGTCGACATGGCAGCTGCGGTCAACGACGCTGTCGTCCAGGCCAAGTTGCCACCGGAGGTCGCAGACGCTGTCAACGGTGCTGTGTACCAGCCGGCCCCGA
>CALIOL010000027.1 GCA_938044705.1 uncultured Ilumatobacter sp. | reverse complement strand
CGATCGGCGAGACCGAGTTCGTTGCCGCGAGTGCCGAGGACCTCGCTCAGCGGCACCCCGATGCGCCGCCCATCACCGGCATCGTGGCGAACGTCGACCTCACGCTCGACGGACTGGACGACGTCCTCGACGCTCACCGCGGGGCTGCGGGAGGACGGTTGCGAGGCGTGCGCGATGCGCTGTCACGGGCCCGCGAGCCGGAGGTGCACACCATCGCGGGCGCCGCTGCCGAGGGCAAGTTCGAAGATCCGGCCTTCCGGCGCGGCGTCGCCCGACTCGGGGAGCGAGGCCTCATCTACGACAGCTGGCACTATCACTATCAGAACAACGAGTTCCTCGAACTCGCCCGCGCTGTTCCCGACACGACGATGATCCTCGACCACTTCGGGAGTCCGGTTGCCATCGGCTCGGACGCTGGTCGCCTCGACGCGATCTTCGAAGTGTGGTGTGATGACATCGTCGCGATCGCGGCATGTCCGAACACGGTGGCAAAGCTCGGAGGGCTTGCGATGCCCGACAACGGGTTCGGTTTCCACGAAGCGGCAGCCCCGCCGACGTCGGACGAGTTTCTGGCGGTGCAGCGCCGATGGTACGAGCACGCCATCGACTGCTTCGGCCCGGAGCGGTGCATGTTCGAAAGCAACTTCCCGGTGGACCGTTTCTCGCTCTCGTACGGCGTCTACTGGAACGCCATGAAGAAGCTCGCCGAACCGTTCTCGGACGACGAGAAGACAGCGATGTTCGCTGGGACGGCCCAGCGGGTGTACTCGTTGAGCTGAACGGTCAGACGCTGACCGACAACGCAGCCGCTTCTTGACGGCGAGTCTTGAGGATGCGCCGTCGCTCACGCTCGGAGCATCCGCCCCACACACCGTGGTCGATGCGCTCTTCGAGTGCGTATTCGAGGCAGCGGCCCATCACCGGGCAGTCGCGACAGATCTTGCGCGCCTTGTCCACGCCGACTCCGTCGCTCGGGAAGAAGGTCGCCGGCGGGTGGAGCCGGCAGTTTCCGTCGGCCATCCACGCACTGTCGGAGTCCGGGTCCGGTGGCGCGGTGCTGAGCGATTGTGGCCGCCCATTGAGTTCGGCGATCGCTTCCGCGCTGAGGCCGTTGCCAGTGCGCTGTGCTGCTCTCTTGCTTCGCTTGATCATGGCGGATCCTTCTGTGTTGGGAGCCGGTCGGGGGGAACCGGTTACCCATATTGACGTTTGGGAACCGGATCCGGTTCCCAATTTCTCGTTCGTTTCGGATCGACTCTCGGATGCTCGGGTTGAGTCATCATGTCGACAACGTCAACTTATCGTAACACAACTGACATGTTTGGTGCAACCCGTGGATCGATGTGCCGGGAAGAGACTCAGCGGCGACCGCTGCCCGACTCGATAGAGTTCGCGCCATGTCAGACCTTGCCGCCACTGCGGAATCCACGGAACCAAAGGCGCACGCACGCATCGTCTATCTCGGCCCGGTGTCTCCGCACTGGGAGGTCTACGGCGACTGGGGCGACCGTCAGGTGCTCGACGAGTTCCGGGCCCGTTGTCTTGCTCGGCTCGTGCTGTTGCCCCGCGAAGACCCGCAGTTCCGCCGCAACCGCGAGCGCATCGTGCGTGATGCCGAGCGCGAGTTGATCTCGATCGAGTGGGACCTCGGTGTCGTCACGCAGCCGGTCACCGGAAGTGACGCAGCGGGCGAACGCGCCGAAGCAGCCGCAGCGGCAGAGAGCGACGCCGCCGAGGAACCGGTCGCGGAAGACGAAGCTGCCGAGTCGATCGCCGAGAGCGCCGACGCGACCGAGGCGTCAGACGACGCCTGATCGGCCAGCCGTGACCGTCAAGGACGAGGCCTCGTGGCCCGCTCCGAACAGTCGGTCGCGGTCAGGGGAGGCTGCTCCGGCGCTTCCGCTCGTGCAGCCCGAAGGAGCTGTTCGCAGTGCAGCTGACCAGCGCTTCCTCAACCGGGAGTTGAGCTGGCTCGCCTTCAACGAACGAGTGCTCGAACTCGCCTCGGAACCAGACATCCCACTACTGGAACGCGCCAAGTTCTGTGCGATCGCGTCCACCAACCTCGATGAGTTCTTTCAGGTTCGCGTTGGCGCGCTGAAGGACCAGATCGCTGCCGGGCTCGACCGGCCAACGGCGGACGGGCGCACCCCCGCACAACAGCTCGTCGACATCAAGGCCAAGGTTCCCGACTTCGTGGAGGCGCTCGACGTCGCGTTCGTCGATCACCTCGTGCCGGAGCTCGCCGCGAACGACGTCAAGCTGGTGCACTACGAAGAACTCACCGGTGAAGAAGTCGAAGCGCTCGACGCATGGTACGAAGAGCGTGTCTACCCGGTGCTCACGCCACTGGCTGTGGATCCGGGGCACCCGTTCCCGTACATCTCCGACCTGGCGCTCTCGTTGGCCATCAACGTCGCAGACCCCGACACCGGCGATCGGCGATTTGCCCGGCTCAAGGTGCCCAACGTCTTTCCTCGGCTGGTGCAAGTGGCGGTCGGCCGCTTCCTTCCTGTCGAGGAGCTGATCGCGGCGAAGCTCGACACGCTCTTCGTCGGGATGATCGTCGAGGAGTGGGCGCCGTTCCGTGTGAGCCGAAACGCCGACCTCACCCTCGAAGAGGACGAGGCCGAAGATCTGCTCGAAGCAGTGGAGATGGAGCTGCGTCGTCGCCGCTTCAACAAGGCAGTTCGCCTCGAGGTCGCACACGACGTCGGCCCGGAGTTGCTGGAGCTGCTCGTCCGCGAACTCGAACTCACGCACGACGACGTCACGTTCCATCGCTCGCTCCTGGATCTCAGTTGCCTCTGGGAACTCATGAAGATCGATCGACCGGACCTGAAGGACGAGCCGTGGCCGGCGGTCACCGCCGGGCGCCTCGCTGCTGCCGACGAAGCGGATCGGCCGATCTTCGACGCGATCAGGCAGCGCTCGATGCTGCTGCACCACCCGTACGAGAGCTTCGCCTCGAGCATCGAGGAGTTCATCTCGCAGGCTGCTGCGGACGACAAGGTCCAGTCGATCAAGATGACGCTGTATCGCGCCGGTGGCGACAGTGCGATCATTCGGAGTCTCATCAGGGCAGCCGAGCGCGGCAAGCAGGTGGCGGTGCTCGTCGAGTTGAAGGCGCGTTTCGACGAAGCCACGAACGTCCAGTGGGCGAAGCAGCTCGAGCGGGCCGGCGTCCACGTCGTGTACGGCATGGTTGGGCTCAAGACGCACTCGAAGGTCGTGCTCGTCGTTCGAGACGACGGCGATCAGCTGCGCCGGTACTGCCACATCGGGACGGGCAACTACAACGCGAAGACCGCCAAGATCTACGAAGACCTCGGTCTCCTCACCTGCGACGAAGCGGTCGGCAACGATGCCCTCGAGTTGTTCAACCATCTGACTGGGTACAGCCGGGCAGTCGACTACGAAGCGCTGCTCGTGGCGCCTCGCGAGCTTCGTGCGCAGCTCCTCGATCTGATCGAACACGAGTCGTCGTTCGGGTCAGACGGGCACATCACGCTGAAGTGCAACTCGATTGCCGACCCCGAGATGGTCGAAGCGCTGTATGCGGCGTCGGCGCAGGGCACCCGTGTCGATCTGATCGTGCGCGGAATCTGCTGTGTTCGTGTCGGAGTTCCCGGGCTCTCGGAGAACATCCGGGCACGAAGCGTCTTGGGCCGGTACCTCGAACACAGTCGGATCTATCGCTTCGCTCACGGGAACCTGATCGATGGTCAGCGAGTCCCGGGCACCGAGCAGGATGCGCTCCATCTCACGGGCTCGGCAGATCTGATGCCGCGCAACCTCAACCGGCGCGTCGAAGTGTTGGTTCCGATCGTTCACCCGCGACACGTCGCGTGGCTCGACCAGGCAATCGACTTCGCCCTCCGTCCCGACGTCGTGGCCTGGGATCTCCAGCCGGATGACACGTGGGTGCGAGTCGGTCCAACCGACGCTTTCGAACCCCACCCGCAAGCACTCATGTACGAGTGGGCGTTCGAACAGCAGACCGTCGGCAAACGCACGACCGACTGACCGAATCGCCTGACTGGCTGGGTCGGGCTGGGCTGGTGGGCTGGGCCGATCGAGGTCGCTGACCAGCCAGGTTGATGGGTGATCGGGTGGTGGTGATGGCACAGCAGCGCACAGCTCTGTTCGTCCGTGCTTCATGACGCGACTCCACCGCCACTTGTGATCAACAAGAGACACTGCAACTGAAAATGGAAGTTGTGGATTCCTTGCCCGCCTGCGATGAACTCGAGGAGGCTGGCTGCAAACCTTCCCGACATGAACACGAAGCGCAACATGCTGATCGCCCCAGCCCTCCTCGTCCTCGCCTCCTGTGCGTCCTCCGGCGGCACCAGCGACGAATCACAAGATGGCACCGATGACACGGCGGCAACCGAGACCCTTGAACCCGATGCTGCGACATCGTGCGACGACGTCGCGGCACTGTTCACGACTCGCGGTTCAGCAAACGCGGACCTGGCGGACCCGGAATCGAGTGCAGTGTGCGATGGCGACTTCATCGTCGTCACGTCGAATGGCATCCCTGACTACACCTACATCGGGACGTCGCCCGGCAGCCCGAACGCGTTGGAACTCGAGTACAGCATTCCTGCTGTTCCTACCGTCGCTGCCGCCACGACCGATATCCCGCTGCTCGGGGCGGCAGCCGTCTCGCTTGGCGGTGTGCCGATCTATGGCCCGACCGAAGGAACCGGCGGCGACGTCGGGTCCACTCCAGGCATTCTCAGTGAATGTGGCAGCCATCGCGGACCGACCGACTTCCACATCCACTACATCGGCACCAGCGAAGACACCGACTGCCTGTTCACTCCTGCCGAAGTCGCCGCGGCGCCACAACTCGTTGGCTACGCCTTCGACGGCTACCCCATCTACACAGGTGCCGATCAGTACACATCGTCATGGGAACTCACTGATGATTCGCTGTTCGCAACCGACACATGGGCTGCTCACAGCTACGTCGAAGGGTCCGGAGATCTCGACGAGTGCAACGGTCTGACCGATGCCGACGGTAACTATGCCTACTACACGACCGACAGTTTCCCGTACGTGCTCGGTTGCTACACGGGCAACGTCGAGGTGGCGGAGGCTGGCGAGGGTGGCGATGAAGGTGGCGGCCCGCCGGCTGGCGACGAGGGCGATACCGAAGGAGCCGGCGAAGGTGATCGTGAACCCCCGGCGGAGGACGAGGGCTGATGACAGGGCGCCGGCATTTCCTCATCGGCGCAACGACCGGGGCCGTCGGTTTGGCTGTCGGCGCTGCTGGTGAACGGGTCATTGCACGCGACGCGCCGACCTCCGCCGATGTCGGCTTCTGCACCGACATGACCGTGCATCACCTGCAAGCCCTCGCTATGTGTCAGCGGGTGATCGGTAGCGACACCGGCCACGCGGTGCAGGCGGCCGCCAGTGAGGTGCTCCAGAACCAGTCGATCGAAGTCGGCATGATGCGGGCGTGGCTGACCGATTGGGGAGAATCAACAGCGTCACCCGACATGGTCATGGCGTGGATGCACGGGGGCATGGAGATTCCGGTCGCCAACATGCACGGCTACGCAACCGACGCGCAGATGCGAAATCTGGCGCTTGCCGATGGTGCCGACAAGGGCCGGCTGTGGCTTGAGTTGATGCGCGCCCACCACGTCGGTGGCGTGGCAATGGCCAATGCTGCGACCTTGCTTGCGTCCTCGGACAAAGTGCTGCGTCTCGCACGTGTCCAGGCAGATGTCCAAACCTTCGAGATCGGTCAGTATGACCTCCTACTGGCAGCCGACTACGCCGAGGCGTCGTCGGCCCTCGGCGCAGACGCGGACGACCAACCCTGATCGGCACTCTTGATGTCGCGACCGAGCGTCTCGCAAGATGTCGACCCGCGAGCGCTTTCCTGACGGCATCGAGCGAAACGTGTCTTCGATCCCTCTGGCCGCGAGCAGCTGAGTCGTTGCAGGAACCACACCCCGGAGACCACTCCATGGTCAGCGACGTCGAAATGGCTCAAAGGAAACGATCATGGTCGTCGACGGCTCGTTCAAGCTCGACCTCCGCGATTCGCCCTGGGAAGCCGTCAGCGGCTTCAGAGCCCTGAAACCGGCGATGTTCGCGCGCTCGATGGCCTCTGTTCACCTTCCGTTCACCTGCTCCGGCGGTCGGTTCACCTGGGCTCTTTAGCGTGCTGCCCGCACAGCTCGAGAACCGACAGTCGGCCGAGCTTGATGCAACCAATCAACAACAACCATCAATCAGTGGAGCACGACAGCGTGAACAGCAAACGTCGCATTTTCGCCGGGGCAATGGCCCTCTCACTTCTCGCCGCAGCTTGCGGCGGTAGCGATGACGAAGAGGCCGTGGAGTC
>CALIOL010000026.1 GCA_938044705.1 uncultured Ilumatobacter sp. | reverse complement strand
CGACCGTGACCGAACCAGTCGTCCCGGCCGTGCGCCTGTGTCTGCATCGTCGAGCCGGGTCACCACGCCGTTGCACAGGGTTGCTCGATAGCCGGCCACCGGTTGGATGAGCCGGGTACCGCCTGCTGGGAGATCGTGGTGTGCGACGGGGGCATCGACACGAAGCTGCTCGAGGTCGATCACGTTCATGTCGGCGCGCAGGCCCGGCCGCAGCGCACCACGGTCGCTGAGTGAATAGAGCTCGGCGTTGCGCAGGGTCTGCTTGTGCACGACCTGTTCCACGGGGATCGTTGGACCGGCGGTTCGGTCACGCACCCAGTGGATGAGCTGGGTCGTCGGCATCGTGCCGTCGCAGATCATCGTGACGTGAGCACCAGCATCGCTGAGCCCCGTGGCGGTGGCCTGATGCTGCAGCATCTCGAAGATCGCCTGTTCGGTACCCGCAGCGTCCGCACTGCCGAGCCGCGCGAACCGCGAGCCTCCAGCGCCGATCAGGAAGTCGTACATCTCGTCGATCGGGTCCGTCCCGTGGCGCTTCGCGACCGCTCCGAACGACGTCTCGGAGCTCGAGAAGTACTCGACGGCGTCGTCGATCGGGATGAGCGACGGGGCAGCTTGGGTGAGGAGCCGGTACAGGTTGTCCATCGAGCCCGGTTCGGCCGGCGGGACGCTCTCCTCGGTCATCAGGAGCTCACGGATGTCGGAGCTGCGCATTGCCTCCGCCCGTTCAGCGAGCGGCAGCGGTGCCAAGCGTTCGAGATAGGTCGGCTTGCGCATGAACGCGTGGTAGCTGCTGAGTCCGGTGAGCACGCTGATCGGTCGCGCCGGAATCTGAGGTACGAGGCGCGCACCGTTGGAGTTCGCTGCGTCGACGTCGTCGAGCACGGTCCGCCACTCGTCGGGGTCGTGTCTCGACTGGACGAGCGTGAACGTGACCGGCCCGTGCGACGCTCGCGACAGACGGTCGAGGAGGTTCACCTCCTCGAGCAGCGATGATCGTTCGCCACCCAGGTGATCCAGCGGACCGATGGTCGACGCAGGAATGGCCTCGATGACGCCGCCTCCGACGTCGCGGATTGCTGCGGCGATCGTGAGCAGCTCGTCGTCGGGAGCGAACGTGCCGGGAACCGGGTCGCCCCACAGCGTCTGGTGGCCAATGGTCCGAGAGGTCGTGAAGCCAACCGCGCCGGCCTCGAACGCTTCCGCCACGAGACGTGCCTGCGTCGCGACCTCATCGGGGGTCGCGTTGTCGTTGGCGCGTTCGGACGTGCCCATGACATAGAACCGCAGAGCGCCGTGCGGGATCTGCGCACCGATGTCCATCGCGTACGAACGTCCACCGAGAAAGTCGAGGTACTCCGGAAACGACTCCCACTCGCCCCACGGCACACCCTCGTACAACGCCGCTCCCGGGATGTCTTCGACTCCCTCCATCAGCTCGACGAGCAACCGTTCGCTGTCGGGCGCAACCGGGGCGAACCCGACACCGCAGTTGCCCATGATCGCGGTGGTGACACCGTTCATCGACGACGGAGCCAGCTGGTCGTCCCAGGCGGCTTGGCCGTCATAGTGCGTGTGGATGTCGATCCACCCGGGTGTCACGATCGCACCACTGGCATCGATCGTTTCCGCGGCCGCAGCGTCGATGTGCTCGGCGACGTCGACGATCAGGCCATTCGCGATCGCGATGTCTGCGCGTCTCGGCGCGGCGCCGGTGCCGTCGACGACGGTGCCGCCCGTGATCAACGTGTCGAACATCGAGGTCGTCCTGATTCGTGACGGTCAGACCGCAGCGGTTGCGGCCTGCGGCTGCTCCGAAGCAGCGGGCTCATCGTCCGGCTCGGATGGAGGCTTTGCCGGCTTGTGGAAACCGCCGGCGATGCCCTCGGGATTGAGCACGGCGGTGATGATCAGCAGCACGCCGCCGATCAATGACTCCCACGGCCCGAGGCCGCCGATGATCTCGTGCATGCCGAAGAACGCGACCCCCGACGACGCGACGACCCCAGCGGTGATGGCTCCGCTGACGCTCGTGATGCCACCGAGATATGCCACAGCGAGGGCGGCGAGCGATGCGATCGTGCCGAACGAGGCATCCGAGACTCGCCCGAATCGGTAGGCGATCAGACAGCCGCCGATACCGGCGATGAACGACGACACGGCGTAGGCGAGGAGTTTCGAGCGTGTGACCGAGATACCGGCCGACATCGCGGCACGCTCGTTACCTCGGGTTGCGAGGAGGCGCCGGCCGGTGCCGCTGCGACGAAGGTTGGACACACCGATCGCGAGCACCAACACGACGAGGACGAGGAAGATGCCGAACACCGGGCGAGACGAGTTGTTGCCCAGGACGAGACCGAAGTCCCACGGCCCGAGTTGAGGGTTCGGGACTCGCGACCCTCCAGAAGCGAGGTCGCCGATGATCTCGGGATTCTTGAAGACGAACTCGGTGATCGCAACGGCTCCGCCGAGGGTCACGATCGCGAGGTTGGTGCCGCGGACGCGAAGCGCGGGAAACCCGACCATCAGACCGAAGACGGTTGCGCCGAGCGCGGCGAGCAGCGGTGCGATGGGAAACGGAATGCCGGCGTCCGTGGCGATCTTCGACAGTGCGAACCCGCCGATGCCTGCGATTGCCATCTGTGCCAGCGTGGTCTGGCCGCCGAGGCCGGTCACGACGACGAATGACAGCGAGAACACCGCAGCGATCGCACTGGTCATGATCGCCGCTTTCCAGAGCGGGTTGAGCAACAGCAGGCCACCGATAGCGAGGACCAGTGGGATACCGACGTTGAGGAGCGTGAGTTTCGACTGTGGAACCTTCGGCAGCCTCCACGTCTCGACGGCGCCACGGTTCGGCAAGCTCTCGCCGAGGAACCACATTGCGACGATGATGACCAGGAACGGCAGACCCTCGCGGGTGCCGAAGCGTGGGAACCACTCGAAGTCGACCTGCACCTTGGTGAACGTCGACTGGACCATGCCGATCATGAACGCCACCATCACTGCGATGCCGACGTTGCGGAATCGGCCGACGAGGGCCGCACCGAGCGCGGGGATCAGGAATGCGAAGGTGAACGTCGTGGACTCGAGCTGCAACAGCGGCGATGCGAGAATCGCCGCGAAACCGGCGAGCACCGCTGACGTGACGTAGCTGCGCCGCGCCACGGTGATCGGGTCGTAGCCGAGCAAGATCACGCCCTTCTCGTTGGACGCAGCCGCACGAGCCACGAGCCCGATTCTGCTCCGACGCGAGACGACCCAGAGCGCCGCTGCGATCCCCAACACGATCAGGCTGAGCCAGAGCCCGTCACGGGGCACGGTGAAGTCATCGATCACCGTGACGGATTCGTTCGGCAGGATGGCGTCGACGCGGATCCCCGACGACGCTCCGAACCGCCCTTGTACGAGCGCCGTCAGCACGATGATGATGCCGATGTTGGCAACGATCGTCGAGATCGACGGCGCCCGATACAACGGTTGGAAGATGAGGCGATAGAAGACCCACGCCATCACCGCAGCGGTGGCGAGGGCAAGGATGATCGCCCACCAGAACCCGACGTCGCCATTGAAATGGTACCGATCGGGCAAACCCGGAAAGGGCAGCGGGTAGTTCCCGAGCCGAAGATCTGCATAGACGTGTGCAGTCCACGTCATCATTGCGCCGAGCGCGAAGTTCACCATCCCGGCGCCCTGTTGGCTGATCAACAGCCCCAGGACGAACGCGGCGATGATGGCCCCAGCACCAGCTCCCAAAACGAGGTAGCCGACGTAGTCACTCACAACAGATCTCCTTCAGAAACCACCCGCTGCCTCCGATTCACGGCAGGTAATCGATGATGTCGAAGCGTTCGAACCCTTCGACCAAGCCGGTCTGACCATCACCGACGTAGGTGCCGATGAAGAGGCTGAAGACACAGACGCTGGCGAACGCTTCCGATGCGCCACAGCGCACCTGACCGCCGTCCGGGACGAGCGTCAGATCCGGGTTCTCGTTGTTCTTCACGTAGTCGTAGACCGACTGACCTGTCACCTCGCCGCCGCCAGCGGCGACTTCGTTTGCGGCCTTGGCCGTGCTGAAGAACATCAGCGGAGCGAGGCGGCCGAGACCGAGGTCGCTGAGCGAGACGTCGGCGGCGTCGCCGCCGACTTCCAGAGCAGCTGCTTCCTTGACAGCGAGCACCTCAGGCGAGTCGGGCTGGTCGCCGCCGGCAACGAAGTACCAACCGTCGGCGTCGTCTCCGGCAGCTGCGAGCACCTCGCCAGCGCCGCAGGTGTTGGCCGCGATCACCGGAATGTCGCTGTCGAGCGCAGCGCGCCCGCGCATCATGCCGACGCAGCCAGCGTCGCCGTAGAGGCTGACCAGCACTTCGGGCTCACCGCTGAGTGCTTCGCGAACCAGGCCCTGGAAGCCAGCGTCGGTCTCGCTGTCGCTGCCCTTGATCGAGCGGTAGGTGATGCCAGCAGCGTCGAAGGCTGCGATTGCGGCAGCCTCGGAGCCGTTGGCCCCGGGGTTGTCCGCGCTCACGATCGCGACGTCGGTTGCGCCGAACAATTCGATGATCGTTCCGGCGATCGCCGCCCCGAGTGTTGCGTTTCCGCCGTTGTAGTAGATCGCCTCGGCGGCGTAGTCGGCTGGGAACAGTGGCAGCACGCCGACGACAGGAATCCCTGAGGCTTCGTACGTGGGATAGTCGGGGAACAGGTCGAGACCCAGGAACACCATCTCGACGCCCTTGCCCGCGAGTTCTTGAGCGCAGCCCTGAGAAGACTCGGGTGACGAGTCGGACACGCAGATCTCGAGCTCCATCGGGCGGCCACCGAAGCCGCCGTGCTCGTTCAGGTAGTCAACCGACGCCTGACCGATCGTGCGGATGATGGGGAAGTCGAGTCCGGCTGCCCCTTCGGTGTTGACCATGCCAACCACGATCGGCTCACCCGTTGCGGGCCCGAGGCTCGCAAAGTCGGC
>CALIOL010000025.1 GCA_938044705.1 uncultured Ilumatobacter sp. | reverse complement strand
CCAGGCCGCCGCAAACTCACCGCAACGGCCTCAGCAGACCTCGCACGAACCGTCGTCGGCGCCCGGAGCCGCCTGGAACTCCACGGCCAGCTTCTTCGCTATCGCCCCTTTGGTGACGACGCGCAGCGACTCCGCCATGCCAATGAGCTGCGGTGTGATGAGGATTTTGAACTGGTCGTGACGCAGCTTGCGGTACGGCGACAGGTTCTTGTTCTTGACGTTGGTGTCGACCGACACCTCAGCGACCTTGCCTCAACCGGTTGGGCGGATGAAGTCGATCGACATCGTTCCGCCCTTCTTCTTCAGCAGCTTGTGTGCCTCGTCCGTGATCTGGATCTCCATGACGTCGAGCGTATGTCCTGCCGTGGCTCCGGTTCGCCACGTTCGCGGAATCTTGTGCAATGAGCAGGCTGCGCTCGGGTGAGTCAGGACTGCGTCGAGATCTCTCTGAGTACCGCCCAGTTCGCCCACGCTCGAGCGCCGATGAACACGGCCACGATCGCTGCCACCGAGGCCAGCAACGCAGAGATCGCGCCGATACTCCCGACCAGGATCACGAGGTACACGATCAGAAACACCAGGTTGACCAGGAAGCCGCGACGAAGCGACTTCTCCGTGTGCGGATGAGTGACCAGCGCCAGGGCGATGCGGCGCGACCTCGACAGGGGCTCGCCGTCCGGGCCCGACACGCTGACCGACCGACGCCTCTCGCTCATTCCAGCAAGGAATGGTCGACTTGCACGCCGCGACCATCACAGTCGGGGCAGATCTCGCTGAACTCGGTCAGCAGGCCCTCGCCAATGCGCTTGCGCGTCATCTCGATCAACCCGAGCTCACCGATGTCGAACACCTGCGATCGGGTCTTGTCCCGAGCGAGCGCATCGCGCAGCGCGCCCGCGACCTTGGCTCGGTTCTCCTTGATCTCCATGTCGATGAAGTCGATCACGATGATGCCGCCGATGTCACGAAGGCGGAGCTGTTTCGCCACCTCGACGGCAGCCTCCATGTTGTTGTGGAACACGGTCTCTTCGAGATTGGACTTTCCGACGTTCTTGCCGGTGTTCACGTCGATCACGGTGAGCGCCTCGGTGTGCTCGATGATCAACGAACCACCCGACGGCAGCCAGACCTTGCGGTCCAGGGCCTTGTGCACCTGCTCGTGCACGTGGTGGCGCTCGAACAAGGACAGACCTTCCTTTTCGGCGTCGTAGTACTCGATTCGCTCCGCCAGGTCAGGATTGAAGGCCTGGACGTAGTCGCGCACCTCTTCGAACAAGCGCTTGTCGTCGATCATCACGCCGCGGTAGTCGGTGCTGAACTCTTCGCGGATCACCCGCACCGCCAACTCGGGCTCTCGTGACAACAGCGCAGGACGTTGTGCCTTTGCCGCCTTCTTCTCGACGTCGTCCCACTGCTTCAGGAGCACGGTCATGTCGGCGACGAGTTCGTCTTCAGTCGCGTGTTCGGCTGCCGTTCGCACGATCAGGCCGTGCTCCTCCGGCTTCACGCGGTCCAAGATGTTGCGCAGGCGCTTGCGAACGTCGTCAGGCAGCCGCTTGGAAATGCCGTAGGTCTTCGAGTTCGGGATGAGCACCACGAAACGACCCGGCAGCGAGACCTCCTGGGTCAGACGGGCACCCTTGTGCGCGATCGGGTTCTTCGTGACCTGGCAGAGAATCAGCTGCTTGTTCTTGAGGATGTCCTCGATGCGCGGATTCTTGCCCTTGACTTCGATGTCGGCAGGGTCGTACTGGACGTCGCTGCGATACAGCACGGCGTTCTTGGGTGTCGTGATGTCGACGAACGCGGCTTCCATGCCCGGGAGCACGTTCTGGACCTTGCCGACGTAGATGTTCCCGTGGATTTGGGCGACGTCGTCGGCGGGCCGGCTGACGTAGTGCTCGATCAGGTTGCGGCCTTCCATGACAGCAACCTGCGCCATACCTGGTCGCACCTGGACGCACATGAAGTACCGCCCGACGGGCTTGCCGTTGCGTTCGCGACCCTTGCGCTGTTCCAGCATTGCCTCGTCGTCGACGCTCCGGTCACGGCCCTTGCCGCGGCCGCGGCGCTTCTTGCCCGCAGACTTACCGGCACCTTCACCTTGACGACCAGAATCGCGACCACCCTTCTTCGCCTTCGGTTGACGCTCCTCGCCCCCACCTTCGCCCGCACGGCCCTTGCCACCGCGACGGCGACGCTTCTGGCCTCCACCTGTGGAGTCCGCGTCGTCACCCTGCTGTGCCTGAGGCGGCGGGGCCGACGGAACCGGCATGGTGTCGCCGATCTTGGGCTTGCGCACGAGCGCTCGTTCGGACGCCTCTGCGGACGGCCGTCCCTCGGAGATCTTCTCGGGGAGCTCGACGTCGTTGCGGCTGTCGCCACCGACGGGACCATCTGGGGCTGGTGACGCTGCCGGAGCCTCAGATTCCGCCGCCGACCGCTTTGCTGTGGCCTTCTTGGCGGTGGCCTTCTTCGCCGTGGTCTTCTTCGCTGCGGTCTTCTTTGCGGCAGCCTTCTTCGCTGCGGTCTTCTTTGCCGTGGTCTTCTTTGCGGCAGCCTTCTTTGCCGGTGACTTCGACGCTGCGGTCTTCTTGTCGGGAGCGGGAGGGTCAGCCGGAGTCGTGGACTCGGCGTCGGTGTCGGAAGCGATGCTCTGATCGTTGTCCATGGAGGGTGTCCCTTCTCGGGAGCGGGACGCATCGGCGTCGCTCCGTCGCCAGGATCAGGCCGCACTTCGGGCGGATCCCGGCGTTCGTGTAGGTACCGCCGCATCGGCTGATGGAGCGGGTCGTCCGTGCAGACACCACCACCGGCACCTGGCCGCCGACAACGGCCGGCCAAGGGGTGAATTCGTCGGTGTCGATCACTGGCGACGCAGCTTACTTGCGCGAGGAACTTCCCCGTCGGACCGTCGGATCAACGCATGCGTCGCATGTGCACGCTCTGCACGAGGCCGAACATCGCGAAGTACACGATCAAACCCGAACCGCCATAGCTGATGAACGGGAGTGGCAAACCGGTGACCGGCATGATCTTCAGTGTCATGCCGACGTTCTGGAACGTCTGCCACAGCAGCATGACGAAGACGCCTGCACAGACGTACGTGCCGAGCAGGTCGCGGGAAAGGTGAGCGATGCGCCAGATCCGAACCAGACAGACGCCGATCAACGCGAGGACCGCAGCACAGCCGACGAGACCGAATTGTTCCCCGACGGCAGCAAACGGGAAGTCGGCCCACATGACCGGGATGTCGCCGTCGTTGGTCAGCGGACCCTTCAACCAGCCTTTGCCCCAGACCCCACCGGTGCCGAGCGCCCGCATCGCGTTGTCGGCCTGATACGTCTGGTCCGCCCCAGCAGCGCTCGGGTTGATCAGCGCGATGATGCGAGCTTCCTGGTACGAGTTGACGAGGTTGCCGAGGAACGCTGCTCCGACCGTGGCAATCGACAGGAACGAGATCAAGAAGATGTAGCGGATCTTTGCGCCGGCGACCAGCAGCACCCCCATGGCGATCGACACGATGACCGATGCCGACCCGAGGTCGGGTTGAACGATCACCAACACCGAGGGGACGCCGACGATGATCAGGCCACCGAGGAACCTCGCATAGGAAACCTCGTCACTTCGCTCCTCGGCCAAGAACGCAGCGAGCATGAGTAACGTCGTGAACTTCGCCAACTCCGCTGGCTGCACGTTGATGATGCCCAGGTCGAACGAGATGCGGTCTTCACCGCTCGCCACGCCGAGCAGCACCAAGAACACCAAGCTGACGACCGTGATGAAGTACAACGAGCGAGCTCTGTCCTTCCAGAACTCGTAGTCAGCACTCATCACCACCGCCATCACGACCATCGCTGCGATCGCGAAGACGACCTGGCGAGTTGCGAAACCGAACTCGTCGTCGAGGCGGGTTCGCGAGGTCGAGAACACGACGAAACAGCCGATGATGGTCAGCAAGATCTGCGCCGTCATCAACACCCAGTCGATGTTGCGCGTTGGGTCGGCCGGACTCGCCTTGATATTGCCGAGCCCGGAGTCGGGCTTGCGGGAGAGGAAGGACGCGGTCATGTACGTCCCGAATCGTAGATGTGAGACACGCCGTCGAACGTCACTCTGTCGTGGGCTGCGCGGAGAATCGGCCGGCGTAGCACGACTGATCGGCCAGGCTCTTGGGCTCTGCGGGAATCAACACGTCCGTGTCGAGCGGGTCCGACAGCGTGACCGGGTCCGCCGGAGCGATACCGGAGAGCTGCAAGAAGATGCACTTGACGACGGGACCGGCGGCCTGCGAGCCGTAGCCCGCCTTTTCCAAGTACGCCGTGGCGGTGAAGGGCCGCTCAGGGTCGACCGAATACGCACCGAATGCCGAGGAGTCGTTCCACGGGTAGTTCTCGGCGCCTTGAGCCGTCCCGGTCTTGCCCGCCACCGGGATCGCACTCGCCGGATAGTTGAAGAAGAGCTTCTCCCCGGTGGTCGAGTGGTAGTAGTCGCTGACCGTGCCGGGACCCGTGATGACGCGCCGAAGGCCTCGGGTGATCTCCCCGCCGATCTCTGGGGAGAGCGGGACCTGACGAACGAGGTCGCCGCCCAGGTTCGGCTCTTCCGCGAACCGACCCTGCGAGATGTCGGCGTAGCCGGGTTCTGCCGCATCGGGAACGCCTGGCTCGTAGATCGCTTTGATGATCTCGGGACGCAGCACGAACCCGCCGTTGGCCAGCGTCGAGTACCCCGTGGCGAGTTGCAACGGCGACGCTGACAGCAATCCCTGTCCGATCGCGAGTTGCACGTTGTCACCCGTGAAGTATCCACGGCCTTCATCCTCCGAGATCACGCCGAGTTCGGCATAGCGGGCCTTGAGTTCCGCGTCGGGGACGGTCCCGTCGAACTCGAATGGCAGGTCGATTCCGGTGTCGGCACCGAAGCCGAATGCCCGCACGCTTTCTTGGAGGAGCGCCGTGTTGCCCGGGTTCTCTTCCATGATCTGCTCGCCGATCCGGTAGAAGAACGCATCGCTCGACACCGCCAGCGCCAGTTCGACGTCGACGGCTCCGTACACGCACGGTCGCCCCGTACCGGAACAGGTCGCGTTCCGGAACACGCAGCGCACCTCGCCGGAGTTGCACTTGTTCTCGTCGATCGAGGTCATCCGGTAGGTCCCGGTGTCGACGTAGTACTCCTCGGTGCTGTACAGCCCATTCTGCAGTGCTGCGTACGCAGTGAACGGTTTGAAGGTCGATCCGAGGTTGTACCGGCCTTGGATTGCTCGATTCACGAGTGTGGATCGATCAGGATCGATCTTGACGCTCTCGGGGAGCACTTCGCCGTTCTCGTCGTACTCCAGGGCGGCGACATCGGTGGCGTCGAAGACTTCTTCGAAGACACCTCCGCTCAGATCGGACTCGAACCACCGGTTGTCGAACGTCGGGTAGCTGGCGAGCGCGACGATGTGGCCGTTGTCGTGGTTCTGCACGACGACTGCACCCGCCGGAGCCTTGAACGGAACCTCTTCGGGGAAGTCGGTGAAGAATCGTTCTTCGAAGTTCGTCTCCGGGTCGAGCCCGTTGCGAGCCACTTCGTTCTGTCGCAACTTCAGTTGCGACTCCAGTGCCTGCTCGGCGAACTGCTGCTGATCGAGGTCGATGGTGAGTTGGATGTCCTTGCCATTGACCGGAGGAACCTCTTCGATCACCCGGACGATGCGGCTGGACTTGTCGACCTCGTAGACCACGTAGCCGGGGGTCCCGTGGAGCTCCTCCTCCATCGACAGCTCGATACCGAACTTCCCGACGCGCTCGATGAGCTGGTAGCCGCGGTCCAGGTACGCGTCCTTGGTCTCGGGCGTGATTCGCCCCATGTACCCCACGACGTGGCTCGCAAGCGGCGCATACGGGTACACCCGCCGAGATTGCTCGAGGATCTGTACGCCCGGCAGGTCCTCGACACGTTCGCGAATCGCGATGGCGGTCGGCTCGTCCACGTCCTCGGCCACCGGGAACGGCAGCAGGCGCTCGTAGATGCCGCTCTGGAAACGCTCCTCCATCTCTTCGACCGGCACGTCGACCCAGCCGGACAGCCGTCGGAAGATTTCAGCACGGTCGCTGTCACGCCGCATGAAATCCCAGTCGACGCCGACGGTCAGCACGCGTTCGTTGTCCGCGAGGATTCGTCCCTCGGCGTCGAAGATTCGACCGCGCTCGGGGAGCAGCGGCACCGTGCGGCGCTTCGTTTCTTCCACCTCTTGCTGGAGCGCCTCTTGCTCGACGGTCTGCAGAAACCACAGGCGAGCACCGACGAGGCCGAACAACATGGTGCCGACCAACGCGAGCACACCCAGCCGCGCCGTGCGCTTGTCCAGAGCCATCGAGACAGTCTGCCTGTCACACAACCGCAATGCCGGGCACGAATCGAAAACTCCTGTAGCCATCAGTCACGGAACCGAAACCTCCCGTCGAGGATCACTGTCGCGACCAAGGATCCGGGCTGACGGCAGCGTGCGATCAGACCGACGGCAAGTCCGCTGGCGCTTTCCACTCAGGTCCGCGGATGCGCAGGCACCATCGGCCGAGCGGGACCAAGAGCGGGCTCAGCACCGTCGCTGCGACCGTCACGATCGCGACGACTTTGACCATCTGAGGCGGCCAAGGATCTTCTTCACCGATGAATATCCGCACGACGGGAAGCATCGCTTCGCCGACCGCCGCACCGAGCCCCACGAAGATCGCACTGAGCCACCACTGCGGGTCCGCAGCGATCAGTGCAAGCAGTCCAGCGACGACACCCGCCAACGTGAAGGCGATCGCCGTCGACCCGATCGGCGTGCCCTCGACGAGATCGAACATGACACCGAGCGTGAAGCCGGCCATGGCGCCTCGTTCGGAGCCTCCCGCTGCGCCCGCCGCTGCGGCGAGCGCAAGCACGACCTGCACGATCACACCTGACACTTCGATCTCTGCGAAGACCGTACGTTGCAGTGCCAGCATCACCATGCCGACGGGGACGAGTCGGATCAGCGAGCTGCGGACGATCGCCGCCAACATCGGCGATCGATCACTCCCCTGCTTCCGACAGCGGCCGGAACAGCACGACGCGAACGAAGTTGAGCTTGTCCAGGTCGGCGTAGAGCTCGATTTCCAACAGCGGACCAGCCACGCCCGGGCGGTCGGCGCGGTTGATAACTCGCCCGACCGGAATGTTGGGCGGCGCCAGACTCTCGGACGGCCCTGCCGTTTCGACGAGGTCGCCGACCTCGAGCACCGCGAGTGACGGGATGTCCTGAAGGAAGCGGATCTGCGGAAGCTGACCCGCACCTCGCCCCTGCATCTCGCCGAACTCCTTCTCCAGTTGCTCGGGTTCGAGATCCACGATCGTGGTCGTGGTGGTGGTCGTCTCGATGGGGTTGCCGTCGGGATCGGTGACCGGCGGAGCGTCCTCGCCTGGGATCACGGCAGGCGGCAGTGTCGTGGTCGTGGTCTCGGGCGTGACGACGCCGGGATCGGGGAGGTCACCGGCCTGCGGCAGGTCGATGTCGTTCGCGAAGACGTCGGCTGGAGTCTCGTCAGCTGGTTCACCATCGTCGGTCTCACCATCGTTGGTCTCGCCATCGATGTCTCCATCGTCGGTTTCGGCATCGGCACCGTCTTCGACAGCATCGTCGTTGTCCGATTCGACTGCGTCGAGGATGATCTGATCGATTTCTTCCTCGGTGTTGCCGGACGGCGTCGTGTTCGAGGTCTCGAGGTCGTCGAGCGAGCTGGTCTCGCCGGTACCGGCGAGGATCTCCACGGCGATCGAGTAGCGCGGATCGGTCACCAACATGACCTTGGACGTGGTCGCGTTCGCTTGCGTGATCTTCCCGATCAGGCCCGCTTGATTGACGACCGCCATCCCTTGGCGGATGCCGTCGTTGGTTCCCTTGTTGATCTCGACGATCTGGTCGATGTTGTTCGTCGCTCCGCCGACGACCTGCGCCTTCGCAGTCGGGATCCCCGTGAGCGACGGCAGGTTGTTCAACGCAAGCAGCAGGTTGTAGTCGATGATGCTCGCCTCGGCCGCAGCTTGGGTACCCCGCTGGCGGTCAAGCTGGTCGCGAAGCGCTTGATTCTCCCGCTCGAGGTCGTCGTAGTTGTTGTACGAGTTCCAACCCCGCTGTACCGGGTTGGTCACGACGTCCGCAGCGCGTTCGACCGGCGACATGGCGCGCGAGAATCCGTCGCGAACTGTGTCGAGGACAGCGTTGCCGCGCAGGTCGAGAGTGAGGAGCAGGGCGGCGGTGAGCAGCAGCCCGACGATGACGCGGCGGCGACCGACGGTGTAAATGGCCATGAGCTGAAGGGACCCCGAACGGGGTCGGGTCAGTCTTCGCCGCCCATGGACATCAGGCCGCGCATTGCATCGATGTTCTCGAGTGCGCGGCCTGAGCCGATGACAACGCTGTAGAGCGGCTCGTTCGCCACGCGAATCGGCATACCCGTTTCGTGGGTGAGGCGTTCATCGAGCCCGCCGATGAGCGCACCGCCACCGGTGATCGTGATGCCGTCCTCCATGATGTCGGCTGCGAGTTCCGGAGGGGTTTTGTCGAGTGTCGTCTTCACCGCGTCAACGATGGCAGAGATTGGCTCGGCAAGGGCTTCGCGAACGTGTTCGGTGGTGAGCTGAATCGTGCGGGGCAACCCGGAGATCAGATCGCGACCGCGAATATCGGCAGTGAGCTCTTCTTCCAGCGGCCAGGCGGAGCCCATCTGGATCTTGATCTCCTCAGCCGTGCGATCACCGATCGCCAGCGAGAATTCCTTCTTCACGTACTGCAGGACTGCATCGTCGAGTTCGTCGCCAGCGACGCGAACGGACTGAGCCGTCACGATGCCTCCGAGCGAGATGACGGCAACCTCGGTGGTACCACCGCCGATGTCGACGATCATGTTGCCCGAGGGCTCGTGGACGGGAAGGTCGGCACCGATCGCCGCAGCCATCGGCTCTTCGATGATGTGCACCGGCTTGCGCGCCCCTGCGTACTCCGCAGCGTCCTGCACGGCGCGCTGTTCGACGCCGGTGATGCCCGACGGCACGCAGATCACCATGCGCGGCTTGCTCCATTTCGACGCGTGCACCTTTTGAATGAAGTAGCGCAGCATCTTCTCGCACACTTCGAAGTCAGCGATCACGCCGTCCTTCAGCGGGCGGATCGCCTTGATGTGGTTGGGCGTTCGCCCCATCATGCGCTTCGCTTCGAGACCGACCGCAACCGGTCGACCGTCGTTCACGTTGATCGCAACGACCGATGGTTCGTCGAGCACGACCCCTTGGCCGCGCACATAGATGAGGGTGTTCGCCGTGCCCAGGTCGATGGCGAGGTCACGCCCCAGGCTGAGTGGGTTGTTGCGGGCCATGTGCTGGCCGTCCCTTCGCGAGCTGTGTGGTCAGGTCACGACGGGCAATCCCAACGATGCCGCGCCCTGCCTGTTTGCCGTAGTCCAGATGATCGTTCGAATCTAGTGCGATCGAACCGGAGCGTTGCCCCGTCAGGCGACAATGTTACAGATTCGGGAAGAAGATCCCGATTTCGCGGGTCGCGGACTCGAGCGAGTCGCTGCCGTGCACGAGGTTCTCCGTGAAGAGGATGCCAAGGTCGCCGCGGATGGTCCCCGGTGCTGCCTTTGCCGGGTTGGTGGTGCCCATCATGTTGCGCACGACTTCCCAGGTGTCTTCGGGTCCTTCGATGACCATCGCCACGACGGGGCCGCGACTCATGAACTCGACGAGCTCGTTGTAGAAGCCCTTGCCGACGTGCTCTTCGTAGTGCTTGGCAAGCGTGTCAGCATCGAGCTGACGCAGTTCCATCGCGACGATGTCGAGGTTCTTCGCCTCGAAGCGGGAGATCACGGCACCAGCGAGCTTGCGCTCCACGGCATCGGGCTTGAGGAGGACGAGAGTGCGATCAGACATGGCCCGCAACGCTATCCAGCCATCGGGTCACCGACACCCGATGAACGCATGCGTGCGCGGGCACTCGTCACGTCGGCCTGAACCGGCAGAGCGAAGGTCGACTCAGTTGGCGGAGCGCTGCAAGACGGACCGGGCGGCGCCAGCGGTGTACAGGCTGCCCGTCACGAGCACGGCGTCATCGCCATCAGCAAATTCCATCGCTCGGGCACAGGCCGCTTCGACCGTGTCGAAGCTGGCGATGTGGTCACAGCCCATTGCTTCCGCTGCCTGCACGAGGTCTGCGACCGGCACCGCTCGGGGTGTCGGCGCGGTCGCGAGGAAGACCATGTCGAACTCGTCGGCACGCATCGCCTGAAGCATCTCGGCGGGGTCTCGCAACGTCGCCGCGACCAGAATCCGTCGGCCCTCCGGATGGAAGTCGTCGAAGAAGACCGAGGCGACGGTGTCGGCGCCGAACGGGTTGTGTGCACCGTCGAGAATGGTCAGCGGCTGTCGACCGAGGATCTCGAAGCGGGCGGCCATCGAGACCTCGCCGAACCCTTCGTGAACGACATCCTCTGGGAGTGGCGCGGCGAAGAAGGTCTCGACGGCGCTAAGCGCGAGCGCCGCGTTATCGCCCTGATGCGCCCCGTTCAGCGGAAGGAAGACATCGGTGTAGATGGTGGTCGGTGTGCGCAGGTCGAGCAACCGGCCGTTCACTGCGAGGGCATTGCTCGTGACAGCGAAGTCCTCGCCGCGAACGAAGGACGTCGCTCCCCCGGCGTTCTGGAAGATGTCGATCAGTTCCGGTCGCGTCTCTCCGATCATGACCGCTGAGCCCGGCTTGACGATGCCCGACTTCTCCCGTGCGATGTCGACCAGTGACGGACCTGCGAATTCGTTGTGGTCCATCCCGATGTTCGTGATCACCGCAACCTGTGACTGCACGATGTTCGTTGCGTCCCAGCGTCCGAGCAGACCGACTTCGATCACCATCACGTCAACGGCGATATCGGCAAACCAACGGAACGCTGCCGCGGTCAAGATCTCGAAGTAGCCGGGGTTCTGCCCGACGAGTGGTGCGACTTCGGCGACGGCTTGGATCTGCTCGGCAAGCTCCTCCTCCGAGATGGATTCGCCGTTGCGCTTGAACCGCTCGGTCACCGACTCGAGATGAGGACTCGTGTAGGTCCCGACGGTGAGACCCTGCGCAGCGAGGAGCCGCGAGATCATCTGGACCGTCGAGCCCTTGCCATTCGTGCCGGTGACGTGGATCACCGGAGCACTCAGGTGCGGGTCACCCAGCGCACCGCAGATCTTCGTGATCGGCTCGATCGACGGCGAGTCGATACGGCCCGTCTTCTGGTACGACATGTGCTCGTCGAGATACGCGAGCGCGGCCTGGAAGTCCATCGGTGTCCTGTCAGGTGAAATGCGTCGATCTGGTGTTCATCCACCAGATCGATGGTCAGGAAGCGGCTTTGCGCTGGCGGGGAGCCTTACGCGGCACCAGGGTCGGGTTGACCTTCTCGGTCACGGTTTCGGCATCGATGACGACCTTGCCGATGTCGGTGCGGCCGGGCAAGTCGTACATCGTCTCCAGCAGGACTTCTTCGAGAATTGCCCGCAGCCCACGAGCACCGGTCGCTCGAAGGAGCGCCTGGTCGGCGATCGCAGTCAGCCCGTCGTCGGTGAACTCGAGCTCGACGTCTTCGAAACTGAAGATCTTCTCGTACTGCTTGATCAAGCTGTTCTTCGGCTCGGTCAGAATCGAGACGAGCGCTTCCTTGTCGAGGCTGCGTACCGCCCCCACCATCGGCAGGCGGCCGATGAATTCGGGAATCATGCCGAACTTGACGAGGTCTTCGGGCAACACTTGCGCAAACAGCTCACCCGGGTCGCGGTCGACGTGGCTGCGCACGGTGTGGTTGAACCCGACGCCCTTCTGGCCGATGCGGTTCTCAATGATGTCGTCGAGACCGGCGAACGCTCCTCCGAGGATGAACAGCACGTTGGTCGTGTCGATCTGGATGAACTCCTGGTGCGGATGCTTGCGACCACCCTGCGGCGGCACGGAGGCCTGGGTGCCTTCGAGGATCTTCAGCAGCGCCTGCTGCACACCTTCGCCTGAAACGTCTCGGGTGATCGACGGGTTCTCACTCTTGCGAGCGACTTTGTCGATCTCATCGATGTACACGATGCCGCTTTCGGCTCGCTTGACGTCGAAGTCGGCAGCCTGGATCAGCTTCAGAAGGATGTTCTCGACGTCCTCGCCGACGTAGCCCGCCTCGGTCAGCGCGGTCGCGTCAGCGACCGCGAACGGAACGTTGAGCTGGCGAGCCAAGGTCTGCGCGAGGTGCGTCTTGCCGCAGCCCGTGGGACCGAGCAGCAAGATGTTCGACTTGGCCAACTCCACTTCGTCACGGCGACCGACGGTGGACTCATTGTCCGCTTGGTGCTGGATACGCCGGTAGTGGTTGTACACCGCCACCGACAGGATCTTCTTCGCATCGTCTTGGCCGACGACGTAGTCGTCGAGGAATGCACGGACCTCTCGCGGGTTCGGCAGCGACTCGAAACTGACTTCGGCAGTCTCGGTCAGTTCCTCTTCGATGATCTCGTTGCAGAGGTCGATGCACTCATCGCAGATGTAGACGCCGGGTCCAGCGATCAACTTCTTGACCTGCTTCTGCGACTTGCCGCAGAACGAGCACTTGAGGAGTTCCCCGGTGTCGCCGAATTTCGCCACTGTCGATTCTCCTCAGGTCGCTTTCTGTTCGTCTCGTACCCGACAACGAACGGCCCTCATCATGCACCATCACACTGACCGATGCAGGGACCGTTCCGGCGTGAATTTCCTCTCACGCCGTCCCGCCCCTGGTCAGCGGATCGGGCCGGCCCGATCCACCGCTTCGCGCGAGTTGATCACCTGGTCGATGATGCCATATTCCAGCGCCTCTTGCGCTTCCATGACGAAGTCACGGTCGGTGTCGGCGTGGATCTTCTCCACCGTTTGACCGGTGTGCTCGGACAAGATGCCGTCGAGAATCTCACGCATTCGTTGGATTTCGGACGCTGCGAGCTCCAGATCGGTGACCTGGCCGTAGCCGACTTGGCCGGACGGCTGGTGGAGCAGCACGCGTGCGTGCGGCAGTGCGAGGCGCTTGCCCTTCGTGCCCGCCGCCAGGAGGACCGCGGCCGCCGATGCTGCCTGACCGAGGCAGATCGTCGCGATGTCGTTCTTGATGAACTGCATCGTGTCGTAGATCGCGAACAGCGCCGTGATGTCCCCACCCGGGCTATTGATGTAGATGTTGATGTCCTTGTCGGGGTTCTCCGACTCCAGGAAGATCAGTTGCGCCGAGATCAGGCTGGCGACGGTGTCGTCGACCGGCGTCTGCAAGAAGATGATGTTCTCCTTGAGCAGACGGCTGTAGAGGTCGTAGGCGCGCTCACCGCGAGCGGTCTGCTCGACGACGTTGGGAACCATGTAGTTGGTTGCTTCGAGATCCATCAGGCTTCGTCCTCACTGCTTTCGTCGGGGCTTGGTGCGTCTTCGGTTGATTCGTCGTCAGTTGATTCGTCGTCGACTGCATCGTGATCGTGATCGTGGTCGTGGTCGTGATCGCCGATGAGCAGATCTCGGTCGATCTCGGTGCCGTTCTCATCCACGTACGTGGCGCCGTGCACGAGCACATCGAACGCCTTGGCTTTGGTGATCTGCGCAATGAGTTCGCCGACCGCATCGTTTTGCTCGTAGGCCTTGCGGATGTCCTTGGCCTTCTGCTGATACTGCATGGCGAGCCGTGCGTACTCGCGCTCCAGCTCATCATCGGACACTTCGATGTTCTCGGCAACGCCGACGGCCCGGAGGGCCAGGTCGACCTTCACCGCCATCTCGGATTGCCCGCGCATGCCCTCGATGAAGCTCTCGGGGTCCTGGCCGGTTGCTTGCATCCACTGCTCGAAGTCGATGCCTTGCGCTTGGAACTGCTGAATCGTGCCCTGCACTCGCTGGTTCAGGTCGGACGTGACCATCGGCTCGGGTACTTCCAGATCGACCAATTCGGCCAACGCGTCGTTCAGCTTCGTGCCGGCCTGCTGGCGAGCAGCGCTCAGTTTGCCCTCGGCGAGCGACTCGCGAAGGCTCGTCGTCCACGCCTCGACCGTGTCGAACTCGCCGACGTTCTCATCCACCCATTCGTCGGTGAGCTCGGGAAGCTCCCGCGACTGGACCGACTGCACCGTGACCTTGAAGTCGGCAGCCTCCTCGGTGCCCTTCGGGGTCGAAGTGAATTCGACGACATCACCGGCAGAGGCGCCGACCAGATGTTCGTCGAAGTCATCGGTGACCCAACCCTGGCCGATCTCGTAGGACCAGTCTTCGGTGTTGAGTCCGGCGACTTCTTCGCCGTCGCGTGTCGCTTCGAGATCGACCAGCACGAAGTCGCCTTCGGCCGCTGGCCGTTCGACGGTGTCGAGCGACGCTTCTCGGGCCAGTTCTTGCTCCTGCGCCTCGGTGATGTCGGCGTCGTCCACCTCGACCGATGGCAGCTCGACCTGCAGCGAGTCGTAGCCCGACACCGTGATGACCGGGCGGACCTGACAGGTCGCCTCGAACTCGACGGGGCCAGCTTCTTCACCGTCGGTGATCTCGATCTCCGGCGTGGCGATCAGGTCGACGTCGTTTTCTCGCACCGCGCGGGAGAGGTACTCGGGAACACCGTCGCGAAGCGCCTGCTCGCGAGCGGGGCCCATACCCACGCGGGCCTCGAGCACCTTGCGGGGAACCTTGCCAGCACGGAAGCCCGGCAGGTTCACCTCCTTGGCCAACAGTTTGAACGCCTTGTCGATATCGGTATCGAACTCCGCCTCTTCGACTTCGACGTACACCTTGACTTTGTTGTCCTCGAGGACTTCAACCGAACTTTTCACGGAGGCCCACGCTATCCGGGCCGTGTGTCGACGCCTCAGGCCCCGTCTCGTCGGCCCCGTCACCGGAACGGGACTGCGATGCCGAGTCGATACGCACGAGACGATCGGCGATGAGTCACCGCGACGATCATTCCAGACACCCTTATTCCGGCGCGGATGCGGATGATCGAGTGTGGTTTGCGGCAGACTGGTCGACGTGGAGTACTGGAAGCCGCACAAGCTCGCGTCGCCGCACGATGGTCAGATCGCGTTGAAGATGAACGACCGGGTTGTCAGCACGGCTGAAATCAACGGCGTGCCGGTCGGCACCGAAGGCAAAGTCATCCTCGCAAACGGCTTCAACTGGCTGCGCTACCGCGTGCTGTTCGAGAACGGCATGGAGGTCGGCGACTGCGATCACCGCAACATCGAGCCAACGGGCCGCACGGCCAAGCGCATCGCGAAGGCCGCCGCCAAAGCCAACCGCTAGTCAGCGGGGGCGCCGTCCTCGAACGGCTGCACTGCGAAGATCAGCGCTTCCAGCGCCGAGACGTGCGCCGGGACACCGATCGGGTCATCGCGTTTCCCGCCGACTTCGATCAGCATCGACGGGAGTCCCAGCGACTTCGCTGTCCACGTCTCCCCGCCGCCGATCTGCAGGACGTGCAGGCGCACCGGAACGTCGGCAAATTCCGACCAGATGTCGGCGTACCACTTAGGGCATCCTTCGATCGGAGCAACGTAGTCGAGCGGTTGGTGGACCCAGATGACCAGATCCGGGCGCGTGATCTCGAGAAACGTCATGATCGCCTGAGTTTCGGGTTCCGAAGCCGGCTCGGGGCCTGAGTCCGGACGGGCAGGCCATCCCCACGGGAAGTTCCTGTTGATGTCCACGTTGCGTGCGTTCTCACGCGTCTCGGCCACCCACCCGTCCGGGTTCAACAGCGGGATGATCGTCAGGTGGAGGTCATCGGGGCGGTTGATCCGTCCGAAGCCATCGGCCAGGTCGAGCTGCGCTCGTTCGTCGCCGTGGGTGCCGCAGATGACCACCACGTGACGATTCGTGCGCAGCGGCCGACTGTCGAGACGCTCGATGGGGCGGCCCTCGACACTGTGGCCGATCACTCCGGTCGTCCAGCTCGGCAGCCGATGCACCGGTACGTCCATTCGCAGCGCGCGCTGCGTCTCGCCGAGAACGGCTGGCTCGGAGACCTCCGTGGGCCCCGCGTTCGCCGCGGCAGAACTCACTCGAAGGCCGAGAAAGCCAGCGACACCGGCGATCACCGTTCGTCTGGTGACACGCCGGGGCTGCACGAGCAGAGAGTAGGCGACCGCTCCGCCAGGAGCATGTCGTACTGCACGACGTATGTCACGGCGTCTCAGCGAGCGCGCAGCTCCTTGCGCAGGATCTTTCCAGCAGCGCTCTTGGGAATCGCGTCGATCACTTCGAGGATCTTGACCTGCTTGTAGCTGACCAGGTGCTCGCCGACGAGTTCCTGAATCTCGTCGAGTGTCACGGTTTCACCTTCGACCGGGGCGACGAATGCCTTCGGGACCTCGCCGGCTTCGTCATCGGGGACGCCGATGACCGCGACATCTGCGACCTTCGGATGCGTGATGATGAGCGCCTCGAGCTCGGCGGGAGCTACTTGGAAGCCCTTGAACTTGATCAACTCCTTGAGCCGATCGACGATCGTCATGTGGCCGGCTTCGTCGATGATCGCGATGTCACCGGTGTGCAACCAGCCGTCGGCGTCCACGGTCGCAGCGGTGGCCTCGTCGTTGTTGAGATAGCCCTTCATCACCTGGGGCCCACGGACCCAGAGTTCGCCTCGTCCACCGACACCTTGGTCCTCGCCGGTGTCGGGGTCGACCACTCGACTCTCGGTGTTCGATGCGGTGACGCCGCTCGTACCTGGCCGGTAGTCGCCCTCGACGGTGCAGTGGCTGACCGGGCTGAGCTCGGTCATCCCGAAACCTTGCACGACTTCGCACCCGAGGCGGTCGCCCGCTTCCGCGGCCAGCTCTGCACCCAGCGGGGCGGCCCCCGAGAAGATCTGGCGCACCGAGGACATGTCGTACTGGTCGACGATCGGGTGCTTGGCAAGGCCCAGGATGATCGGTGGCACGGCAAAGAACCGAGTGATCTTGAGTTCTTGAACCGCTTGCAAGGCCTCCACCATGTCGAAGCGCGGCATCGACACCGTGGTGACTCCGTTGGCGATCAGGCCGTTCATCAGGACTTGCATGCCGTAGATGTGGAAGAACGGCAGCGCTGCCAGACCGACTTCGTCGTCGGCGTACAGGATGGCGTGCTTGACCTGCTCGATGTTGGCCACGAGGTTGTGGTGCGTGAGCATCACGCCCTTCGGCAGCCCGGTCGTGCCCGACGAATAGGGCAGCACGACCGTGTGATCCATCAGGTCGACCGGGACCTGTTCGATCGGTTCACCGAAGACTTCGGCCATCGGCGTGGCGCCGGGCGCTGCGTCGCCCATCACCACGATCTCGGTGACATCGGTTCCTTCGATCGCGGCGCTGGCAGTCTCGAGGAACATCGGGACGACGAAGAGCATCGAAGCTCCGGCGTCCTGGAGCTGGTGACGCACTTCCTCGGCCCCGTACGTCGGGTTGATCGTGGTCACCGCGCCACCGGCGACAGCAACGCCATGGAAGACCACTGCGTACTCGGGAATGTTCGGTGCCATCAGCCCGACGACGGTTCCGGGCGCGACCCCTCGTGCTGCAAGACCTCCTGCCAACGAGTGGATCGCCGTGCCGAGCTCGGCGAACGTGTACGAACTCGTTCCGGCGGCGTCCTGAATGGCGACGCGGTCGGGCATCTCGTCGGTCTTTCGCAATACGTGCGCGGTGATCGTGACCGCTGGGATCTCTACCTCGGGCAACGGGCTGGGGTGGATGATGATGTCGGTCACGGGTGTTCCTCGCTGTCGTCTGGCTCGATCGGTCTGTCGAAACGTAGTCGTCGGCGTCGCCGAGAGATGCCTACTGCGGCGAGAAACGCGCGACCATGTCGTGATGCAGATCCCGAAGCGCCCCGCCATCGTCGGCGCTGGCCTCGGGGCGGTGTTGCTCGGGCTCTCACTCGCTGCCTGGGTGTGGTCGGGACGCGGCGGCCGAGACGTCGAACGTCTCCCGATCGATGCGTCGACCATCGTGATGCTGGGCGACAGCATCACCGAGCAGGGCCCGTGGGCGTCGACGTTTGCCGACCGAGAAATCGCCAACGAGGGATATTCCGGCTACACGACTGCGCAACTGGTCGACGTTGCCGAAACCGTGGCGGCAGCTCGCCCGTCCTCGGTGTTCATCCTCACCGGGACGAACGACATTCGAGACGGCCAGTCTCCGTCGTGGACCGTCCGACACCTCCGGTTGATCTTGGACGAGTTCGAGCGGACGGCGCCGGAGACGACGGTCATCGTGCAGACGCTGCTGCCGCGGGCGGATCGCGCCAGCGAGGTGGTGGCGGCCAACGACGCCATCCGTTCGTTGACTGACGAGCGAGGTGTCGAGCTGCTCGACCTGTACCCGGCGTTCGATGATGGTGCGGGAGCACTCCGTCGAGACGACACCGTCGACGGGCTCCACCTGAGCGACCAGGGCAACCAGGTCTGGGCTGACGTCTTGGACGATCGCTTCGCTCAGCTCTGAGTCGGGGCGCCTGCCGGCGGGGCGGCCGCTGCCCACGGGACTTCACACGACTCACCTGTCACGATCGGCTCGCGTACGACGGCGTTGCGATGTGCGCCCGCAGCCCACGAGGGGAACACAGCGGAATAGAGCCCGCTGCCACCAGCGACGAACACGACGATGTCGCCGGGTCGACGAACGGCGTGCACGACGTCGTCCTCGTCGCCCGCCCTAAGGAACCCGGTATTCAACGATCGAAGGTGACCGCGAGTGTTCGTGGCGAGACGATGGAGCTCCGCTTGGACCTTTGCCCGGTCCATTCCGGCCGCGGCGAGGACCTCTGCGTGCTCCGGGTTGAAGGCCACCGCGACCGAACCCGCGCCGAAGTTCGCATTGTTCGATCCGGTGTTGGCGATGACGGCCGCGACGGCTCGAAGCAACCTCGACGGCGAGTCGGCGTCGTCGGCATCGTTGGTGAACACGACCGAGTGCGGGGCTTCGGCGCCGAGGATGGTGACCACCGATTCCTCGATCGAGAAGCCGGCCGACCGGCCGAGCGACTCCCAGGGTGACGCAGCCTCGTCCTCAGCGAGGCAGAACCCGAACTTGCCCGGATGTCCGAGGAGCGCCATGTCCGACACCCCGGGTCGAGCATCGCCGATGTTCATCATGCACAGCCGAACCGCTCGCCCGATCGACGCATTTGCTCGATGACCGGGACCCAGCGCTCCGAATCCGCACGCGATGTCGCAGTGTCGAACCATTGGTCCGCTCACGATCATCAGTGGCGCCGTGCTGTGCGTCGTCGCCTGCATCTCGCCGAGATCGAACTCGGGGCGGAGCAGCGCACGAATCGCCGCGACGACGACCGGCATGTGATCGGTGGCGCACCCGGCCATCACCGCGTTGGTGGCGATCTTCTCGATGGTCGCCGCTCCTCCGCCCGGGCCCATCTCGCCGAGCAGGTGGTCGGCGTCGAGTCCCGACGCGAGCACGAGTCGGTCGACGCGTCCTTGCGTGGGAATGACCACGGGCAGCCCGTCGGTACATCCCGAGGCATGGAGCAGCTCGAGCGCTGCTGCCTCGTCCGGTGCTTCGAGCATCATGCGACGACGTTGTCCGCAAGCGCCTGCCCGCGAAGCACTTCGACGATGCGTGCGGCGAACTGGTCGGCCACTCGGGCCATGGCGTCGTGTCCGGTGCCGGCAACCGGGTGAGGCAGTCGGAGTCGAGGGAGGTCCGGCATCCCGGCGGAGACCGCGACCGAGTCGCCCTGCAACCAGAACTGCTCTGTCACCAGAGCGACCGACGCGACGCCTCGGCGAGCTGCTTCGATTCCGTCACGCACGGTGCCGGACGTGCAGCTGCCTCAATGCCCGTACGCGGCGACCACAGCCGAACAGGAATCGGCGATCGCCGAGAGATGCTCGTCGGAGGCGAGTGCACTCGCATTGCCTTTGTTCAGCTTCAGGAACTCGACGCCTGGCAGCTGCGCTCCGAGCGAGCTCTCGACGTGATCGAGAAATGCGACTGAATCGGGGAAGCCGTTCGCGAACAGGGCGACGGTGTCGCCCTCGCTCAGATCGGCGCTGAGCTCGTACGGCTCGATCTCTCGACTGGGCACCCCGCGTGGATCCAGGAACTGCATGAGGCGAGTGTCGCACGCTGCTCAGGTCCGCGGCGAGGCCACGTGGCAGTCAGCCCTCGAGCACCGACACGCTGGTCTCGAACAGCTTCCACATGTTGCCGACCAGGCGATCGGAGTCGAAGGCCGCTCGCCAGGTACCGCCAGCGAGCAAGTCGCTGACACAGAACCCCGCCCCGAGTTGGACGCCGCGGGCAGCGGCGACGATGAAGAGCGCTGCGGCTTCCATCTCGACGGTGATCACGCCGTCGCCTGCGTAGTGACGAACCTCCTGCGGAGTCTCCCGAAAGAGCGCATCGATCGTCCACGTCTTGCCGACGAGGTGTTCCGTGCCCGACGACTCGAACGCACTGACCATTGCCTGAGTGAGCTCCGCGTCGGGACCAGCTTCGACGTCGGCGGCGGCGTAGTGGTGTGACGTGCCCTCGTCGCGGATCGCACTGTCGCACACGACGAGGTCGCCGATCGAGAGGTCGGCGATCGCCCCCGCCGCTCCGATGCTCATGAACTTGGTGATGCCGAGCGCAATCATCTCTTCGAGCACGGCAACGGCAGCGGGCGAACCGATCCCGAACCCGCCAACGACGCCGACCTCACCGTTCGTGCGGTCGAGCGCGTGAACCGTTTGCGTGAGTCCCCCGACGTTCACCAGCGTGGTCTTCTCCAACGAGCGGATCGCGCTGAGCAGCTGCGGCTGGTAGATCATCACGAGCCGGGACGGCACGTTGTCCGGCAGCGATTCTCCGAGCTGATCTAGGCGGTGTGCGAGCAACGACGATGGTGTCAGCACCGCGTCGGCGTCGTGCTTGCCCGCGAAGTTCGGAAAGGTCATGGCCACGACTCTCGCGCAGACGCGTCGGCGCCGCTTCCTCGCAACGTCACGCGACGAGGAAGGGCTCCCATGCCGGCACGCAACGCCGGATCGACGCGACCTGCATCTGGGCATAGGACGGCGGGAACGGCTCACGGCGCAGGCGCCAGCCGAAACGGTCGGTCATCTGATCCAGCGACCGGTCGGCCTTCACGTTGTTGTGCGCCTTGCATGAAGCGACGAGATTCACCCAGGTGTTCTCGCCACCGCGCGACGACGGCACCAGGTGGTCGACCGAGTCGCCGGGCGCATCGCACGGCGTGCCATCGATGACGAACTGGCACACATGATTGTCCCGCTGGCGGACACGGCGAGCGTTACAGCCCGGCGTGCGTTCGCGGCGGCGACTCACCACGGTCGTGCGGGCGATCACCGAAGGAATCTCGACGGTGATCGACGGTGAGTGCATGACGAGCGCGATCTCCGCGGACGCTGCGACCGCTTCGTTCGACACGAGCAGGCTGCAGGCGTGATTCACACCGATGACGCGATCGATTCGCCATGTGGCATCGAGCAGAAGTACGGGGACGGACATGGTTCACCTCCGGACACAAATGGTCGCACAGCAGTACCCCACGAAACGGGACGTGCCACGAAATTCTCTGTGTGAAATCGGTACGCCGTGTGGCGCTTCACTCATGTGTAGACGGTGACGCGCACCAGCGCACGGTCGATTTCTCTCCGTCGGCGGGTTCGATACGCAACCAAAAGTCAGACCAGGTCGACCGTCGTTCGGATCGTTCCGGCTCGATCGTGTGCGACCTCGACCGAGCAGACCGATTCGGCCGGAGCTCGCACGATCCACTCGGCGACCGCTCGATCGTCGGTGCCGTCGGAGCCGGAGGCGAATGATCGGACGGCGTTCTGCATTTGCGCGCGCCCGTCGAGCTGCCCGAGATCGATTCGTTGCTCACCGGTCACCAGCGTGGCGTCGACCGGGAGCTCGATCCGGGCGATCATCGGGCGTACGTAGCCGCTGTCGACCGCTCGGCTGGTGACCGAGGTGGTCATCCATCCGGCGTTCTCGACAACGACCCGGATCCTCCAGGTGTCGTCTCCGAGCCGATCGACGAGCGTGTCTCGATGCCGCAGCAGCGGCGACGAGAGCGCAGTCCGAACAGCGAGTTGGGAATGCGGTCGGATCTCCGCTTCGAGGAGGTGAACGGGAGGGTTGCGAAAAACCAGCTCGCTGTGCCAGCCACCGAGTTCCACACGCCCCAGCTGAGGGTGCTCGTACTCGTACCAGTCGACGTATCCGCCGGGCACGTTCTCGTCGACCCAGGCGAGCAACTGGAGTTCTTCGTCGAGCGGATGTGTGCGGTACCACTCGAGTGGGTGGGCGTCGTCGAGCCCTGCCGCGTGCAGCGCGTTCCAGAACTCGGTGGTCCAGGCGTACACACCGAGGTGGTCGTACGCCCAGTCGGTGCCGACCCCGTGGATCACGCTCTTCGGGTGATAGCGGAAGTCGTGGTACCCCGAGATCGCTGCATATCCGGTGAGGTCGGTCGCCATCTGACCCAGCACCTCGTAAGTCCACAGGTCGTCGGCGGCGAAGGACTCGTCGGGCTGGTCGCTGTAGGCGCGGATGTGGACGCCGGAGAACGTGTGATACGCGAAGTACGCACAGATGTTCTTGCGTTCGGTCACCGCCGCAAGCAAGGCGGCGATCTCCGGTTCGCTTCCCGGGTACTCCCCTGCACCCCACGGGCCGTCGACCTTGCGTTCCCACTTGTAGGGGAACTGCCGGTTCGGGTCGATGCCTTCCTTGAAGGGCGCCGACGGAACGAGAACGCCGTCGTAGTCGTGAATGAGACCTTCGCCGAGCAGCCGGTAGTAGGGCCCATCGCCTTCTTCGTCTGGCTCGCGGGCGACCAGAAGGCGCGGGTCGTTGCCGTACGGTTTCCACGCACCGTTCCGGTCCTGAATGCGCATCTGCAGGATCCGACCGTCTTTGTCGATGTCCTCGCCGACGAGTCCGGCCTGTTGTTCCGTGAACGGCCACGGGTGGACGCTCCCGCGCACGAAAGACGGCAGCTCGGCGCCTGCGAGCTCAGCACCGTCCGGGTTGACACGAGGAACGAGATAGAAGGTGCGCGTGTCGAGCGCCCGGGTGATGTCGTCGTCGGCACCGAACGACCCGGTGAGGTGATCGACGAGGTGCACGATCGCCATCGCTGCGGTGACTTCGGAGGCATGGATGTTTCCATCGATCCAGATCGCAGGCTTCTCGTCGGGCGAGCCGACCGCATGATTGGTCACGGTCAGCAACCACAGCTCACGCCCCTCGTAGGACTGCCCGATGGACGTCAGGCGAACGAGGTCGGGGAAGTCTGCGGCGAATTGCTCCAACCAACCGGTGAGGTCGTCGTAACTCGGGTAGCGGTCGTACGAGATCTCGGGCACACCCGGATCCTACGACCGCAGCCGCGGCTGCAAAGGCCGCCTTCGGGTCTGGCTACTGTCGCTCCGTGACCACTCTCGACCTGACGACCGCGACCACAGTTCAGCTCCTGATCGCGCTGACGCGCCGACAGGTGTCGAGTGTCGAACTGCTCGACGGGATGCTCGCCAACATCGACCGGCTGAATCCTGCGGTCAACGCCGTGGTCGCCACCGACATCGAGCGAGCTCGGGCCGAAGCCGAAGCAGCCGACCATTCCCGCGCAGCTGGCGAGCGATGCGGTCCGCTGCACGGCCTCCCGATGACGATCAAGGACTGCTACGAAACGCTCGATCTGGTCACCGCGGCCGGTGCGCCCGAACTCGCGGAACACGTCCCGCAACGCGATGCCGACGTGGTGCGACTCCTGCGCCGTGCGGGGGCAATCGTCTGGGCAAAGACCAACGTGCCGTACATGGCGGGCGACCACCAGACGTACAACGATGTGTACGGGGTGACCAACAACCCGTGGGACCTCACCCGCACGTCGGGAGGGTCGTCAGGTGGTGCGGCGGTCGCTGTCGCGTGCGGTTTCACCACGGCGGAGATCGGGAGCGACATCGGCAATTCGATCCGCCAACCGGCCGGACTGAACGGGATCTTCGGACTCAAGACCACACACGGTTTGGTCTCGGGTCGCGGTCACATCCCAGCCGCTTCCGACCTCGGCGTGTTCGGCCCCCTCGGACGTTCGTGCGGCGACTTGCGAATCCTGCTCGAAGTGCTGACCAACTCCGGTTCGGCATTCGGTGGTGTTCCGGGCGCTGAGCTTCCTCGGTTCGAGCAGCAGCCGGACATCGCCAACCTCCGAATCGGCGTCTGGGCAGACGACCCCGTGGCCCCGGTCGACAGCAGCGTGAAGGACCTCGTCGCGCGGGCGGCGGGCCTGCTGGCCGACGAGGGCGCCCAGGTCGACGCCGACATCCGTCCCGCTGTGGCATCGGCTGATCTCCACCGCACCTACATGCGTTTGCTCAACTCCACATTGTCGCCAGGAATCCCGAACGACAAATGGGACGGTGTCGTCGCCAAGTCAGGCGGGACCGATGAGTTCATCGACGACCACGGCGTGATGTTCGCCCGCGACAGCGCGTTGTCACATCGTGGTTGGATCGCGGCGAACGAGCAGCGGGCTCACGCTCAAGCGGCGTGGGCCGATGTGTTCGCTGACGTCGATGTGATGATCGCTCCGATCCAGCCGGTCGCAGCATTCCCGCACGATGTGGAACGGCCCTACGGCAAGCGGACACTCTCGGTCAACGGCTCCGACGAGCCGTACCGCAACATCTTGTTCTGGGCGGGTCTGGCGACGATGCCACACCTTCCATCCGTTGCGATTCCGATCGGCCAGACCGCCGAGGGACTTCCTGTCGGGATGCAGCTGATCGGACCGAAGTGGTCAGATCACAAGATCTTGAGCATGGGCGAGGAGATCTCCTCGGTGCTCGGCCAGCACTTCACCGCTCCCCCGCTGGTCACGGCGTGAAGGCGCTGCCTCGGCCAGCGATGAGCGGCAGGTCGAGGAACGTCTTGACCCCGGACCCTGCGTTCATCAGGTAGGGCACTGCGTTGATCGCGTGAGCCGCGGTCGAGCCGAGCACGTCACGGTTCCACGAGTGCGGCAGCGTGATCTCCATGTCAGGGCTGCCGGAGATGCGGATCGACCAGTCACCGGTGGGCCACTCAGGAGCGACGTCGCCGTGCATCCGCCACACCGTCTCCTGGTGGACGAGTGCGTGGCCGTTGCTCATCGCTCGCCAGTGCCAACGCTGGCCCGCAACGGTGCCTGCGGCAACACGGCCGGCCGCTGTGTCGAGATCGCGATCGGTCACCCAGGTCTCCATGTCGGACGTGACGCCGTCGACGACCGCTTCGATCCCGTCCGCGACCATCTGGACCGCTTCGGTGAACAACCCGTCGAGCCAGGAGCGATGACGCGCCGACCGCGCCTCGAACTCGGCAGGTGTACGCCCGAAGTTCATCATCTCGAACATGATCTCCGGTGACGGGTAGTACTGGAAGTTGCTGACCTCCTGCACGCGAATCTGGTCGACGCGCAGCGACATGCCGGTCATCAGGAGCGGCAGCAGATCCCCGAACCAGCCCGGGTTCGCTCCCGTACCGTGAAACGCTGACGATCCCTGCGCGCAGGCCTGCTCCAGCCGACCCATGACCTCGTCGCCATACACCTGCGGGTACATGTATCCGACGGTCGTGACGACGTGCTTGCCGCTCGCCAGCAGTCGACAGAAGTGGTCGAGGTCAGCACCCGGATCATCGCCGTGCACCAGCGACGGCAGCGGCATGTGCAGGACGACATCTGCGTCGGCCAACATGATCTCGTCGATGTCATCGGTGGCCGTGACTCCGATCGGAGCGATGCCTCCGAGTTCGCCGATGTCGCGACCGGCCTTTTCGGGGTTGTTGACGAGGAGACCGACGAGCTCCATGTCCGGCCGACCAGCAACGGTCGCGATCGAAGCACGCCCGACGTTGCCGCTCCCCCACTGAATCACTTTGACCGTCATGTTCGAACGGTACGTTCACCGCCCCGTCCGCAGCGACCGGGAGCACAGCGCTCTGCGAAGATGCGCCGATGGGCCAGCTTGCAGAACGCGTCGCCATCGTCACGGGCGCCGCACAGGGGATCGGCCGGGCGTTTGCGCAACGACTCGCTGCGGAGGGCTGCACGGTGGTGGTCACCGATCGCCAGAAGTCGGTGGCAGCAGTCGCCGATGCGATCGGAGGCACGGCCCATGTCGGCGACGTCGGGGACCCCGAGCACGTCCGGGTGGTCGTGGACGCAACCTGCGCCGAACATGGCGGCGTCGACATCTGCGTGAACAACGCCGGCGAGGTGATCGCATCGGGGCCGGAGGACACGTGGGCTACTGCGGTCGCCGATTTCGATCGCATGGTGGGGTCGAACACGAAGGGCGCGTTCCTGTTCGGGCGTGCGGTCGCCCCGATCATGATCGAACGCGGTGGTGGCGAGATCGTCAACGTCTCCACAGATCACGTGAAGCCTGGACCGGGCTGTCACCTGCACCACGGGCACGGCGCGATGGACCTGTACAACGCGTCGAAGTGGGCGTTGAACGGCTTGACCTTCGACTGGGCTCGTTCGCTGGCTCGTCATCACGTGCGCGTCAACAATCTGTGCATGGGCGCCACCGACACCGAAATGCTGCGGGGGTGGCTCGGCGACGACCCGCCAGCGGACTACGTCGCTACGTGGATGCAGCCGGAGCAGGTTGCTCAGGTCCTGGTTGAACTCCTCGAGGAAGGTCCGAACGGGCGCTCGGGGAACAACATCGGGTTGTATGCCGGCGAACCGTGCGTGCTTCCGCCTCCTGAAGAGCTCTGACCGCTGCGGGTCAACCCAGGTCGACCGGGAGCTCCCAACACGTGTACATCTCGCCCAGTCGTAATGAGCGCAGCTTCGGCGAGGCTCCATCGGCGAGACGGATACCGGGGTGTGCGTCGAGCAACATGCGCGTGGCGGTCACTGCGATGTCGCGCACGATGGCGTAGGAAGAACGCGGCCGCTCTTTCGGGAGCGCTGGGTGCACCGACGGTCGGCCGAGACCGAACGCGATACCGGACGCCAGCCCATCGGCTCGATACTGCCCGCGAGGCTCTCGCTGGCACAGGTCGGGACGTTCGACGAGGAATCGGTCCGGATCGGCGAACACCCGCGGATCGCGGTTTGCGGCTGCGGCCGAGCACGCCACGAGCGCACCGTCGGGGATGAGCCGTCCGAATCGCTCGACTTCGTGTCGAGCGAACCGCGCTGCGGTGTGGACCGGCGGGCTGTGACGCAGCGCCTCGTGCCACGCCTGTTTCGCGAGGCGAGGCGCTCGCTCCACGACGGCGAGTTGCTCGCGATTCGTCAGCAGCTGGAACCACAGGTTGGCCACGCCTCCGTGGAGCGTGTCGTCGTCGGATTCGAAGATGGTCGCCACGACGTCGGCGGCAGTGACGGGTTCGCCGACGAGTTCGAGGGTTGCAAGCGCGCTGATGAGGTCGTCACCCGGGTCGTGACGGCGCGCCTCGAGCAGCACACCCATCGAGACCTCGAGCTCCGCTCGGGCTCGGTGCCCGTCGATCCGGCTTCGCTCGTCCCACCCCGTGCTTCGCCGCATCCTCCAGAGTCGGCCGGAGAACGCGGCCAGATCATCACCGGCGAGGTCGAGCATCGCACCCCACAACTCCAGTGGGAGGCGTGCAGCAAACGCTGTGGCGAGGTCTGGGCGATCCCGCAACTCGGCGATCATGCGCTCGACGATCCGTTCGAGATGTGCATCGATCCGGTTGCTGCGAGCCCAGAGCACCGGCAGCTCACTGCCCAGGTCGCGGCCGTACTGGGGTACACCTGCCCACCCCCGCGCCGAACGCGATCGGTAGTTCGCGTCGTCGGCGAACACCGAGGTGACATCGTCGTAGCGGGTCACCCAGAACCGGTTGCCGATCCAGTCGCGGTAGCAGGGTGAGTGCTCGCGCATCTTCGCAAGGGTCGGATACGGGTCGGTGAGCATCTCGTCGCCAATGAGTTGTCGCGGTGTGAGGTCAGGGGCGGACTCGCCGACGCGCTCACGCTGAAAGACCTCGTACGTGCGATAGCCGCCTGCCGCAAGCGGCTCGTCCTCTGCACCCGTTCCGGGGTCGTACGTGCCCGCTCCGATCACGACTGACGAGTCATCTCCACGCGCAACCAGAGCTGACGGATCGACCCGAGCCCGATGGGAGCAAGTGACATTTCGTCGATGTCTGTCGGCATGCGGTCGACGGCGAGTTCGACGTTCGCGAACCGTTCGCTGAGCACGCGAGCTCCGATCACGGTCTCCTGCTCCGAGATCCACGCACCCGGGCACAGGTGCGGGCCGACGCCGAAGGCCATGTGGCTTCGACGACCGTCCTGGTCGTGACCTGATCGGAGGATCTTGTCGCTGTAGAGGTCGTCGCGGAAGATGTCGAAACGCTCGGGCTCGTCGAACACACGGTCGTCGTGGTTCGCCGAGACGTCGACCATGTGGACGAGTGACCCGGCTGGGATCGAGACCCCGTGCAGCTCGATGTCAAAGGTGTTGTGGCGGGGTTGCCCGCCGATCGACGTCGAGTGCCGCAGCATTTCGTGGAATGCCGCCTTCCAGAGGCTCGGGTCGTCGAGCACGGCCTGGTACTGGTCGGGGTGTTGCAGCAGCAGGTACCAGAGGTTGAGGATCGCCCCGCGGGTCGTTTCACCGCCTCCGCCGACGACGAGCGCGACGAAGGAGGTGATCTCCTCGGTGGACATGACGTCGCCGTCGATCTCGGCGTGGCACAACTCGGAGATGATGTCCTTGCAGATCTCGTTGCCGTCCTCGTCGTACAAGTACGTCGGCGCCGTTCGTCGCTCCTCGACCAACGTGGCGACGTAGTTCTCGAGGTCCTGTCGGGCGAGCAGACCGTCGTGATGCGTGTCGCTGCCACCGAGGCCCGCCATCATCGCGTCGTACCACCAGTTGAACTGCTGGCGGGCATCACCCGGGATGCCGAGCACCTGGGCGACGACACCGATCGGGAACTCGTTCGCGAACGCCCGACCCAGCTCGACGACCATCGTGTCGCCGTCGACCTCGACACCCTTCGGGTTGTCGGGAAGCGACCATTGGTCGATGAGGTCCTCGGCCATCGAACGCAGGGCCGGGAGCCGTTTGGTCAATGCCGCACCGACGAGGTGGCGGCCGTAGATGTTACGGCGCCGCCGATGTTCGAGCCCGCTCAGTTCGAGCTGCGTGTTGCCGAGCACTCCGGACGACGACCCCTTGGGGATCGTGTTGAAGCCGATTTCGTCGAAGTACGCGGCCTCGATGTCGGTGTAGCGGGTGACGTAGTAGCAGTTGTGCAATCGGTCGTGGAACACCGGGTAGTGGTCGCGCATGATCCGGTAGTACGGGTACGGGTTGCGACGGAACTCGCTGCTGTCGAAGATGCGCGGGTCGATCAAGGGTGTTCCGTCGTCGGCCGACCCCATGTCGACCGCCCGACCCAGCGGCATGTGCTCGAACTTTCTCTTGGCGCCCCACGGCTCGTCAAGGTCGGGCACGGCATCGAACGGGTTCGTCACGGCGAGCCGTTCCCCGTCCGCGCCGCTGGGGAGAAGCCGATCTCGAGTTTCTGGAGCGCTCGGAGGAAGTAGTTCGGGGCGATCGTGAGGTCCGTCGTCGGGAGAAACCACATCTCGTCGATGCGTTCGACGAGCGCGGTGAAGCCGTGCAGCAGTTCGCGTCGCGCAAGTGGGGCGCCGAGGCAGAAGTGTGTACCGAATCCGAACGCCAGATGCTTCTTGGCGTCGCCTCTGTCGAGGTCGAACGCGTCGGCTTCTTCGAAGATGCGGTCGTCGCGGTTCGCGGCGGCGTAGCCGATCAGCACGGTGGAACCCGCCGGGATCGTCACCCCGTGAAGGTCGACGTCGACGACAGCCGTGCGCGACAGCCGCTGCACCGGCGACTCGAGTCTGAGCACCTCCTCGACGAGCACGGGCAGGTAGGTGGCGGGGTCGCTCTTCAGACGGTCCCACTGGTTCGGGTGCTCGATAAGAAGTCGCACGCCGCCGGACAACGCGTTCGTGCTGGTCTCGGAGCCACCTACGAAGGTGTCGGCCATCATCTCGGCGTGGAGTTCCTCGTCGGTCAGGCACCGGCCCCACTCCGGGATCTCGGTGTTGACGAGATCGGAGAGCAGGGTGTCGTCGGGTTCTGCCCGGAGCCGTTCGAAGATGGGTTGGAAGTAGTGCTGCGCTTCGATCTCCATCTCGGTCGACCACACGACCTCCTCCGGGGTCTGCATCAGCCCGAGTCGCTGCACCCATGCGTCGGTCCACGCCTTGATCCGCCAGATGTCCGCCGGATCGGCGCCCATCTGGACCCCGATGATGATGAGCGGGAGCGGCACAGCGAACTGGCTGACCCAGTCGCACCTGCCGTCGTCGATGAAACCGTCGAACAGTTCGTCGGCAACGCGACTGATCTCGGGTTCCAACGCGCTGATTCGCTTCGGCCGGAACGCGTGGTTGAACAACGCTCGCATCTCGCGATGGTTCGGGTCATCGCGACCGGCGAGTGTCGGCGCAGGCACCCACCCCTTCTCTTCGTACAGCGACAAGATCTTCGGCGACGTGCTCCGGCTGCGAGCGTTCTTGTCGCGAGAGTTTGCGAAGCGTTCCGTGTCGGTGAGCACGGCTCGCACGTCGTCGTGACGGGTGATGACGTAACCCTGGAGCCGTGGATCGAACCAGACCGGGGCGTCATCGCGCAGCGCCTGATAGGCGTGATACGGGCAATCGTTGATTCCCGGATCGAAGAAGTCGACGTCGTCGACCGACACGGCTCCGTCGAGTCCTGATTGGTCACGGTCCGACATCGAAATCCCCTTTTCGTCGTCACCGAGATCGTACGGACCCGTCGCTGAGCGACTCGACTCGGACGGCTCGACTACAAGACCTCGCCGGTGAACGAGTCGGTGATGAAGAACTCGTAGCGACGTCGGCGAACCTTCTCGAGCCAGGCCCGCTGCAGCTTGCCGAGTCGCTTGATCTGCCGCATTTCGCCGTGGAGCTTGTCGAATCGTGCCATCACTGCTGCGGTGTCGATCGGGTCGTCGAGCCGTTGGTTGAAGGTGGCGAGCACGCTGTCGAGCCAGCGTTGCTGTTCGATGCGCACGATGCTCAGCGCCGCAAGCTCCAGATTGCCGGTGGGGGTTCCGACCTCGGAGCTGATCTTGGTGGCGAGCTTCAAGACGACCGGACGAAGCGCGGCGGGCATCGCGTCGCTGTACGCGCCGACTCGGTAGTCGGGTGAACCGTCGGGGTGATACAAGAAGGGCGACCCGCAATCGATGGTGGTGAGCGCACCGTCGATCCACACGAAGTTCGAGAACTGGGTGTCGATTGCCGCTCGTCCGTCCTCGATCGCCGCAAGTGCGACGTCGCGGACGGCGACGACGATCGGATGGTCCGGGGTCGGTTCTTCCGCACCGAGGATGTTCTCGACGAGCACGTTCGCTGGATACCGAGGCTGAATCAGGTATCCGGCCCACCGGCCGTCCCCACTCTCGATCATCCGCTTCTCCGTGGGAGCGACGTCAACGTGTTCGCCGACCAGCGCTTCGTAGTCCTCCAGGTAGGCGAACCACGACTCGAGCTCGCTTCGGTCCTTCACGGCCGGAATGCGCTTCACCACAGCGGTGGGTTCGTGATCTGGGTATCCGATCGCTACCCCGATCTCGCCGAATCCGAGCACGTTCAACCCAGCAAGCGAGCGGCGCTCGAGCCCGGATTGAACCTGGGCTTCGAGCGCCGCCAACTCGTCGTCGGTCAGGGTCGGTGTCGAGAAGTGCATCGGGCGATGATCGCGCCCGACCGGGTCTCCGGTACGAGTCAGGCCTGGCGCTCGAACACGAGCACGAACTCGACGACGCCGTCGTCTTCGAGGCTGACCGCCGGGTTCGACGGGTTATCGATACCGAAGTCGGTGAACGTGATCGGGATGTTGCCGAGCACGCCGATGCTGCCAGCGGTCGCCTGGGCGGTGACCTCGAAGGTGACCGGCAGCGTCACACCCTTGAGCGTCAGCTCGCCGGTAGCGGTCGCTGTGACCTGGTCTCCGTCAGCGGGGATGGCACCGAAGTCGATCGCCTCGGTGGTGCGGAAGCTGGCAGTCGGGAACGACGCAGTGTCCATGATGTTGTTGCGGAAGGCACCGTCTCGACGGCTGTCGTCGCTCTCGATGCTGTCGACCTGCACGGTCGCATCGATCGACGCCGTGGTCCCGTCGATGGTCAGTGCACCTTCGATCTCGTTGCTCCGGCCGACCGCGGTGACGTTCACGCCGCCGAGGACTTCGTCGACTCGGTAGCCGAACTCCGAGGCCGCCGTCGGCACCCAGACTCCGTCGAACTCGACCGCAGCGCTGGCTTCGGATGCCGACCCGTCGCCGGACTCCGCAACGTTCACGGCGACTGCGTCGGACAGGTCGCTGCTGTCGAGCGCGTCTGGGGCGTCGTTGATGACGTTGGCGTAGAAGAAGATGGCGCCGTAGCCGAGCGCAACGAAGGCGAGTGCTGCAACGAGACCTCGCTTCATCCAGGTGGAGGCGCTGGTCTTGGACGGGTTCTTGGGGGCGGTGGTGGGGGCGGTGTTCTCAGTCATGCCCACCTGTACGCAGCCACCAACGAGTTGGTTCTCGGATTTCTCGATTTCTCAGCGATGGGCGTCCGAGCCGTTCGATTATGCGCCGTAGAGGCCTGCGATGTCGGGGACGCGAGTCAACGTGTTCGGATTCGGACACGGCGACTGCACGACGCCGCCGGGATCCATCGGCGCGGTGCAGGCCCGGCCATCCAAGTGTGCGATCCAGCGCGAGATGTAGTCGGCCAGACCGAATCCGCCTCGGGTGGTGAGGTGCACCCCGTCATCGCTCATCCACCCGAACGACCGAGCGTTGTAGGTACGCCAGTCGGCAACGAACAGGTCTGGGTGGCGCGGCGCCGACGCCCACAGGTCGCGGGTGTTCTCTGCGTAGACCCCCATGGCCTCTGCGCTCGTTTCGGGCTGGAGGCCTTGGCTGAAGGTCAGCCAGACGACTTGCCGGGCGCCTTTGGAGCGGGCGGCCTGCATGATCGTGTCGACGAACGATCCGAACGGGTCGTGCCAGTCGTTGTAGCCGGCCATGACGACCACGACGTCGAGATATCCCGGCGTCGAGAGGATCGCTTCCTCGACCGTGTTCGGAGTGCGGAAGTCCGAGTCACTCCAACACGACGGCCAGACGAGACGCCGGCAGCCTTCCGCATCGAGCACCGGGTCGAACCCTACGAACAGGTCTTGGGTCCGCTCGACGTTGCGAACGACTGCGAGGGTCGAGTCGCCGACCATGAGCACACGGCGTGGAACCGTCGTGTTGGCCGGAACCGGTTGAGTGGCAGGCACGAGTTGCCCCGTGAAGTAGCCGTTCGTGTCGACGATCAAGTCAGTGCTCAACGAGGCGTAGTAGCCGACGCCACGGGGCGACGCTGCGGTGATCGCGGCGTTGGGGATCGTCTGATCGCGCCAGGAGGCGTTGAGGGCCGACACCTCCGGGCGCGTCGCTCCGGCCGGATAGGCCGTGACGAAGCCGGATGCATCGGTACGAGTCAGCGTGACATTGGTGACCAGTGCCGCCGCGTTCGGGTAGGGCGAGGCGACTTCGATCGCACCGTTCGCCCACAATCGGCGATCCTCGAGTCGCGTGTCGATCAGGCGAGTCGGGCTGGTCGCGACGAACAGGCCGTCGCTCGACGATGACGCCGATGGCCCGGTGAAGTAACCCGTGAGGTCGATGGCCAGGCGCCCGCCCGCGGTGTTGGTGATCGTGATGCCCTCTGGCGACACCGGGAGGATCACTGCGGCAGCAACCGGGAGACCGTTGCCGTTCACGTTGAGGAATGAGGTCGACGGCGACTCTCCTCCTGCGGCGAACCCGGTGAGGTAGCCACGCTGTTGCGCCCAGACGCTGGTCACGTTGACGGCCACAGCGGTGGCGTCGGAAGGAATGGACGACGGGAGTGCGATGGTTGCCGACGAACCTGGCGCCATCCGTCCGACCGGGGCGTCGGGCTCGCGCCCATCGAGCAATCGGGTTGGCTTGAGCGAGACGAATCTGCCGCTCGTGGCCTGGCTTGAGCGAGTGAACACGCCGGTGACGTCGACGATGACGTGAGCATTCGCGCTCACGAACACGTCGACGGCACCGTCGGACCCGACCCCGACGATGGTCGAGTTCGCAGCACTCGACCATGCAGCGAAGTTGACGGTCGACGCGGTGGGGCGGCTGCTCCCACTCGGGTAGATCGTGGCGAATCCGGCTGACGACCCGCGCGTCACGGTGACCGTCACGGCTGCTGCCGTGATCTCTTGCGGTACGACATCGGTACCGCCGACGTCCACACGGATGGTCTGGCCGTCGATGCGGGTGCACGAGCAATCGGGTTGGCGGGTGTCGGCCAGCCGGTGCGGGCCGACCGGCTCGAACGCCGACGGGAAGCCGACCGCTGAGGCTTCGGCAACCGACTCGTTCGCTGTCTGAACGTGTGCGGCGAATGCGGCGATCACGATTGCCAGCAACATTGCGAAGGTGCGCGATGCTCCCGATCGTCTGCTTTTCATATGTGAAGTATCGACGCTGCAGGCCGCCACCTTGAGTCGCCTCCGCAACGGGCGGCCGATGGCCCTGGACGCGGCAAAAGTCACGCTCGGAGGTCACCGAGATGAGCGTTGCGACGTCGTACTCTCAATGCTCGGATGAGCACGAAAACCGCATACGAAGCAGACCAGATCCAGGCGCTCAGTGGGCTCAGCCACGTACGGGCACGGCCGCTCATGTACCTCGGTTCAGCGGGCGTCGGGGTGACCGGGCTGCATCACCTGATCT